>NZ_JBHXIB010000027.1:0-105805 GCF_042723975.1 Amycolatopsis sp. NPDC058340 | reverse complement strand
GTGGCAAAGAGGGTTAGAACGATCTTTGCCACTCACGACCCCCGCGAGAGCCGGACACACGGGGGCATCTTGGTGTCCCTTGTGGACAGTGGGTCACGATCGGTCCGGCTGGTCGGTCTCCGGTGCACGACACGCCACGTTCGCCTGCCTCCCTGTAACCCGAAACGCCACTCACGACCTCTGCGCCCATCACGTGATCAGCGGCGGAACACCCGAGTGCGGCCTCCGGTCACGCGAGTTACGCGCCTGATCACGCGAGTTACGCTTTTGCCCACGTCTCGCCTGTGTTCCCGGTCGGGCCGCTGCACATGCGCGTGGCGTGTACCACGGCATTTTTGCCGTCCAGGGCCGCGAAGGGGAGTGGCCCGAATCACCGGTGTCGGTCCCTCGCTTTGTCCGGTTCGGCCCGATAGCTTAGGCAAGGCTAAGCAAACGGGATGTAGGGTGGTTGTGGCGTGGAAGGGATCGAGGGCAAGGTCGCGCTCGTCACCGGGGGTGCGCGCGGGATCGGGGCGGCCGTCGTGGACGGGCTCGCCGAGGCCGGCGCGATCGTGGCGGCGGTGGACCTGGCCGAAGGCGCTTCCCGGCACGGGGTGACCTCGTTCGTCGCGGACGTCGGCGATCCCGCCGCCGTCGCGCGGGTGGTCGACCAGGTCGAACGCGAACTCGGGCCGATCGGCATCGGGGCGTCCGTCGCGGGTGTGCTGAAGCCCGGGTCCGTCTGCGACACGAGCGACGAGGACTGGGCGGCGACTTTCGCGGTCAACTCCACTGGCGTCTTCACGGTGCTCCGCGAGATTTCCCGCCGGATGCTTCCTCGTCGCAGCGGTGTTCTGGTGACGGTCGGGTCGAACGCCGCCGGAGTCCCGCGCACCGGGATGGCGGCCTACGCCGCGTCGAAGGCCGCGGCGACGATGCTCACCCGCTGTCTCGGGCTCGAACTCGCCGGTTCCGGTATCCGCTGCAACATCGTCTCGCCCGGCTCGACCGACACCGATATGCAACGTCTGCTGTGGACGGACGAGAACGGCGCGGACCGTGTCATCGCGGGAAATCCGGAGCAATACCGTGTCGGCATACCACTGGGCCGGATAGCCGAACCCGCCGATATCGCCGACGCCGTACTGTTTTTGGCCTCCGACCGCGCGCGGCACATCACGATGCAGAACCTCTACGTCGACGGCGGCGCGACGCTCCGCGCGTGATCTCGATGACGCAACGAAGACTTTTCGGGTCCGTACGATTAGGTTAGGCTAACCGAATAGTCGTGTCGGCGCTCGGCACTGGGGTGCCGCGAGAGCGCCAGTTCGGTCAGTAGTATTCGCGAAAGGGAATCCAGTCGTGTCCTCACCTGCACCGGCCCGACCAAGGCCGGTCCATCAGGCGGCCGATCTGCTGGCGGCGTACCTGCCCGGATCGTTCTACTACTCGTCCGCACGAGGATCGCTGCTCGCCGACGGGGTGTACGCCCCGGTCCACGCGGCGCCGGGCAAGCGTGCCCGCGCGGCCGCCGAAGTCCTCGACGCCGCTCTCGTGGCGGGGGTGACCGAACCCGTCGTCGCCGGCGCGATCGGATTCCGGCCCGACGCGCCGAGCAGCCTGGTGGTGCCCGCCTTGGTGCGCAAGGCAGGACCACCGAAGGCGAGTGGTCCGGTCGCCCCGCTCGGCGGGAACTGGACGGTGTCGCCGCGGCCCGCGCCGGAGGTCTACACCACTGCCGTCGCCAAGGCGCTGGACGAGATCCGCGACGGCGACCTGCGCAAGATCGTGCTGTCCCGCTGCCTCGACGTCACCGGCGGTGACCCCGTCGCCGTGCCACGGCTGCTGGCGCGTCTCGTCCACGCGGACCCGGCGGCCCATGCCTTCGCCGTCGACGTCAGCGCGCCGGGGGATCCCGCGCCGCGCACCCTGGTCGGCGCGAGCCCGGAACTCCTGGTGTCCCGCCGCGGCCGTGTCGTCACGGCCAACCCGCTGGCGGGATCGCGGCCGCGGGTGGCCGACGATGCCGAGAACTCCCGGCGCGTCAAGGATCTTCTGGCGTCCGAAAAGGACCGTGACGAACATGCCCACGTCGCCGCCCAGGTGGCCGAAGTGCTGGGCCGGTTCTGTGTCGACCTCGACGTCCCCGCCGAACCGGAGGTGATCGGCACGCCGACGATGTGGCATCTCTCGACCACCATCAGCGGACGGCTCGCCGACCCGGCCGACGCCGGTTCGTCCGCGCTCGGGCTGGCCGAGGCACTGCATCCGACACCGGCGGTCTGCGGCGTCCCGACCGCGCTCGCCCGCGACACGATCGCCGCGCTCGAACCCGAGGATCGCGGCTATTACGCGGGTCTCGTCGGCTGGACCGATCAGGACGGTGACGGCGAATGGGTCGTCACCATCCGCTGCGCCGAAGTCCGTGACCGGACCGTCCGGCTGTTCGCGGGCGCGGGAGTGGTGGCGGGTTCCGATCCGGCCGCCGAACTCGCCGAGACCGGCGCGAAATTCGGCACCATGCTGCGAGCCCTCGGTCTGGAGGGTGCGGAATGACCGCCGACCACGTGCCCTGGCCGCCGGAAACCGCCGCGCGCTACCGGGCTTCGGGATACTGGCGCGGCCAGACGTTCGGCAAGCTGCTGACCAGCCTCGCCGAGGCTTACGCCGAGCGCCTCGCCGTGATCGGCGAGAACGCCCGCTGGACCTTCGCCGAACTCGACGAACGGGCGCACCGGCTCGCCGCCGGATTCGCCGGGGCCGGGATCCAGGCCGGCGACCGGGTCGTCGTCCAACTGCCGAACGTGCCCGAATTCGCGTCCGTCGTGTTCGGCCTGTGGCGGGCCGGCGCGCTGCCGGTGTTCGCGCTGCCCGCGCACCGCGCGAGCGAGCTGCGGCATTTCGCCGAGCAGAGCGAGGCCGCGGCGATCCTGACCGTCGGCGAACACGAACGGTTCGACCACGCGGCCATGGCGCGCACGGTAGCCGCTGAAATCCCTTCGGTGCGCAACGTCTTCGTCGTCGGCACGGAGGAATTCGCCGTGCTCGAAGCGGCGACTCCGCGCGCTCTGCCGGATCCCGATCCCGCCGGGGTCGCGTTCCTCCAGCTGTCCGGCGGAAGTACCGGCCTGCCCAAGCTGATCCCGCGCACACACGACGACTATCTCTACAGCGTCCGGGAAAGCGCCCGGATCTGCGGCCTGCGCCCGGAAAGCGTGTACCTGGCCGCGTTGCCGGTCGCGCACAACTTCCCGCTCAGCTCGCCCGGTCTGCTCGGCGCGCTGCACGCGGGCGCGGCGACGGTGTTCGCGCCGCGTCCCGACGCCGACACCGCCTTCCGGCTCATCGAGGCTGAAGGCGTGACGATCACCGGGCTCGTGCCGCCGCTGGCCGCCGCCTGGGCGCAGGCGGCCGCGCGGACCACCCGCGATCTGTCCTCTTTGGACGTCCTGCTGGTCGGCGGCGCGAAATGCGCCCGTGAACTGGCCGAGAAGATCGGGCCCGCGCTGGGCTGCCGTCTGCAGCAGGTGTTCGGCATGGCCGAGGGACTGGTCTGCTACACCCGGCTCGACGACCCGGACGAATACGTTCTCGCGACACAAGGACGGCCGATCTCGCCCGACGACGAGATCCGCGTCGTGAACCCGGACGACCCACTGTCCACTTCGGACGACGTCGTCGCGCAGGGGGAGATCGGCGCCCTGCTGACGCGGGGGCCGTACACGATCCGCGGCTACTACCGCGCCGCCGAGCACAACAAGACCGCGTTCACCGAGGACGGTTTCTACCGCACCGGGGATCTCGTGCGGCAACACCCGTCCGGGCATCTGGAAGTGGTCGGGCGGGCCAAGGAACAGATCAACCGCGGTGGCGAGAAGGTGGCCGCGGAAGAGGTCGAGAACCACCTGATGGCCCACCCCGGAGTGCTCGACGCCGCCGTCGTCGCGGTGCCGGACCCGTATCTGGGCGAGCGCACCTGCGCCTACGTCGTCCCTGCCGCGGGCGCCGAACCCGCCGCGGCGGAGCTGCGCCGGTTCGTCCGCGAGTGCGGGGTCGCGGCGTTCAAGGTGCCCGACCTGGTCCAGGTGGTGCCGGAGTTCCCGGTGACCGGCGTCGGCAAGACCAGCAAACGCGAGCTGCGGGCGGCGCTGGCCGCCCTGGCGAAGGAGAAGTGAACGTGTCGCTCCCCAAGATCGAGCCCTACACGCTCCCGACGGAGGCCGAACTGCCCGCCGGACGGGTCGGCTGGAAGCCCGACGCCGCCCGTGCCGCGCTGCTGGTGCACGACGCGCAGCGGTACTTCCTCGCGCCGTACGCGGGATCCCCGGTCCCGGAGATGGTCGCGAACATCGCCGCGCTGGCCGACGCGGCCCGCGCCGCGGGTGTGCCGGTGTTCTACACCGCGCAGCCCGGCCACCAGGCCGCCGAGGACCGAGGCCTGCTCACCGAGTTCTGGGGCGACGGTATCGGCGCGGTCATCGACGAAGACCCCGCCGCCGCCGACGTGGTGGCCGAGCTGGCGCCGAAGCCTGGGGACAAGGTCCTGACGAAGTGGCGCTACAGCGCGTTCCAGCGCAGCACGTTCACCGAGCAGCTCGCCGAAGCGGGCCGCGACCAGCTGCTGATCACCGGGGTCTACGCGCATATCGGCTGCCAGGCCACCGCCGTCGAGGCGTTCATGCGCGACATCCAGCCGTTCCTGGTCGGTGACGCGGTCGCGGACTTCTCCCGCGACCGCCACGACCAGGCCTGCGAGTACGTCGCCCAGCGGTGCGGCGCATTGACCACCACGGCCGCCGCGCTCGCCGCGCTGGCCCCGATCCACGCCGGAGCACAGCGATGAGCCTCACCGTCGAGAAGATCCACGCCGACGTCGCCGAACTGCTCGGCTGCGACCCGGCCGAGCTGAAGCCGGAGACCGACCTCACCGATCTCGGCCTGGACTCGATGCGGATCATGGGCCTGGTCGAGCAGTGGCGCACCGAGGGCGCCGACACGCTCGAATTCGCCGACCTCGCCGAGCAGCCGACCCTCGGCCATTGGACGCAGGTTCTCACCGGGAGCACCGCGTGAGCCGCGCCGACCACCGCCACCGGCACCTGGAGCGCATAGCCGAAGTCCGTGCGGGACAGCACGCGGAGAAGGTGCCGTACCCGATCCGCATCCGGCAGGCCGAGGTCGTGCGCACCGAGATGATCGGCTCCGGGCTGCTCCGGGTCACGCTCGGCGGGCCGGGAACGGCGGGTTTCGAGGCGCATTCGCCCGACGAACACGTGAAGATCCTGTTCCCGGAACTGGACGCCGAGCCGCGGTTGCCGGTGCAGGACGGCGACATGCTGCGCTGGCCGAAGCCGTCGCCGACGTCGCGCGAGTACACGGTCCGCCGGTACGACCCGGCTTCCGGGGAACTCGACCTCGACGTCGCGCTGCACGAAGGCGGGCTCGGTTCCGGATGGGCCGAGAAGGTCACGCCCGGTACCCCGGTGCACGTCGCCGGCCCGCCCGGCGGGCTGATCGTGCCGCACACCTACGACCGATACCTGCTCGCCGGTGACGTCACCGCGTTGCCCGCGATCGCGCGCTGGCTCGAAGAACTGCCGCGTACCGCCGCGGGCTGGGCGTTCATCGAGGTCACCGACGCGAGCGAGGAGATCGAGCTGTCGGCGCCCGAAGACGTCGAGGTGCATTGGCTGCATCGTGGCGACGTCGCGCCGGGCGCCTCCGACGTCCTCGCCCGCGCGGTCCGGACGATCGAGGTCCCCGCCGGTGAACGGCTCTACGCCTGGGTCGCGGGGGAGGCGGGGCAGATCAAACCGCTGCGCCGGTGGCTCAAGAACGATCTCGGGCTCGGCAAGGACGACCACGACGTGACCGGCTACTGGAAACGCGGCGTCGCGGACTTCGACGACGAGCACGACCACTGATCCCCACGAAGAAGAACGAGGAAACCCATGCGCACCACTAGAACCCGACGCCTCGCCGGAGCGCTCGCGCTCGCGCTGACGGTCACGACCGCGGCCACCGCCTGCGGTGCGGGCGACGACGGCAAGGCCGCCGGCGCCGGTCAGACCCGGGTGTTCGCGGCCGACAACGGCCAGATCACCATCCCGGTCTCGCCGAAGCGGGTCATCGCCACCGGCTACGCCGTGCCCGCCCTGCTCGAAGCGGGCGCGCCGCTGGTCGGGGTGTCCAGCTGGAAGCGCGGGATCCCGCTGTTCAACGAGCAGGAGCGCAAGAAGTACGACGAGCTGGCGAAGGTCGCGGGCGAGTCGGCGTCGGAGACGAACTACGAGGCGATCGCGCAGGCCGATCCGGACCTCATTGTGATCGGCGTGCCGAAGCCGGTGCTCGCCGATATCGACATCAAGCGGCTCGAAGCGATCGCGCCGGTCGTGGCCATCGGCCCGTCGGTGCCGTCGATGTGGCGTGAGCTGTCGCGCAAGCAGGCCGACGCCGCCGGTGCGGCCGCCGGGTTCGACGCGCTGAAGACCGCGTACGACACCAAGGCCAAGGCACTGGCCGAGAAGTACAAGGCCGTGCTGCCGCAGCTGAAGCTGGGCCACGTCGGTGCCTACGGCGAGGTCGCCAAGGGGAACTTCCAGCGTGAGTTCAACGGTTCCTGGGGCACCAACGTCGCGCAGGACGTCGGCGCCACCTACTACGGCCAGGTCAAGGTCAAGGGCGGCGGCTCCAAGGACGTCAGCGAGTACCCGTCGATCGAGGAACTGCCGACCGCGTTCGCCCAGGCCGACGCGATCACCTACTCGGTCGCCGCCGACGGTTCCGTGCCCCCGCCGGTCAAGTACGTCCTCGACTCGCCGCTGTGGAAGGAACTCCCCGCGGTGAAGGCGGGCAAGGTCTACCCGTTCCGCTACACCGAGGCCGCCACCTACCGGGCCGCGACGTCCACTTTGGACGCCGTCGACCAGGCGTTCGCGCCGCTGCTCAAGAAGTGACCACCACCGGGCGGTCCGCGCTGCTCGGCGCCGCACTGCTCGGGCTCGTCGTGGTCGCCGTGCTGAGCGTCGGCATCGGCGCGCACGCCATCGCCCCCGGCGAGGTCGTGCGCGCCCTGCTGGGCGAAGGGGATCCGAGTGACCGGGCGGTGGTCCTGGACATCCGGATGCCGAGGGCGGTGCTGGCGATCGGGGTCGGCGCGGCGCTCGCCGTCGGCGGTGTGCTCGTGCAGGCCCTGTCCCGCAACGCTTTGGCCGAACCCGGCGTGCTCGGCGTGACCGCCGGGGCCGGGTTCGCCATCGCGGTGGGCTCGTCGTTCGGTCTCGCCGCGTCGGCGCCCGCCGAACTGGGCCTGGCGGTGCTGGGCGCGCTCGGCGCGTCGGCGCTGGTGTACGCGGTCGGCAGCAAGTCGCCGCTGCGGCTGGTGCTCGCCGGGACCGCGCTGAGCGCCGTGCTGCTGGGGCTCACCCTCGGGCTGCGGCTGCTGTTCCCGGACACCTTCGACGTCTACCGGTTCTGGTCGGTGGGGTCGCTGGCGGGCCGGGAACAGGCGCCGACCACGGTTCCGCTGATCATCATCGGCCTGTCCCTGCTGGGCGCCTTCGCGGTGAGCCGTCAGCTGAACGCGATCGCGCTCGGCGAGACGGTCGCGCACACCCTCGGCGCGAACGTCGCGCGGGTCCGGACGATCACCCTCCTGCTGATCACGCTGATGGCGGGCGCGGCGACCGCGCTGGCCGGGCCGATCCTGTTCGTCGGGCTGATCGTGCCGCATCTGGCGCGGCGGGTCGCGGGCGCGTCGATCCCGTGGCTGATCGCGTTCGCCGCGTTGCTCGGCCCGGTGCTGATGCTGGCCGCGGACGTCGGCTCCCGGGTCCTGCTGCCGACCGGCGAGGTGCCGGTCGCGATCGTGACCGCGTTCCTCGGCGGCCCGGTGCTGATCTGGGCCGTCCGCAAATACGGGGCGGCGCCGCTGTGAACACTGTGAACACACTCGTTCTGCGGCGCGGGCGGTTCTCCGCCCGGATCGAACGCCGCACCCTCGTCTTCCTCGTGGCGATGCTGGTGGTCATCGCCGGCTTGACGCTGCTCGGGCTCTGCTACGGCGCGGCGTGGGCGAGTCCCGCCCGCGTGTTCGCGGCGCTCACCGGTTCCGGTGGCGGGCCGGGCGTGGTCATCCGCGAATGGCGGCTGCCCCGGGTACTGGCCGGGCTGGTGTTCGGTGCCGCGCTCGGCCTGGCGGGCGCGATCTTCCAGAACGTCACCCGCAACCCGCTCGGCAGCCCGGACGTGATCGGTCTCGACGCCGGTGCCTACACCGGCGCACTGTTCGCGATCACCGTGCTTTCGGGGACGTCGACGCAGCTGACCATCGGTTCGGTGCTCGGCGGCGTGATCACGGCGGCCGTCGTCTACGCGCTGTCGCTCGGCGGCGGGTTGTCCGGGCTGCGGCTGATCGTCATCGGGATCGCGGTCAACGCGATGCTGACCGCGCTCAACTCGTGGATCGTGCTGCGCGCCGAACTCGAGATCGCGATCGCGGCCGTCGGCTGGAACGCCGGTTCGCTCAACGGGGTCGGCTGGGACGACGTCGCCATCCCGTTCGGGGTGCTCGCGGTGCTGTTCGTCGTGCTGTTCACCAGGGCACCGTCGCTGCACCAGGCCGCGCTCGGCGGCGCGCTGGCGGTCACCACCGGTGTCCGCTGGGACCGGCTGCGGCTGGCGCTGGTGCTGATCGGCGTCGGCTGCACGGCCACGGTCACCGCCGTGGCGGGCCCGATCGCGTTCATCGCGCTGGCGGCACCGCAGATCGGGCGGCGGCTGGCCCGCACGCCCGGTATCGCCCTGCTGCCCGCGGCCCTCACCGGCGCCGTGCTGCTGGCCAGTGCCGACCTGGCCGCCCAGATGTTGCTCGCGCCGGAATCGCTGCCGGTCGGTGTGGTCAGCACCGTGATCGGCGGCGGCTACCTGATCTGGCTGCTCACCAAGGAGGTTCGGCGCATATGAGTGCCCGCTTGACCGCTCGGGACCTGACCCTGCGCTACGGCGACCGGGTCGTGTCGACCCGGCTGAGCCTCGACGTGCCCGACCGCGCGTTCACCGCCGTCGTCGGGCCGAACGCGTGCGGCAAGTCCACTTTGCTGCGCGCGTTCGTCCGGCTGCTGCGCCCGGCCGACGGCGAGGTCCTGCTCGACGGCAAGGACGTCGGTTCCTTCCCCGGCAAGGGTTTGGCGCGGGAACTCGGGTTCCTGCCGCAGGATCCGGTCGCGCCGGAGGACGTCCGCGTCCGGCAGCTGATCGCGCGCGGCCGGTTCCCGCACCAGTCGCTGTTCGCCACCTGGTCCGAAGAGGACGAACGCGCGGTGCTCGACGCGATGACCGCGGCCGGCGTGGCGGGGCTGGCCGACCGGCCGGTGCAGGAACTCTCGGGCGGGCAGCGTCAGCGGGTGTGGGTGGCGCTGGTGCTCGCGCAGAAGACGCCGTACCTGTTGCTCGACGAACCGACGTCCTTTCTGGACATCGCGCACCAGTACCAGTTGCTGAGCCTGCTGGCGCGGCTGCGCGACGAGGGCCGCACGGTGATCGCCGTCCTGCACGACATCAACCAGGCCTGCCGGTACGCCGATCACCTCGTCGCCCTGCGGGACGGCCGGATCGTCGCGGAGGGCGCGCCCTCCGACATCGTGGACGCGGAGCTGATGAAGGAGGTCTTCGATCTCCCGAGCGTCGTCGTGCCCGACCCGGTGACCGGAACCCCGATGGTGGTGCCCTCATGCTGAACGGCAGGGCTCCGGCGAAGTCGGGACGGCCGTCCGCGATCGGGTCGGGAACGCCCCACTTTCGGGACATCGCACGGTGCTGTTGGTCTATTCGGGCCGGTGGGTCTCGGCTGGCGGGCTTCGGCCCGGGCGAGCCTCGCGCGGACAGTGCCGATCGTGGCCTCACCGTCCACAAGGGACACCAGGCCCGCGTTTTTGTTCGGTTTGGGTGCTGTGTTCAGGGGGTCGTGAGTGGCAATGGTCGTTCTAACCCTCTTCGCCACTCACGACTCCGGCGAGAACCGGACGTCACGACACCAGGCAGGCGCGCGATCGGTGCGAGGAGTCCTTTATGGACACTTCGCACCGAGTTCGGCCCGCAAGTCAACCTCGAACCGCGCTGTCCTGGCTGGCCATCTCCGCCTCTCGACAGCCCTCTTTGCCACCCACGACACCAGGACCGAGCCGACATGCCACGACGAACGGCACACGACACCGCACGTTGCCAGGGCCCTGTGTTGAGCGGCCGGCGGAGCTGAAGATGGAATTGGAAAACGACCGGACGCGTGAACCCGCTGTGCCGTTTCACCCGCGGGTTCACCAACAGGGACTGAATCTCACCGGAGCCCAGCTCGGGATCTGGACCGCGCAGCGCCTCGAACCCGACTCGCCCTACTACGTCGTGGGTGACGTGATCGAGATCGTCGGCGACAAGGCGGTCGACGTCGCCGCGCTGACCGAGGCGATCCGGGCGACCGCCGAAGAGGCGGACAGCCTGCGGTTGCGCGTTTTCGAGACACCGGACGGTCCCCGCCAGATCGTGTCGGAAGACGCGCTGCCGTTGCCGCAAATCGTGGATCTGCGCGGGGAGGTCGATCCGGTCGCCGTCGCGCACGAGCGCGTGGACGCCGAACGCCGCCGGGTCGCCGAGGCCTGCCGCGGGATGGTGGACCGGCCGTTGTTCGCCCACCTGGTGCTGCGGCTGTCCGACTCGCACGTGTGGTTCACCCAGCTCGGGCATCACCTGGTGTTCGACGGCTACACCGCGGCGATGCTCGCTCGCCGGACCGCCGCCCGCTTTACGGCTGCGGTCGAGGGCAAGGACGTTCCGGCTTCGACGTTCGCCCGGTTCGCCGATCTCGTCGAGGCCGACGGCGCCTACCGTGCCAGTGAACGCTTCCAGCGGGACCGCGAGTACTGGCGCGAGCGGTTCACGCCCTTGCCGGATCTCGACGACTCCGGAAGTGCGCCGGGCCCGCCGGAGCACACGGTCACCGCCCGGTCGGTCCTGCCCGCTTCCGACCTGGCCAGGTTGCGCGAGCTGGGCAAACGCGTCGGCACGACGTGGGGTGACGCGCTGATCGCCTGTTACGCCGCGTTCCTGCACCGCGTGCTCGGCTGGACCGACGTCGTGTTCGCGATGCCGTTGATGTGCCGCGAAGGCGCGGCGCTGCGGACCCCCGCGATGTCGGTCAACGTGCTGCCGCTGCGGGTCGGCGTGCTGCCGCAGGACACCGGAGCCGAGCTGACCGCGCGGGTCGCGGGCGCGCTGAAGGAGATGCGCACGCATCAGCGGTATCGCGGTGAGGACCTGCCGCAGGATCTCGCGGTCCCCGGCGCCGGGGCGCTGCTGCACGGCCGCGGCATCAACCTCAAGGCGTTCGACCTGAAGCTCGATTTCGCCGGGTCGCACGGCACGATGCGCAACGTCGCGGGCGGACCGCCCGAGGACATGGGCCTGTCGGTGCTCCCGACCTCGGACGGCGGGCTCCTGCTCGGTTTCGAGGTCGACGCGCGGACGCACGACCAGGCCGCCGTCGACGCCAAGCTGACCGCGTTGCGCTGCCTGATCACCGCGCTGACCGAACCGGACGGCCCGGCGGTCGCCGGTGCGGATCTGGTCCCGGCGGGGGAGCGGGACACGCTGCTGGAGGCTTGGTCGACACCCGCCCCGGAGAACGAACTCCTTGACGTACCTGAACTTCTCGACCGGCTGGATCCCGGACAGACCGCGCTGGTCTCCGGTGACGAGCGGCTGACCGCGGGCGAACTCGTCACCCGGGTCCACCGTCTCGCCCGGGCACTGAGGGCCCGTGGCGTCGGGGCGGACGACGTCGTCGCGCTGGCCCTGCCTCGGTCCGCGGACCTCGTCGTCGCCCTGCTGGCGGTGCTCGACGCCGGGGCCGCGTTCCTGCCGCTGGATCTGGCGCATCCCGTCGAGCGCCTGCGGGAACTCGCCGCCGAAGCCGGTGCGGTGCTCACGGTGACCCACGACCCGGAAGTCGTTCCGGGACCGCAATTGCTGCTCGGTGAGACCGATCTGTCCACTCTGGACTCTTCACCGCTGGAGATCGTCCGCCACCCGGACCATCTCGCATACGTCATCTTCACCTCCGGCTCGACCGGACGGCCCAAGGGAGTCCTCGGCCGGGTCGGCGGGCTCGCGACGCTGCTGCGGTACCACCGCGCGACCACGGTCGCCGAGACCGAACGCGCCGCGGGCAGGCGGCTGCGTGTCGCGCACACGTACTCGTTCGCTTTCGACTCCGCGCTCGACCAGCTGATGTGGCTGCTGTTCGGGCACGAACTCCACGTTTACGGCACCGACGTCGCGCGGGACGCCGACGAACTGCTGGCCGCGTTCGCCCGCGACCGGATCGACGTCGTCGACACCACGCCGTCGATGGCCGCGCCGCTGGTCGACGCCGGGCTGCTCGACGGCCCCGACGCGCCCGCGCTGCTCGTCCTCGGCGGCGAGGCGACTCCGCCCGCGTTGTGGCGCCGCGTCGCCGAGTCCGGTGTCCGCGCCCGCAACATGTACGGCCCCACCGAGGCCACTGTGGACGGTGCCGGATCCTGGCTCGACGACGGGGAACCGACCATCGGCTCCGCCGTGCCGGGGACGGCGATCCGGGTCCTCGACGCCGCGCTGCGTCCCGCGCCCGCCGGAACGCCGGGAGAGCTGTATCTGGCGGGCCCGCATCTGGCGCGCGGCTATCTCGGCCGTCCCGGCGCGACCGCCGAGCGGTTCGTCGCCGACCCGTTCGGCGCGCCCGGCGACCGGATGTACCGCACCGGGGATCTCGCCCGCTGGGTGCCCGGCAGGGGACTGGAGTACCTGGGCCGCCGTGACGGCCAGGTGAAGGTACGCGGTCACCGCGTCGAACTCGGCGAGGTCGAGGCGGCGCTGGCCGCGGTTCCCGGAGTGCGCGCGGCCGCCGCCGCGGTGCGCGGGCCGAGGCTCGTCGGCTACGTCGTCGGCGAGGTCGTCCCGGACGAGGTCCGCGCCGAACTCGCCGGGCGGGTGCCGGAGCATCTCGTACCCGCCGCCGTCGTCGTCCTCGACTCGCTTCCGCTGACCCCCAACGGGAAGATCGACCGTCCCGCGCTGCCCGCCCCGCGCGCGGCGGCCGGGCGCACCGCGGCCACCGACCGCGAACGGCTCCTGTGCGCCACCATCGCCGAGGTGATCGGCGTCGACGAGGTCGCCGTCGACGACGACTTCTTCGCGCTGGGCGGCGACAGCATCACCGCGATCAGCGTCAGCAGCAGGCTGCGCGCGCACGGCCTCGACCTGCGACCGCGTGATCTGCTGGCCCGCCGCAGTTTCGAGGCGCTGGCGGCGGCGAGCGCGGAGATCGGTGCCCCCGCCGACCCACCGGACGAGCCGGTCGGCGTGGTACCCGCGCCACCGATCGTCCGCGCGCTCCTCGATCCGCATCCGGACGTCACGACGATCGCCGGCTACACGCAATGGACCGCGGTGCGCCTCGACGAGGACCTTCCACCCACCCTGCTGACCGAAGGCGTGCAAACGCTGCTGGACCACCATGACGTTCTCCGCCTGCATTCAGAGGACGAAATGCGGGTCCGGGAACGCGGGGCGGTGCGGGCGTCCGACGTCGTCGTCGAGACGACCGGCGAACCGGCCGAGGTCGCGGCGAAACTCGCGGAGGCGCTGGATCTCCGGACCGGCGTGCTCAAGGTCGCGCTGCTGCCGGACCACCTTGTCATCGTGCTGCACCACCTGGCGGTCGACGGGGTCTCGTGGCGGGTCCTGCTGCCGGATCTGCGCGCCGCCTGCGCCGGTGAACCGCTCGAACCGGTCGGGACGTCGTGGCGGCGGCACGCGCTCCTGCTCGCGGAGCAAGGGACTTCCGGCGCCCGGCGCGGCGAACTCGGCCACTGGCGCGGCGCGCTCGACGGCCCGCGTCTCGGCCACCGGCCGCTCGACCGCGGCGTCGACACGGTCGCGACCGCCCGGCGGTCGGTCACCCTCGCCACCCCGGAGCAGACCGACGCGGTGCTCACCGCCTTGCCCGCGGCGTACCGTGCCGGACCGGACGACGTGCTGCTCGCCGCGCTCGTCCTCGCTTTGCGGTCGTGGCGGGATGCCGCTGTCGAGGCCGAAACCGTGTCGCTCGAAGGACACGGCCGCGACCATGACGGCCTGGACCTTTCGCGTACCGTCGGCTGGTTCACCGCCGAGCATCCGTTGCGCGTGCCCGCCGGCGCGGTGGCGGCGGCCACGGACTTCGACAGCGCGCTCGCAGGCGGAGACGCGGCCGGGAGGCTGCTGCGGGCCGCGAAGGAGGCCAAACGCGCGGTCCCGGACAACGGCGTCGGCTTCGGTGTCCTGCGGTATCTCGACCCGCTCACCCGGGACGAACTCGCCGCCGTCCCGCCGCCGGACGTCGTCGTGAACTACCTCGGCCGGTTCGCGGCCCTGCCCGGCACCGGCTGGCGGCTGCCGGAGGAGGACCCGTTCGCGGTCACCGAACCGGACGCCAAGTCGCTGGAACAGCTGCTGGCGCTGAACTGCTTCGTCCGTGAGGACGGCCGTCCGCGGCTCGCCGTGGAGTGGACCGCGGCGAGCGAGGTGCTGCCGCAGGAAAGCGTCGCCGCGCTTCAGGAAGCGTGGTCTCTCGCCCTGGAAGCGATGGCCGCGCACGCCGCCCGCATCGGCCCGGACGGCGGCGGGCTCACCCCGTCGGATCTGCCGCTGGTCGGCCTCGGCCAGGAGGACATCGACGCACTCGAACGCCTCGGCCGCGTCGAGGACGTCCTTCCCGCGACCCCGTTGCAGACCGGGCTTTCCTTCCACACCTTGGCGCGCGGCACCGAAGACACCGACGTCTACGTGGTCCAGGCCGTCACCCTGCTCAGCGGCGCGCTCGACGCGGACCGCATGCGCGAGGCCGCGGCGGAGGTGGTGCGGCGGCATCCCGCGCTGCGCGTCCATCTGCACACCACCGACGCGGGCGAGGTCGTCCAGGTGGTGCCCGCCGAAGTCACGCTGGACTGGCGGTTCGCGAACGTCCCGCCGGACCGGGTCGAGGCCGAGTGCCGTACCGAACTCGCCCGGCCCTTCGACCCGGCCACACCACCGCTGATCCGGTTCCTGCTGCTGACCCTCGGCCCGGACGAGCACCGTCTGGTGCTCACGAATCACCACGCGCTGCTGGACGGCTGGTCGATGCCGCTGGTCGGCCGCACTCTGCTGGCCACGTACGCCGAACTCGGCGGCGGTCCGGCGGCTCCCGTCGCACCTCCGCTTTCGGAGTACCACCGGGTGCTCGGCGAACGCGACCCGGACGCGGCGCTGGAGGCGTGGCGCGAGGCACTGGCAGGGCTCGACGAGGGCACGCGGCTCGCCCCGGCGAGCGTCGAGTCCACTGTGGAGCGTCCAGAACGCGTCACCGTGGAGCTGGGCGGTGAGTTCAGCGAACGGCTGCGCGCCTTCGCCCGCGAACACGGCATCACCCCGACGACGGTGTTCCAGACCGCCTGGGGAGTGCTCCTCGCCAGGCTGACCGGCCGCCGAGACGTGGTCTTCGGCTGCCCGGTCTCCGGCCGCCCGGCCGACGTCCCCGGCGTCGAGCGCATGATCGGGCAGCTGGGCAGCACGATCCCCGTGCGCGTGCGGTTCGACGCCGCCGAGGCCGCGGCCACCGTGCTGGAGCGCGTGCACACCGAGAGCGTGCGGCTCACCGACCACCATCACGCCGGGCTGCCGGACATCCAGCGCGCGGCCGGGGTCGGCGACCTGTTCGACACGATGCTGGTGATGGAGAACTTCCCGCTCTCCAGCCGCGCACGCACCACCCTGGCGCCCGGGCTCGACCTCGTCGGCGTCGACATCACCGACGCGACGCACTACCCGCTCACGGTGATCGTGCTGCCCGGCGACGAGTTCACCGTCGGCCTCGGGTACCAGCCGCAGGCGTTCACCCGCGAGGAGGCCGAGGCTTACGGCCGCTGGCTGCGCGCGATACTGCACGAGATCGTCGCAGACCCGGCGCGGCCGGTTTCCCGGCTGCGCGCGCTCGGCGCCGAGGAAGAACGCGCGATGCTGCGGCTCGGCGAGGGACCGGAACCGAAACGCGAACGTGGCGGCATGCTGGAGGAGTTCGGCCGCTGGGTCCGGGAGACACCGGACGCCGAGGCCGTCGTGTGCCGCGACCGGAGCCTGACCTACGCCGAACTGGACCAGCGCGCCAACCGGCTCGCGAACACCCTGATCGACGCCGGGGTGAAACCGCAGGACCCGGTCGCGGTCCTGTTGCGCCGCGACGTCGACCTCGTGGTCGCGCTGTTCGGCGTGATCAAGGCCGGTGCGGTGCACGTGCCGATGGACCCGGACTACCCGGCCGATCGGCTCGCGTACATGCTGGACGACATCGCGCCCGCCGCCGTCGTGTCCACTTCGGACGTCGACGGCCTGCCGGTGATCGACCCGGCCGAGCTGTCCACTGAGGACACAGATCCGGGCGTGTCCTTGTGTGCGGACGCGATCGCCTACGTCATCTACACCTCCGGCACCACCGGCAAACCCAAGGGCGTGGCGGTGCCGCATCGCGGCGTCCCGAGCCTGATCGCGCTGCAGGAGGACATCGTCGGGATCGGGACCGCCGAGCGGTACCTGCATTTCGCCTCGACGAGCTTCGACGTCGCGTTCTGGCAGTTCATGCTGCCGCTGCTGTCCGGCGGCACCTCGGTGATCGCGCCGGAGGAGGTGCGGACCTCCGGCGACGACCTGCTGGCCTACGCCGCCGAGCACCGCGTCACCGGGCTCAACCTGCTGCCCTCGTTCCTTTCCGCGATGCCCGACGACGCGACCGTCGACCCGGACGTGTTCTTCGTCGTCGGCGCCGAACGGCTCGACCCGGAACTGGCGCGGCGCTGGGGCGACCGGCGGGCGCTGTTCAACGCCTACGGCCCGACCGAGGTCACCATCAACTCGGTCACCTGGCACTACGACCCGGCCGACCCCGGTCCGCTGCCGATCGGCCGCCCGGACCCGGAGGTCCGCGCGTACGTGCTCGACGGCGGGCTGCTCCCGGTCGGGACGAACGTCACCGGCGAGCTGTACCTCGCCGGGCCGAAGCTCGCGCAGGGGTACGTCGGCCGTTCGGCGCTGACCGCGGAACGGTTCGTCGCCGATCCGTTCGGTCCGCCGGGGGAGCGGATGTACCGCACCGGGGATCTGGTCCGCTGGCGTCCGGACGGGCAGATCGTCTTCCTCGGCCGCGCCGACCACCAGGTCAAACTGCGCGGGTTCCGGATCGAACTCGGCGAGATCGAGACCGCGCTGACCGCGCACGACGACGTACGCGCCACCGCGGTGATCGTCCGCGAGGACCGGTTGGTCGCCTACGTCGTCCCCGTGGACGGCGCCGTGCCCGATCCGGCCACGCTGCGCGAACATCTCTCCGCGGAACTGCCCGCGTACATGGTGCCGGCCGCGTTCGTCCCGCTCGACCGGCTCCCGCTCGGTCCGAGCGGCAAGCTGGACCGGGCCGCGCTGCCCGCGCCCGAAGCCCGCTCCGACGGCGGACGGGAACCCGCCACCCCGGCGGAAACCGTGCTGCTGCGGGTGGTCCGCGAACTGCTCGGCCCCGACGTCGGCCTCGACGACGGCTTCCTGGACGCGGGCGGCGACAGCATCGCCTCACTGCGGGTCGTCTCCCGGGCCCGCCGTGAAGGGCTGCACCTGACCGCGCGCGACGTCCTCGAAGGTGGCACGGTCGCCGGGATCGCCGCGCGCTGTGGTGAGCCTGAACAGGCGGAGGAAGCCCACGCCGTCGGCGATGCCCCGCTCACGCCGATCATGCGCGATCTGCTGCGGCGCGCGGGAAAGGCGGCCGACGGGTTCTGCCAATGGGTCGAGATCTGCGTGCCTTCGGCGGGCGACGTCGCCCGCTGGACCTCGGTGCTCGACGCCGTTCTCGCCCGTCACGACGTCCTGCGCGCGCATCTGGTCGAAGACGCGCTGCGCGTTCCGGACGTCGGTGCCGTGACCGGTGCCGACGTGCTCACCGCCGTCCGTGTGACCGGTGATCCGCGCGCGACGCTGGACACCCACGTCGAGCAGATCGTCGCGCGGATGGACCCGCGCACCGGGCCGCTGGTGCGGGCGGTGCTGGCGGACGCCGGCGACCGTCCCGGACGCTTGCTTCTGGTCGCGCACCACCTCGTCGCCGACGCGGTGACCTGGCGCGTCCTGCTCGACGACGTCGAACAGGTCTTCCATGGCAACACCCTGCACCGGCGCGGGCAGTCGTTCCTGGGCTGGGCGCGATCGCTGCGTGCCGCCGCACCGCATCGAGAGGACGAAACGCGGTATTGGCAGGGGATCGCCGCCGCGCCGGTGAGCACGCTCGGCCGCACCCGGCTCGATCCGGCGCGTGACACCGTGGCGACCGCGCGGCATCACCGGCTCGACATCGGCGAGGACACGACCCACGCCGTGCTCACCGCGCTGCCCACCGCCTACCGCACCGGCCCGGACACCGTGCTGCTGACCGCGCTCGCCCGCGCCGTCGGCGCCTGGCGCGGAACCGGCGCCGATCTGCTCGTCGCCGTCGAGAGCCACGGACGTCCGGGACATACCCCCGACTTCGCGGGCACGGTCGACCTCGCGCAGACCGCCGGCTGGTTCACCGCCGTGCATCCGGCGCGGATCGCCCCGCCGTCCGGATCGCTGCCGGACGCGCTGCGGGCGGTGCGCGATCACCTGCGCGCGGCGGGCGACGGGCTCGGACACGGGATTCTCGAGGCCGGCGGCCCCCGGCCGGAGGTGGCCTGGAACTACCTCGGCCGCTTCCCCGCGGCCCCGGTCCAGGAAAGCTTCTGGCAGCGCCCACCGGACGCCGATCCGCTCGGTTCGGGAGGCGGCGCGGAGATGCCGTTGCCGTACGCGCTGACGGTGAACGCGATGGTCCCCGACGGCGGCACGCTCGGCGTCCGTTTCACCTGGCCGTCCGCGCTGTTCACCGAAGACGAGATCGCCGTGCTGGGCGAGCACTTCCGGCGTGAGCTGGACGCTCTCGCCGCCGACGTGCCCGGGCCCGGCGAGATCCTGCCGCTGACCCCGTTGCAGGAGGTGATCCTGCGCGAATCCCGTGCGGCGGACGAAGATCCGTATCCCGTGCAGGCGGCGTTCACGCTGTCCGGTGACCTGGACGTCGAGGCGCTGCGGGCGGCGGCGGACGCGTTGGTGCGGCGGCAGCCGAACCTGGGCGCGGTGTTCCCGCCGTCGCACGAGGTCCAGGTGATCCCCGCCGAGCCGCGGGCCGGCTTCCGCGTGCGCGAAATGTCCGAAGTGGACACGGCGTTGGACGAGGAACTCGCGGAACCGTTCGACCTGGCCCACGGTCCTTTGTGGCGGGTCACCGTCCTGAGACACGGCAGTCACACGCTCGTGCTGACCAGCCATCATCTGTTGTCCGACGGCTGGTCCGCTCCGCGCATCCTGGACGAGCTGTTCGCGCTGTACGCGGGCAAGCCGTTGCCGGAGCCGGTGCCGCCGACGCGGTACACGCGACTGCTCGCCGCGGCCGATCACTCGGCCGACGTCCGGGCCTGGCGCAGGGAACTCGACGGCCTGCCCGAAGGCGACCACTTGCCGCGCACCGGCGGCTCCGCCGACCCCGCTCTGTTCACTGTGGACAGTGCGCTGGTCGCGGAACTGACCAAGCTGGGCGCGGCGCGAGGCCTCACCGTCAACACCCTGCTGCAGGGTGCGTGGGCGGCCGTGCTCGCGACCCACGCCGGACGCCACGACGTCAGCTTCGGGGTGATGACCTCGAACCGGACGTCCGATGTGGACGGTGCCGAGGACGTCATCGGCCTGCTGGCGAACAGCGTCGCGGTCCGCGCCCGGTTCACCGGGACGGTCGCCGAAGCGTTGGCCGATTTGCAGGCACGGCAGCAGGCGATGGCCGCGCACCACCGGATGGGCCTGCTCGAACTCGCTTCGCTGGCGGGGCGCGAGAGGCTGTTCGACAGCCTGCTCGTATTCGAGAACTACCCGGTGGATCCGGCGAAGCTGCGCGAACCCGCGCCCGGCCTGACCGTCACCGGGACGAGGTTCCGCGAACGCACACACCATCCCGTGAGCGTCACGGTCGTCCCCGGCGAACACGGTTGGGAAGGCGTCCTTTACGCGAAGGAGGCGGACGCCCGGTCGCTGGCCGGCGACCTGGTCGGATACCTGCGGAAGCTGCCGTCCTGGCTCGACGGCGACGCCGCCGGGTTCGTGGGGGAGCGGTGACCGCGCGCCCGATCGACGCCGCGCTGTGGCGTACGGCGGCCGTGCTGGTGCTCGGCACCTTCATGGCCACTTTGGACAGCACGATCGTCTCGGTGGGTGTCGACACCCTCGCCGACGAGTTCGGCGCGCCGGTCACCGGTGTCCAATGGGTGACGACGGCGTATCTGCTGGCCGTGGTCACCGCGGTGCCGGCGTCCGGCTGGCTCGCCGATCGGTTCGGCGGCCGTCGCGTCTGGCTCAGCGCCGTCGTCGTGTTCCTGCTGGCGTCCCTGCTGTGCGCGCTGGCGCCGACGCTGCCCGCGCTCATCGCGTGCCGTGTACTGCAAGGACTCGCCGGTGGTCTGCTCCCGCCGACCGGTCAGGCGTTGCTGGCGCGGGCCGCCGGGCGGGACCGTATCGGCCGCGTCATCGCCGTCGTCGGTCTCGTGCCGCTCTTGTCGCCGGTGCTCGGCCCGCTGGCGAGCGGCACGATCCTCGCGGTCGCCGACTGGCCGTGGCTGTTCTACGTCAACCTCCCGATCGGTGTGGTTGCGGTCTTCCTGGCCCGGCGATGGGTTCCCGCGAGTGAACCCGGTGGCAAGGGCGAACGCTTCGATTTCCGGGGTGCGCTGCTGCTCTCGCCGGGGCTCGCCGTACTGGTCTTCGGGCTCACCTGGTTCGAACAGGGGACACCGGCGGTCGCCGGGATCGCCGTAGCGGCAGGCGTCGTGATGCTGGCGGCGTTCGTGCGGCACGGTCTGCGGGCCGAAGCGCCCTTGCTGGATCCGCGCTTGTTCACGCGGCCGCCGTTCGGCGTCGCCGCGCTGGCGCTGGTGCTGCTCGGGGCGTCGGTGTTCGGCACGATGTTCCTGCTCCCGCTCTATCTCCAGCGCGGCCCCGGACTGTCCACTTGGGACACCGGGCTGCTGCTGGTGCCCCAGGGCATGGGCGCGGCGGCCGGTTCGGTACTGGTGAACCGGCTCGTCGACCGGATCTCGCCGCGCACCCTGGTGCTGAGCGGGATCGGGCTGGTCGCCCTCGGCACCGCCCCGTTCACCCAGCTGGACCTCGGTCTCCCGGACTGGGTGATCGTGGTTTCCCTGCTGCTGCGCGGTTTCGGCGCGGCGCTGATCGGCGCGCCGGTGATGACGATCGTCTACCGCCGGGTCGAACCCGCCCGGCTGCCCCGCGCCGCCGGGGCACTGAATCTGCTCAACACGCTCGGCGGCTCGATCGGCACCGCGGTGCTGGCCGTGGTGCTGCAGGCCCGGCTGGCCGCGCGCGGCCCGGATGTCGCCGCCGCCTTCGCCGACGCGTTCTGGTGTGTTCTCGGCCTCGCCGTCGTGGCGGTGGCCGGTGCGACGCGGCTGCCCCGGGCCGGGGAAGCCGCCCCCGACAAGGAGAAAGGTCATGCGGATGCTTGACCAGCTGCCCAGCCCGGCCGAGGTGGTCACGAACGGCTTCGTCCCGGAGGAGATCACCCGGCACCGGGAAATCGTCGCCGACGTCCTCGCTCGGCGGGACTCGCGGCTGCTCGTCGTCGTGGGGCCGTGTTCGGTGCACGACACCGACGGCGCGCTCGAATACGCGAATCGGCTCGCGGAAGCGTCGCGCCGGTTCGCCGACGACCTCGTCGTGGTCCTGCGCGCCTACCTGGAGAAACCGCGGACGATCGCGGGCTGGACCGGCCTGGTGCCCGACCCCACCCTGGACGGCAAGGGCGATCTCGCTTCCGGCGTCCGGATCGGACGGCGGTTCCTGGACGACGCCGCCGCGACCGGGCTGCCGCTGGCGTACGAGTTCGTCGACCCGTTCCTGGCGCCGTACTTCGCGGACACCGTCAGCTGGGGCGCGATCGGCGCGCGGACCGTCGCCAGCCAGCCGCACCGGCAGCTGGCGTCGTGGCTGCCGATGCCGGTGGGCATGAAGAACTGCGTGTCCGGGCGGCTGGACACCGCCGTGGCCGCGGTCCAGGCGGCCTCGCTGCCGCACGTGTTCCCCGGCGCCGCCGCCGACGGACGCCCGCGGATCCAGCGCAGCGCCGGGAATCCGGACGCGCATCTCGTGCTGCGCGGCGGCCCGAAACCCAATCACCACGCGCACGCGGTCGCGGACGCCCTCGACGCGCTGACCGCCGCCGGCCTGCCGCACCGGCTCGTCGTCGACGCCTCGCACGGCAACAGCGGCAAGGACCACAACCGGCAGCCCGTGGTCGTCGCCGACCTGGCGGACCAGATCTCGGCGGGCGACGACGCGCTGGCCGGGGTGATGATCGAGTCATACCTCTCGGACGGCAGGCAGGATGTCGGCTCCGCACGGCCCCGGCCCGACCTGAGCATCACGGACGCCTGCCTGGGCTGGGAGCGGACGGTCCCGCTGCTGGAGTCGCTCGCCTGCGCGAACGCGGTGCGGCGGCTGAGCGGCCCGCGGAAATGACTGCCTCGTGAGTGGTGAGGACGGTGGGAACCAAGGCCTACTGGACGTGGCCACGGACTACGCGATCGCCCTCGCAGCCCGGTGGCACCGTCAGCCCCAGTAGTCACAGCGTGGCCTGTCAAGGCCTCCTTCACCGCGCTAGACGCCAGGGTGTCTGCGAAGTCGAGATAGTGCAGGCCTGGTTCCGAACGTCGACAGGGGCGGACACGGGCACCGAGTGTCCACAAGGGACATTTCCGGGCGACCGAATGTCCTATTTGTGCACGTATGTACGGTTCATTGTGGGGGTCGTGAGTGGCAAGGAGGGTTAGAACGACCAAGAGCACTCACGACCCCCTTGTTAGACGCGCAAAACTCCTGAATCGGGCGCTTAGGCCTCGGCTTGTGTCCCTTATGGACAGTCGCGAGTCCAGGTCTCTTGGCTGAGTCTGCTCCCTGAGAACGCCGCTGGCCTCATGGCAGTGACACAGACCTGCAGCTGTACGACTTGCCGGGACCCTTGCGCTGGATGCCGTGAAGGGGGCCTTCACGGACTTCATGAGCAAGCTGAGGGAGCGGTGCCCGGTGGAGCACGTCTCGTGAGTAGTGAGGACGGTTAGAGCCAAGGCTGCCTTAGGTGCCTGCTGAATGTGGGTGGCATGGGCGCAGGTCCGTGAGGGCCTCCTTCCCTACCTTCAGGGTAGGCAAGGAGGCCCTCACGGACGACGATCGACATCCGCGGCCTCAGCGACAACACCAGTCTCAGCAGTCACAGCAGCTGCGCGTGAAAGACCCCTTCCCTCGGCTCAGCCGAGGAAACTCGACCTTCACACCTTGCCAAGTACGTGAAGGCCTCCTTCCTTGCGCTAGACGCAAGGAAGGAGGCCTTCACGTACTGCGGAAGTGAGCAAGGGCAGCGATGACAGGGAGGGCGCGTCTCGTGAGTGGTAAGGACGGTTAGAACCGTCCTAGCCACTCACGAGGCTGGCCCTGGACACGGCGAAGCCCCCGCGGAGGGAGGTCGCGGGGGCTTCGCCGGTTCGTGGTGGGGCTAGCTACTTGTGCCGTGCGTCAGGCGGACCGGGTGGTCCTGCGTCCCTTCAGCTCGGCGAGACGTTCGTTGAGCAGATCTTCGAGCTCCGGGATCGAACGGCGCTCCAGGAGCATGTCCCAGTGCGTCCTCGGGGGCTTGACCTTCTTCTGCTCCGGCTGCCCGCCGTCCACGATCTCGGACTCGCTGCCGTGCAGCCTGCACTCCCACACCGAAGGGATCTCGGCGTCGTCGGAGAAGGGCACCTCGAACTCGTGGTTCTTGGGGCAGGCGTAGCGCACGGTGCGCCGAGGCGCGAGGTCGTGGTTGCGGTCGGTCTCGTAGCTGACCGCTCCCAGCCGGCTTCCACGGAGAACACGGTCGGCCATGATGGGGGTCCTTTCAGTCAGCTCCGGGTGGAGCCAGGGTGATGCTCACCCTATGCAACGACGATGAGGCCCAGGAGATTCCCTGGAAAGCATGTCCTTGCTCACGATGAGCTGTGTCACCCGGTGGCAACAGCTTCTCCTAGTAGGAGTGGTTTCGCGCTCTGGCGTGACGTCAATACGGCCATCTTGGTGCGGATATCCCCCAGATGGGCTAGTAGTACGCCTGTCACGTCAACCGTAACTGACCGTGTTGGGCCGAGGTGGGCCCCAGGTCGCCCAGTCGAAAGTGGCGACGGCACAATACCTGATAACGGACCGTGTTCGGCTCACCCTCGGAACGTGATGCCGATGAAGTTTCAACTAGCGACTGCTCGGTATCCGCAACCACCACGGTATTCCCGGCCCGCAGCACCTCACCATCGGAAACCCGCGCGTTGAACCGCCCCGTCTGCCCGCACCAGCACAACACCTCGACCTGAACCGGCTGCAACTCGTCCGCCAGCTCGAACAACCGCGCGGCACCCGGGAACAGCATGCTCCGGAAATCCGTCGCGATCCCGAAGCAGTACACGTCGATCTGGACGTCATCGGCCAGTTCAGCCAGCTGATCCACCTGAACGGGCGACAAGAACTGCGCCTCGTCGACGATCAGATAGTCCACATGCCGCCCGGCCGCCCACTGCTCACGCACCAGCAACCGCAGATCGGTCTCGTTCCCCACCTCGATCGCCTTGCGCGTCAACCCGATCCGGCTGGTGATCTGCGGCTCCCCGGACCGGTCATGCCGCACCAGCACCATCCCGCGACGTCCCTGCCGCGCATGGTTGTGGTCGATCTGCAACGCCAGCGTCGACTTCCCGCAGTCCATCGGCCCGTAACAGAACTTCAACTTCCCGACGACCGGCACACCCCGCCGTGAACCCGCCACCGGCACCGACGACAACGCGTCCGTGGGATCCGGGCCACTCTCCTTCAGTACGGTCACGACGCTCGACCCTATCGGCACACTCCGCCGTCACAGCACCGCCGGTGGTCGGTTACCCGCCGCCTCGATCGCCCGGCGCACCGGGACCAGCCACACGAACACGAAACCGAGCACGAAGAAGATCACCAGAGCGATGATCGCGTACCGGAACGAACCGGTGATCTGCCCGACCGCGGCGAACAACAGCGGACCGAGCCACGACGTCCCGCGCTCACCGACCACGTACAGCGAGAAGTACTGCGCGTCCTTGCCCTCCGGGATCATCTGCCCGAACAACGACCGCGACAACGCGTTCGTCCCGCCCAGCACCAACCCGATCCCGACCGCCACCGCGTAGAACTGCAGCGGCTGACCGGCCTCGATGAAGAACGCGAAGCACAACACGGCCACCCACGCCACGAGACTGCCCAAGATCGTCTTCTTCGCCCCGATCCGGGCCGCGATCGCACCGTGGATCATCGCCCCGGCGTACGCCAGGAACTGGATCACCAGGATCGTGACGATCAGCACCTGGGTGCTGTACTTCAGCTCGTCCTTTCCGTACTGCGCCGACACCGCCACCACCGTCGTGATCCCGTCGGTGAAGACCAGGTAGCTGCCGAGGAACGCCAGCGTCAGGGGATAGGCCCTCGCCTCCTTGATCGTCTGCTTCAGCTCCTTGAACCCCGCCGTCAACACCGACAGGCCCCGCTCGCCCGACTTCGGCACATGAGTCT
The DNA here is from genome assembly GCF_042723975.1 of Amycolatopsis sp. NPDC058340. Lineage (NCBI taxonomy): Bacteria > Bacillati > Actinomycetota > Actinomycetes > Pseudonocardiales > Pseudonocardiaceae > Amycolatopsis > Amycolatopsis sp. NPDC058340. Next base: position 80,041 of record NZ_JBHXIB010000027.1, on the reverse strand, counting down.
GGGGGAGCGCCCGCACCGCCGGGATCGTGAACACCGCCCACCAGATCCCCGACGTCAGGAAGCAGATCCGGACGGCGAGCGACTCGCTCACCCCGAACGCCTCGTGGCCGAGGAAGAACCCCAGCTGCAACGCCAGCGCCAGACCACCACCGAGGTACCCGAACGCCCACCCCTTCGACGACACCGCGTCCCGCTCGTCCGGCTCCGCGATGTCCACCAGGAACGAGTAGTAGACGACCAGCGCACCGCCGTAACCGATGTTGGCCAGGATGAACGTCCAGACCCCGACCTCCCAGTTCGTCCCCGCGATGAAGAACATCAGGGCCGACGCCACCGCGCCCAGGAACGCGAACCCGCCGAGGATCCGCCGCTTGTGCCTGCTGCGGTCCGCGATCGCGCCGGCGATCGGCAGTACCAGCACCTGGGTCACCGTCGCGATCGACAGCAGATATCCCCACAGCGAACCCGCCGGGAACTGCAACCCGAACAACGAGACGTCGCAGCTCTGCAGGGTGCTCGAAGCTCCACTCGAATCGGTACACGCCCTGTCCCCGTTAAGGGTGAAATTCGCCTTCGCGTCCGCGGACGCGATCTCACTCAAATAGAGCGCTCCGAAGACGGTGATGACCGACGAATAGAACGGCGAATTGGCCCAGTCGTACAGGTACCAAGCCCGCCACACCCGCTTGCGTTCACGGGTCACGGCCACCGTCATGCACAGCTCCTGAAGTCGAGAACGTCGAGGTCAGCGGGAGACTACTGGCGATCACACCAACCTGTCCGGCACGAGTCCGGACCGTGTTCGTTTCGACGCGAGACGAACCCTCGCCGGACACCTTCCCGACCATCGTCGGCGTGTCGCTGCCACGATCCCCGTGTGTTTCGTGTGAGGCTGGTGGGCGAGCTGTGACTCTTGTGAAGCAAGTGTCCAGAATTTACTGTTCCGCTCATGAGGACCCATCGCCTTCGCACAGCACACCGCGTAGTGGCGAGAACGCTCCTGCTCGCCCTAGCCGTGACGGGCCTGCAGATCGCCACCACCGGATCCGCCGCCGCGGATCCCCACGGCTCCTACTGGGCCAAGCTCCGCATGTGTGAATCGAGCGGGCGCTACAACATCAACACCGGCAACGGCTATTACGGCGCCTACCAGTTCGACCTGCCCACCTGGCGCAGCGTCGGCGGCCAAGGACGACCCGACCAGGCCACCCCACGCGAACAGGACTACCGGGCCCTCTACCTCTACCGCATGCGCGGCTGGCAACCCTGGGAATGCGCCGGCAAACTCGGCTTCCGCAACGACAGCGACGCCCGCAGCAAACGCGTCCCGTCCTACGCCGACTCCGCCTACATCGGCGGGGGAGGACAGCCCGCCCCGCCGCCCGCGCCCAAACCGAAGCCCACCCCGCCCGCACCGCCCGGCGGCCCCAAACCCGCCTGGCCCGGCGTGGTCTACGCCTACGGCGACTGCGCCGTCCCGCTCAAGCAGTTCCAGCTACGGATGAACGCCTTCGGCTACGGCTTCACCGGAACAGGCTGCTACTACGACAAAACCCGCGAAGCCGTCCTCGCCCTCCAGCGCGCCAACGGCATCAACGACTCCGGACGACTCGGCCCCAAGACCTGGGACGCCGCCTGGAACGGCAAACCACCCCGCTGACCCCCTCGTGAGTGGTAAGGACGGTTCTAACCGTCCTTACCACTCACGAGGCCGCAGCTCACGAAGGCCAGGAACCCCGCTCCCGAAGCACCTCACGCAGCAGATCCGGCCGGTCCGTCACGATCCCGTGCACCCCCAGATCCAGCAGCAACCGCATCTCCGCCGGATCGTCCACCGTCCACGTGTGCACCTCGAAACCCCCACGCGTCGCCTGCCGCAGGAACGCCCGGTCCACCACCTTCAACCGCCCCTGCCGCACCGGCACCTGCGCCATCGCACCCCGCGACAACGCCCGCAGCGAGAACAACGGCAAGAACCCGTTCGCCCACATCACCGCCACCGAACGCGGCCCCATCGCCGTCACCAGCTTCGGCCCGGCCAGCTTCCGGATCCGGGCCAACCGCGCGTCGGAGAAGGACGCCGCCGCGACCCGATCATGCGCACCCGACCGCTCGATCGCCCGGACGAAGGGCTCCACCGCCTCGTTCGACTTCACGTCGATGTTGAACCGCGCCTCCGGCAACTCCTCGAGCACGTCCTCCAGCCGGGACAACGGCACACGGCCGCCGATCTTGACCGTCCGGAGCTGCGCCCACGTCTGCCGGGAAATCAACCCAGCGCCATCGGTCGTCCGGTCCAACGACGCGTCGTGATGCACGACCACCACACCGTCCGAGGTCGTGTGCACATCCGTCTCGAGATAACGGTAACCCTCCGTCACCGCCTGCTGGAAGGCCGGCAACGAGTTCTCCAGTCCTTCCAGGTCACCGATGTGCCAGCCCCGATGGGCGAAGGCACGCGGGAGCGGATCGGCGAGGTACGGAAACAGTGTCGGCACCCCACTAGTGTGCACTTCGGTCGTGGCCCCGGCATGATCGTCGGGTGGCCAGCTAGGGTCTGATCCGTGAGGGAAGTGGCCGAACACCCGAAGACGTCCGCCGAAGAGGTGTCCGAACTACGCCGCGCGGGGGCACCCAAACACTGCGGATGGTGCGGCCGGCGACTCGAACAGGGCGGAAACGTCGGCAGGCGCCGCCGCTACTGCGGGCAATCGTGCCGCCAGCGCGCTTACGAACGCCGGACCGCCCTGCAGCGCAGCGGCCTCCCCGAAGACGCCGTCGTCCTCTCCGACACCGAGATCGCCACCCTGCAGGACAGGCTCTTCCAGCTCCGCTGCGCCGCGGAAGACGTCGTCACCGCGGCGGACGACGGCGCGTCCGTCGCCGAACTCCGCGGCCTGGCAGGCGAAATCGCCCAGGCCGCCAAGGATCTCGAACAACTCCGCTGACCTACACGATCCCGTCCAACGCCCGGTACGTCCGGTTGCTCGCGGCCGCCGCCCGCTGCTCACGACCGGTCGCCTCGATGTAGTTCTGGCTGGTCGCCAGGCTCGCGTGCCCCAGCAGCGCCATGATCTCCGACGCCGTCGCGCCGTCCTCCGCCAGCCGGGTCGCGAAGGTGTGCCGCAACGCGTGGAGATTCGCCCCGACCGGCACGCGGTCGTGCAGACCCGCCCACCGGTAGCAGGATTTCACCAGGTACTCCAACGCGCCGCGGCCGATCGGCTCGCCGGCACGATCCCGGAGGAGGGGAGTGGAGGGACCGAACCGCTGCTGCGGGAACCGGCGGCGACAGGAGGCGAGATACTCCTCGATGATCTTCTCCATGATCGGCTGCACCGGGATCGACCGGTCCCGGCTTCCCTTGCCGTGGACGTGCAGCCGCATCTCGCCCTGACGGCCGACCAGCGACCGCGCCGTCAGCGCGCGCATCTCGGCCGCACGCAACCCGGCGACCAGACCGAGCGCGATCACCAAGACGTCCCGCTCTGGCCACGGATCCCGCGTCCGGCGGGAACCATCGGCGGCGGCCGCGAGCAACTGCTCCGGGGTTTCCTCGCCCCGCAAGGGTTTCGGCGTCAACGGAGGCGCCTTCGGCCGGGCGACGGCACCCATCGGATTTCCGGCGAGCAGCCCATCCGACACGCAGAAGGTGAGGAACTGGTTCCAGGTCGACCACGCACGGAGGACCGAACTCTTCGCGTGGGTGTCCGCGAAGGCACCGAAGGCGTTGCGGAGCGCCTGGGCGGTGAGCATCTCGACCATGAGGTCGTCAGGGGAGCGGTCCAGCTCGCGGAGCAGGAGAGCGGTGATGCCGGCGAGGTCGCGGCGGTAGGCGTCGGTGGTGTGAGGAGAATCCTTACGGGGACGACGTGCGGCGAAAAAGGCTTGCTGTGCCTCGGAAACCCTCATGAGCATCTTGTACCGCATGGCACCGACAGTCTTACACTGGGTTATATTCTGTTTCATGCATAATAGTGATTATGCATGAAACGGAGTGAAGGGTCCGGAAACCCCTCGCGGGGGATCTCGGTCTTCCTGCCACTTCTCCACGCGTCATGGAAGGGTCGCTCCTGACGGCTTTCGTCCTGAACAACCCTTCCGTGACACTTCCGGCCACCGAGGAGCCCGCGGGCATCGTCGGCTTGGCCGATCCGGCGAGATCTGTCCACGACTGACGCCTCCATTGATCATCATCGACCGAGACGCTCATATCGATTCGTCACAGTGACGTATTGAGGCTGGGTGATCGGACCTCAGCTTCTTGTTCTTGGGGGCGTCCTGGGGCGCTTTGGGACCGCTGGCGTCAGCTCCATGGGGAGTACTGAAGGGAGTCGAGCCCGCATCCGATGCGACAAAGGGAGCTTTCGCTGCATGACATGCGGTGAAGGACGCTTTCGGCCCACGTCCGAAGGCCCCTCTCGACCGCCGTTATCCAAGTCGACCAAAGTGCCGATAATGTACATTATGTCAAGTAAGTGTCAGGTGCGTCCTCCCCGGGCCGTGTGGTTCGATGCCCCGATGATCCCGACCGAAGCCGACCTCGCCGACGCCTTGACTGCTGCCACCCGTGCGGTTGTCACGGACCTGTTCCGCGACAACCCTGACCACACCTTCTACTACGTCACGCTGACGACGCCCGGCGAAGCGTTCGGTCCGGCACTGTCGGCGTGGTCGCACGAGGCGCTGGCTCAACGGCCGGATGCCGGCGACATCCGGTACTCCTATGCCGATTCCCCGTTTTCGATCTTGGGTGAGGAACACCTGAAGCCGGTCCGCGACCTGTTCGCCGCCCGGCCGGAGGTGTTCGATCTCGACGACGAAGCGTCCGACGCCGAGTTCGAGCTTCGGCTCCGTGCGATGGAGACGGCACTGCGCAGGCTGTCCGATGAAGGGCTCTTCGGTGTCGGCGAGACTCGTGCGGAAGTCCTACTTCTGGCCGAGGTCGTTCCTGAAGACAACGACAACGTCGCCCGGGCTCGTCGGCTCAATCCGGCTGGGCCGGCGCTGGATGCTTGGCTCGCTTACTGGGGTGTCGGCTGATACACGACACAAGATGTCGTGTATTCGATGGAAGGCTCTTGCCATGGGATCTCGACTCAATCCGTACCTCAGGTACAACGGGAACGCGCGGCAGGCGATGGAATTCTATCGGGAGGTATTCGGAGGCGAGCTCGAAATCGGCACGATCGCGGATTTCGGTTTGCCGGACTCTCCCACCGCCGACAAGGTCATGCACGCTCGCCTCGACACCACGCACGGCTACACGCTGATGGCCTGCGACGTCGACGGCCAGATCGAGGACGTGCCCCACTCCCCTGGCAACAACGTCGCGGTCTACCTCGGCGGCGAAGACGAACTCCGTGGCTATTTCGGGAAATTGTCCGCCGGTGGCACCGTGACCATGCCGCTGGAGAAACAATTGTGGGGCGACGAAGCGGGTGCGCTCGTGGACAAATTCGGGATTTCCTGGATGTTCAACATCACCCTTCGGCAGGGGCCAATCGCCGGGTGATCCGGTCGAACAAGTCCATCAGCGGCTCACTGACGTCCCGGCCGAACTCGGTCAGCCCGTAGGTGACCTGTGGTGGCGTCGTGGGCTCGACCTGTCGCCAGATCAGGCCGTCCTGGACGAGTGCGCGCAGTGACTGGGCGAGCATTTTCTCGCTGATCCCCTGGATGCTCTCGCGTAGCTCGTAGAAGCGGAGATCGTTGCGCTGCAAGGAGATCAGCACCCAGATCCCCCATCGGCCGGTGACGTGGCCGACCACGTCACGGGCGGCGCAGTCGGTGTGAAACACCTCATACCGCGGCTCCGCGTCGGCCGGTTTGAACTGCGCGCCTCCTGCCATGGCAGGAGCTTACCTCTGGGTATGTACTTACGAAAAGTAAGCCGCTCTCCCTAGCGTCGTCGCCACGAGAAGATCGAGCGAAGGAGCTGTTCATGATCGTGGTGACCGGGGCTACCGGGAACATCGGCAGGTCGTTGACGCGGACCCTTGCCGAGGCGGGCGAGCAGGTGACAGCGGTGTCGCGGCACGCCGCGGTGGCACCGTCCGGCGGCAGGCACATGGTGGCCGATCTGGCCGAGCCCACCACTCTCGAACCCGCCTTGGCCGGAGCGAAGGCGTTGTTCCTGCTGCTTTCCGGCGATCTGCATGCCGTCGGGGCGAACCCGGCCGGGATCGTCGGACGGGCCGCGGCGGCCGGAGTTCGCCGGATCGTGCTGCTCTCGACGCTGGGTGTGGCGACGCGGCCCTTCGGTACGACGCGGGTCGCTATGCGTGAGCTGGAGGATCTGGTGCGGGAGTCCGGTTTGGACTGGGCGATTCTGCGGCCGGGCGGGTTCGCCTCCAATGCCTTGTGGTGGGCGGAGTCCGTGCGCTCGCGGCAGGTGGTCGCGGCGCCGTTCGGGGACACCGGGGTGCCGATCGTCGATCCGGCGGATATCGCGGACGTCGCGGCCGCTTGCCTGGTGGACGACCGGCATCTCGGCCAGGTGTACGAGCTGACCGGTCCGGCGGTGATCACGCCGCGCGAGCAGGCGGCGGCGCTCGCCGACGCGTTGGGCTCGCCGGTGCGTTTTCACGAGCTCACGCGGGAAGAGGCCAAGGCGGGGATGGTCCTGAGCATGCCGGCGGAACTCGCGGACGACACCTTGGACATCATCGGTTCGCCGACTCCGGCCGAGTTGCGGGTGAGTCCGGATGTGGAGCGGGTCCTCGGTCGCGCGCCACGATCGTTCGCCGAGTGGGCGGCCCGGAACGTCGCGGCGTTCCGCTGACGGGTCGCGCTAGGGTCGTTCCCGGATACCGAGTCTGGGGGTTGCCGAAATGTCCGAGAGTGCCGCTGTGCGTGTCGATCCGTCCAACGAGCGGATGTTGAAGGCTTGGGACGGTGATGAAGGCTCGCTGTGGGCGAAGCGTGCGCAGCGTTTCAACGATGGTGTGGCCGCGTACCGGGACGTCTTCTTCGCCGCGGCGGATGTCCAGGTGACGGACCGGGTCCTCGACGTCGGCTGTGGTGCCGGTCAGACGACGCGGGACGCGGCCCGGCTGGCTGCCGAGGGTTCGGCGCTGGGTGTCGATCTCTCCAGTGGGATGCTCGGCGTCGCTCGTCGGCTCGCCGAGGAGGAGCGTGTGCGCAACGTTTCTTTCGAACAGGTGGACGCGCAGGTCCATCCGTTCGGCGAGGCGCGGTTCGACGTGGTGATCAGCAGGCATGGCTCGATGTTCTTCGGTACTCCCCTGGCCGCGTTCGCCAATCTGGTCAGGGCGACCAGGCCGGGCGGCCGTCTTGTCCTGCTGACGTGGCAGCCGTTGCGGCTCAACGAATGGATCACCACGTTCCGGAGGATCTTCGCGGCGGGCCGTGAGGTGCCGTCGGCGGATCTGGCGCTCAGCGACCCGCGTGAGATCGAAGAGCTGCTGACCTCCGCTGGGTACGCCGACGTCGAGTGCACCGCGGTGAACAAGCCGATGTACTTCGGTGAGGACGTCGACGACGCGGCCGACTTCATCGTCGAGCAGCATGGCGGACGGTTGGGCGACCTGGATGACACCGCGCGAGCCGGTGCCATCCAGGTCTTGCGTGCGGATCTCGCCGAGCATCAGGCCGACCGAGGCGTTTTCTACGGCTCGGCGGCCTGGCTCGTCGAGGCGCGGCGTCCTTGAGCTACTTCTTGCGGGCGATCAGGTAGGCCTGCTGGGTGCTTTCGAACTCCTCGGACGGTTCACGGACGAGGGTGGAGAGCACGCCGAAGCCTGCCTCCCCCAGTTGCGCGGCGATCTTCTCGGGCGCCAGGCGGTACGCGTGGCAGGAGATGTCGTGGCCGTACGCGTGCTCGATGTGGCGTACTTCGTCGCCGACCTGGAAGGCGAGCAGCAGGTGGCCGCCCGGGGCGAGGATCCGGTGGAAGTCGGCGAAGATCTCCGGCAGCCGCTCTCGTGGGGTGTGGATGATCGAGTACCAGGCGACGACTCCGGCGAGCGCACCGTCCTCAATGGACAAACCGGGCATCTCCCCGACCTGGAAGTCGAGGTGGGGGTACCACTTGCGGGCGACGGCGACCATCTCCGGGGAGAGGTCGATGCCGTGGATGTCGAGGCCAAGGCTGTGGAGGTACTCGGTGATGCGGCCGGGGCCGCAGCCGATTTCGGCGACGCGGCCGCCACCGGCGGCGAGGACGAGTTCGGTGTACGCGCCGAGGACGGCCCGGTCCCAGGTGGATCCGGCGAGGTGGTCGCGGAGGAGTTCGGCGTAGTCGGCCGCGACCGTGTCGTAGGCGGTGCGGGTGGTTTGGAGGTAGTCGGTCACGGCGGCGACCCTAGCTCCTGGCACCGACAACAATCGTCGCGTACAGCTCGTCGTCGGTGATCACTTCCGGGGTAAGACCGTTGTGTGCCATGGCTTCCGCGGTGTTCGCGGCTTGACTTTCCCCGGTTTCGATCAGCAGGTGCCCGCCGGGTGAGAGCCATTGGAGGGCTTCGGCGGCGACGCGGCGGTGGACGTCGACGCCGTCGTGTCCGCCGTCGAGTGCGACGCGGGGTTCGTGGTCTCGTGCCTCGGGCGGCATCAGCGCGATGGCGTCGGTGGGGACGTATGGGGCGTTGACGACCAGGATGTCGACGCGGCCCCGGAGCGACGCGGGGAGCGGTGCGTACAGGTCGCCTTCGAAGACCTCTCCCCCGGCTTGGGCGACGTTCTTGCGGGCGCAGCGGACGGCGGCGGGTTCGATGTCGGCCGCGTAGAGCCGGATTTCGCCGAGTTCGGCGGCGATGGCGGCGCCGAGCGCGCCGGTCCCGCAGCAGAGGTCGAGGACGACCGCTCCTGGTCCGGCGAGGGTGACGGCGTGGCGGACGAGGAGTTCGGAGCGTTGCCGTGGCACGAAGACGCCGGGTTCGACGGCGATGCGGAGTCCGTGGAATCCGGCCCAGCCGAGGATGACTTCGAGTGGTTCGCCGTCGACGCGGCGTCGGACCATGGTGTCGAGTTCGGCCGGGGTGCGGGCTTCGTCGGTGAGGAGCCGGGCTTCGTCTTCGGCGAAGACGCACCCGGCGGCCCGCAGCCTGTCGGTGATGGTCACTTGTCCCGCAGTCTGGTGAGGATTCCGTCGAGGGCCTCGCGGACGGTGTCGGGGACGCCGTTGGTGCGCAGGTCGGTGAGGAACTGTTCGTTGAGTCCGCCGGGGGTCATGTGTTTGCCGGTGAGGGTTTCGAGTGACCCGTTCCGCTCGGCGAGGGATTGGCCGAGCTGGCCGAAGATGTGGCTGGTGAAGGCGGTCGCCGTGGTGTCGTCGATGCCCTGGTCGGTCATCCAGGCGGCGATGGTGCCGAGGTAGTCGAGGTGGGCGGCGAAGGTGGCGGTGGCGCCGCTGAAGACGTCGAGGTCCTTCTCGGCGGCGGGGACGACGCTGCCGCCGATGCTGTCGAAGAGGGTTCGGGCTTCGGGGTTGTCGGGGTACATCGCGGTGAGGCTTTGGCGGCGCGCGGCGGGTGGCAGTGGGATGCTCCGGACGACTTCGCGGGCGGGGGCGGCCCAGTCGCGCAGCCGGTCGAGGGGGACGCCGGCGAGGGCGCTGATCAGGACGTGCTCGGGGCGGAAGGTGAGGTCGCGGAGGACTTCTTCGGCGATCGGCGGGCGGACGGCGAGGATGATCGTCGTGGCGCTGTCGACGACGGCTTGGTTGCTGTCGCGGACTTCGACGTTGGCGAAGCGTGCCGAGAGTTCTTGTCCGACGCTGCGGCTGCGGGGTGAGAGGAAGATCGAGGGCGGGTCGGCGATGTCCTTGCTGAGGCCTTCGACGATGGCGGCGGTGATCTCTCCCGCGCCGATGAATCCGTAGTCCATGGTCAGGCTCCCGTCGTGCCGTCGACGCGTTCGCGGATGAGGTCGGCGTGGCCGTTGTGGCGGGCGTATTCGCCGATCATGTGGAGGTAGAGCATGCGGAGCGAGAACGGGTTTCCGCCGAGGTCGAAGGTGTCGTCGAGGGATGCTTCGGCGGCGGCCTCATCGGCGAGCCTGATCTCTTCGAGGAGGATGTCGTAGGCCTCTTCGGCTTTGGCGGCGTCGAGGACTTCGAAGTCGTGGTCCTTGCCGAGGGCGGGGTCGTAGAGGGGTTCGATGTCCTGTGCGGCGTAGCGCAGGCGGAACCAGAAGCGTTCGACCTTGGCGAGGTGCCGGATGAGGCCGAGGAGGGTCATGTTCGACGGCGGGACCGACGCCGTGGCGAGCTGTTCTCCGGTGAGACCGGCGAGTTTGTGGAGGAAGGTGCTGCGGTGCCAGGTCAGCAGGGAGGGCAGGAGGGTCCGCTCGTCGGCGGCGGTGTCGCCGGACGGTCGGGTCACCTCGGGGGCGGTCCATGTCATAGCGGCGATCATGCCATCGGGTGACGTGGGCTTCGGGGTGCGCCCGCTGGGGTGAGCGGGGTCACGTGGGACGGGCTGAATCCTTTCGCGGGTTTGCCTGCTCTTGTAAGGGCCGGGACAAGCTCGGCGCGGGAGGAGGTTTGTCGTGGAGGCCGATTGGCCGCGGGATTCGTTGATCGTGGCGGCGCAGGGCGGGGACGAGTCCGCCATCGCCGCTTTGGTCTCGGGTTCCCATCCGCATGTGCAGCGGTTCGCGCGGTCGCTGTGCGCTTCGCCGGAGGACGCGGAGGATTCCGCGCAGGAGGCGCTGATCATCCTGTATCGGAAGATCGGCACGTTGCGGGCCACCGGTGCGCTGGCGTCGTGGATGTTCCGGATCGTGCGCAACGAATGTCTCCGGCGGGCGCGCCGGGCGTGGCGTGGTGACGATCTGGCGGATTCCGTGGTGATGGTGTCGGCTGAAGAGGACGCCTTGGATCGGCTGGAGGCGCAGCGGGTGGCCGCGGCGATCGCGGAGTTGCCCGCTGACCAGCGTCGCGTGTTGATCATGCGTGACATCCAGGGCCATTCGGGCCGCGCGGTGGCGGACGCACTCGGACTGAGCCAGGCCGCGATGAAGTCCCGGCTGCATCGCGCGCGGGCGACGGTCCGTGCCCTTCTCGACAACCCCGCTTCCTGACCTTCTGTTGAGGAGTTTTCATGCTCGAAATCGGTTCCGCCGTCCCTGATGTCGTTCTGGAGGACACGTCCGGGCAGGTCGTCCGGCTTTCGGAGTTCCGTGGCACGGGCAACGTGCTGATCTATTTCATGCGGTCGACGTCGTGCCCGGTGTGCAACGGCCATGTGAAGGATCTCGTGGCGCGGGCGGAGGAGCTGGCGTCCGCCGATGTGCGGGTGCTGGTCGCCGTCCCCGAGGACCGGGCGGAGGCCAAGGCGTGGCGGGCGAAGCGCGGGGTGCCGTTCCGGGTGGTCACCGGCCGGGGCGGTACGCCGCACGAGGCCTTCGGGCTGGGGAAGAAGTTGCTGCAGCAGTCGGGCAGCGTGCTGTTCGACCGGGGTGGGGTGGTCCGTCACGCACATGCGGCGACCATGCCGACCGGTGCTTATGACAAGAAGGGGATCGCCAAGGCCGTCGAGGGGCTCGCGAAGGTGCGTTGACTGAAGGTGTGAATCAGTGCTTCACTTCTTGGGTGCCGTATCGACGTACACCGAAGGTCCAGGAGCGTCTGGACGCCCAGCGCGACGCCGTCCTCGCCGCCGCCATGGAGCAGTTGGCCGAGCGCGGGTACGCGGGGTGCTCGGTGGCGGCGGTCGCGGAACGGGCGGGGGTGGCGGTCGGCAGCGTGTACCGCCACTACCCCACCAAGGCCGCGCTGGTCGTGGAGTTGTTCCGCAAGGTCGTCACGCGTGAGGTCGAGGCCGTGCGCGAGGTGTCGGAGCGGCCCGGTACGCCCGCCGAGCGGATCGTGGCGGTCTTCGACACCTTCGCGAGCCGGGCGCTGAAGACACCGCGGATGGCGTACGCGCTGCTGGCCGAGCCCGTGGACGCTCCGATCGAGGCCGAGCGGCTGGTGTTCCGGCGCGCGTTCCGTGACGTCGTGGCCCAGCACGTGGCCGACGGTGTCCGGTCCGGGGTCCTGCCCGCCCAGGACGCGGACGTCACCGCGGCGGCGCTCGTCGGCGCGGCCGCGGAGGTGCTGATCGGCCCGTTGACCACCGGCAGTGCGGACGAGGTGTCCGGGCTGCGCACTTTCGTCTTGCGTTCCCTTGGAGGTTCCGATGCCGAGCACTCATGAGGTCACCAATCAGGTCCCGCCGCTGGCGGAGTACGACGTCGCCGCCGATCCGGCCTTGCTGGAGGGGCTGGAACGGGCGGGCGCGGGCTGGGCGGTGGCCGAGGTGCACGCCCTCGGCAGGCTCGCCGGGAGTGAGCAGGCACAGGAGTGGGGCAGGCTGGTCAACGAGAACGAGCCGGTGCTGCGGACGCACGACCGGGTCGGGAACAGGATCGACGAGGTCGAGTTCCACCCGTACTGGCACGAGCTGATGGATGTCGCGGTGTCCCATGGGCTCCACGCGGCGCCGTGGCGGGATTCCCGGCCGGGCGCGCACGCGGCGCGGGCGGCGAAGATGTACGTGTGGGGCCAGGTCGACGCGGGGCACACGTGCCCGATCTCGATGACGTACGCGGCGGTGCCGGCGTTGCGGTTCAATCCCGAACTGTCCGCGCGATACGAGCCGTTGCTGGCGGCGACGGAGTACGACTTCGGGCTGCGTGAGCCGAGTTCGAAACGCGGGCTCATCGCCGGGATGTCGATGACGGAGAAACAGGGCGGTTCCGACGTCCGGGCGAACACGACCACGGCGCGTCCGCTGGATGACGGCAGCTATGTGATCGTCGGGCACAAGTGGTTCACCTCGGCACCGATGTCGGACATGTTCCTGACGCTGGCCCAGGCGCCGGGCGGGCTGTCGTGTTTCCTGCTCCCCCGCGTCCTGCCGGACGGCTCGCGCAACGGGATCCGGCTGCAGCGGCTGAAGGACAAGCTGGGCAACCGGTCCAACGCGTCGTCGGAGATCGAGTACGACGACGCGATCGGCTGGCTGATCGGCGAGGAGGGCCGCGGGGTGCGCACCATCATCGAGATGGTGAACAACACCCGCCTGGACTGCGCGGTCGGGAGCGCGTCGGGCATGCGGTACGGCGCCGTGCGGGCGATCCACCACGCGCGGCATCGTCGCGCGTTCGGGGCGAACCTGGTGGATCAGCCGCTGATGGGCAACGTGCTGGCGGACCTCGTCGTGGAGTCCGAGGCGGCGACGACGGTCGGGATGCGGCTGGCGTCGGCCACCGACCGGCCGGACGACGAGCAGGAGCAGGCGTTCCGGCGGCTGGGGCTGGCGGTGACGAAGTACTGGGTGTGCAAGCGTGGTCCTTCGCATGCGGTGGAGGCGCTGGAATGCCTGGGCGGCAACGGGTACGTCGAGGAATCGGGGATGCCGCGGCTCTACCGTGAGGCTCCGCTGATGTCGATCTGGGAGGGTTCGGGCAACGTCGCGGCGCTGGACGCGCTGCGGGCGATGGCGAAGCAACCCGAGTCGGTGGCGGCGTATTTCACCGAGGTCGAGCAGGCCTCCGGTGCCGACGCGCGGCTGGACGACGCGGTGGGCAGGTTGCGCAAGGAGCTGTCCGATCTGTCGGACATCGAGTACCGGGCGCGTCGGCTGGTCGAGTCGATGGCGCTGGTGCTGCAGGGTTCGTTGCTGGTGCGGCACGGGACGCCGGCGGTGGCCGACGCGTTCTGCGCGTCGCGGCTGGGCGGAGACTGGGGTGTCGCGTTCGGGACGCTTCCGTCCGGGGTGGACACGCGAGCGATCATCTCCCGCGCGGAGGTCTGAGCGAGGCGTCTCGCGGGCCCTTTGGGCGATCACGCGTGATTGAACGGCGATCACGCGTGATTGGAGACGTAACTCGCGTGATCGGAAGGCGAACATGATGTTTCGACTCTCAGTGCCTGGATGACCACGTGCTGCGGCGGTCCGGTCGACTCACTCGGCCGGACCGCCACTGAGCACTGCGAACAGCCGCAGGATTGCGGAATTCGGGTGCATGCGAGGGCTCTCACGTGGGCTACGTTCCTCGGTCATGGTCTATCGCCGAAGATGCCTGGTCCTGGTTCCCGTGGCGCTGTTCGCCGCCGGCTGCGCGACGGCCGCGCCGACGCCGATCTTCGCGTCGGCGAGTCCGGCGCCGTCCGCGGAGAGCGCGCAGATGCTGGGGGCGGCGGCCCCGTCCGGGGCGCCGTTCGTCGCGGCGGACGGACGGGATCTGAGGGCCTGTGCCGACGGTGAGTGCGAAGTGCTGGTCCGGACCGGCGACCAGATCCCCAACGACGGCGGCGCCGGCCCGCTCGCGGTCGCGATCCAGGCCGGGAAGGTCGGTCTCGCCCCCGCTTCGGGCGGGATGGGCGCCGCGGTGTCCGGTCCGCCCGGGATGGCCCACCAGATCAACCGGCAGGTGATCGTCGTCGTCGCGGTACAGGGCGACGAGGGGATCGTCCGGCTCAGCCGGAAATAGCCGCTCAGCTCACGGCCGAACTCTGTCGCACACGCCGGCTTCGCGATGAGACGGCCACCCTGTACCTACTAGTATGTACGGCATGCATGCGATGCAGTACGAGATCACCCTCCCCGCCGACTACGACATGGGCATCATCCGCGACCGCGTCGCCACCCGCGGACATCTGCTCGACGACTTCGGCGGCCTGGGGCTGAAGGTCTACGGGATCCGTGAACGAGGCGTCGACGGCTCGACGCTGAACCAGTACTCGCCCTTCTACCTGTGGCACGACGAAGCCGGGATGAACGCCTTCCTGTTCGGCGGCCCGTTCAGCGGCATCGTCGAATCCTTCGGGCGGCCCGCCGTGCAGCACTGGACCGTGCTCGGCTTCGAGGAAGGGCCCGCCTTCGGCTCGTCTCCGGTCGCGGCGGGAAAGCACGTCGTGCGCATCCCCGACGAGACCGACCCGGTCGCCTTCCTCGGCGAAGCACTCGACGGGCTGCGCGACCACCTGCGCCAGGACGGCGCGCATTCGGGCGCGCTCGCCGTCGACCCGCGGACCTGGCAGGTCGTCCGCTACAGCCTGTGGGCGGACGAGGCACCGAAGTCCGACGAGGTCCGGTACCGGATCCTCCACCTGTCCTCGCCGCAGCTGGATCAGATACGGCGAGGACGGCAGTGGGATCAGCCGAGCAACGCGGCGAACAACGCGCCGGGATCGGCTTCGGGCGGACCGGCGGGCCACTGATCCCGGTACGGGTACCAGAGCCCGTCCTTGCCCAGCCGCACCTGCACCCCCGTTCCGTGCACCGTGCAGTGGTTGCGGTCGACGTCCAGGCCTTCGCCGGGATCGTCCACGACCTCGGCGAAGGCGGCCCGTGCCCGGCCCATCGCCTGCGACGGCGGCGTCCACGCGGTCTCCAGGACGTCGAGACCGGCCCGGCCACCGTGCCGCCAAGCCAGCACCGCGCGATCGAAGTCCTCACCGCTCCCGGCCGGGCGCAACCGGTCCGCGGTCTCGGGACGTGTGGCGGCGAGGCGGACGGCGTCCTGCTTGCGGGTGAGTTTCGGCTGCGACGCCAGCAGCGCGCCGGCCAGCTGTCCCGCGTTGGCGACCAGCAGGGCGAAGGCCTCGGCCGGGATGCCGGGCGCACCGGGCACGGTCGGGCCCCCGGTGGGTGCGAATCCGGCGAGGTCCGGCAGTGGGCCGGGCTCGTCGGCGTACGCCCGCTCGGCGTCGATGCCGTCGTCCCCGGTGCGCACGAACCGGGGCGCGTTGCGCCGCTGCAACTCGTCGAGCAGCTCCCGCTCCCCCTTGCCGCGCATCAGCAACAGCACGAACGGGTCGGCGTCGAGCAGCCAGGACGCCTGGAACGACAGCGCGGCGGCGTGGCGGCACGGCAGCTCCCAGCCCGGGCAGTCGCAATCCGGGTCGAGGTCACCGATCCCGGGCAGCAGATGCACCCCGGCGTCGTCGGCGGCCTCGACGAGGTCGTGCGGCATGTCCCGGTCCAGCAACGCGGCGAGATGCCCGGCACGGGAGGCGACCCGGTCGAGGAAGCGGTCCCATTCGTCGCCGGTCAGCTCCGCGAGACGGACCTCGGTGCGGTACTGGCCCTCCTGGTCGTCGACCACCGCGGCGATCCGTCCGGGGCTGACCGTGATCGGGCCGACCCGGCCCGCCGCGGCGTACTTACGGCCCTGTTTGAGCTGCCGCAGGTCCAGCGCGGTGTCCTCCATCGCGCTGATCCACGCGCGACCCCACCACGAGCGGGCGAACTGGCCGCGGCCGCCTTGCGCGCCGAATGCGGGGAAACCGCGGACACGGTCTTCGGGCGTGCTCATCGGCGGCTCCTCAACTCGACCAGATCGGCCAGCTCCTCGTCGGTCAGTTCGGTCAGGGCGGCCTCGCCGCCGGCGAGCACCGCGTCGGCGAGCGCGCGTTTCTCCCGCAGCATCGCCGCGATCCGGTCCTCGACCGTGCCCTCGGCGATGAGCCGGTGCACCTGCACCGGCCTGGTCTGCCCGATCCGGTACGCGCGGTCGGTCGCCTGGTCCTCCACCGCGGGATTCCACCAGCGGTCGTAGTGCACGACGTGATCGGCGCGGGTCAGGTTGAGCCCCGTCCCCGCCGCCTTGAGCGACAACAGGAACACCGGCACCTCACCGGCCTGGAACCGGCGCACGAGATCCTCGCGTTTGGGCACCGGCGTGCCACCGTGCAGCAGCTGTGTGCCGATCCCGCGCTGCGCGAGATGGCGTTCCAGCAGCCGGGCCATGGCGACGTACTGCGTGAACACCAGCACCGCGCCGTCCTCGGCGAGGATCGTGCCCAGCAGTTCGTCGAGCAGCTCGAGCTTGCCCGACCGGCCGTCCAGCACCGCTTCCGACGGCTCCTTGAGGTACTGCGCGGGATGGTTGCAGATCTGCTTGAGCCCGGTGAGCAGCTTGACGATCCGGCCACGGCGCGCGATGCCCTCGCTCCCCGCGATCTCGGCCATCAGCTCGCGCACCGTCGCCTCGTACAGGGCGGCCTGCTCGGCCGTGAGCGTCACCGGCCGGTCGGTCTCGGTCTTGGCGGGCAGCTCCGGCGCGATCCCCGGATCGGATTTGCGGCGGCGCAACAGGAACGGGCGGACCAGCCGGGACAGGCGTTCCGCGGCGTCCGGGTCCTTTCCGGACTCGACCGGTTTCGCCCACACCCGCCGGAAATCGGCCATGGTGCCGAGCAGCCCCGGTGTGGTCCAGTCGAGGATCGCCCACAGCTCGGCGAGGTTGTTCTCCACCGGGGTGCCCGTCAGCGCCACCCGCGCCGACGACGTCAGCGTCCGCAACGCCTTCGCCGTGCCGGAGCGGTGGTTCTTGACGTGCTGGGCCTCGTCGGCGACCAGCAGTCCCCAGTGGACACTCGCCAGCGGTTCCGGGTCCACGCGCAAGGTGCCGTAGGTCGTGAGCACGAAGCCGTCGCCGAGGTCGTCGAGCGAGCGTTCGGTGCCGTGGAACCGCCGCACCGGGACACCGGGGGCGAACTTGGTGATCTCGCGTTCCCAGTTCCCCAGCAGCGATGCCGGGCAGACGACCAGGGTCGGGCCGTCCGCGCGATGCAGATGCAGCGAGATCAGCGTGATCGTCTTGCCGAGACCCATGTCGTCGGCGAGACAGCCGCCGAGCCCGATCGAGGTCATGGCGGTGAGCCACTGCAGGCCGCGCATCTGGTAGTCGCGCAAGGTCGCGGCCAGACCTCGCGGCGGTGCCTGCGGTTCCGGCGGGGCGAGCAGCCGCTCCCGCAGGGCGGCGAGCCAACCGTCGGTGAGGACGTCGACGCGTTCACCGTCGATCTCGGTGGTCCCGCTCAAGGCGGCACCGAGCGCGTCGATCGGCGTGAGCGGCTTCAGCGCGCGATCCCGCGCCTTCGCCGCGAGTGCCGGGTCGACGAGCACCCACTGGTCGCGCAGCCGCACGACGGGTCGGTGCGCCTCGGCCAGCGCGTCCATCTCGGCCGTGGTGAGCGGCGCGCCACCGAGGGCCAGCTGCCAGTCGAACTGCAGCAGTGTGCCGCCGGCGAAGAACGACGGAAGATCGGCGGGCGGCGCGTCACCGCCGCCGACGACGGCCTTCGCGCTCAGGTCGCGGGCGAGGTCGGCGGGCCAGTGCACGTCGATACCCGCGGTGGCCAGCAGCGGCGCCGCGGTGGTGAGCAGTTCGGTGATGTCGGTGTCGCCGAGCCCGACCTCGTCGGGGACCGCGGCGCTCAGCAGGGGTTCCAGCGGCGGCCACAGGTGCGCGGCACGGCGCAACGCCAGCATCACGTCGATCCGCGCCCTCGGGCCGAACCGGTCGTCACCCGCCCAGAGCGCGGCGGCGTCGGCCAAGACGCCCGGGTCGGCCAGACTGTGTACCTGGACGACCCCGCTGAACCGGCCGATCGTGAAGTCGTCGCCAGGCGCCTCGATCCGCACCGAGACCCGGACCCCGGAATCCAGCCCCGCCGCGACCTCGGCCGCCCAGTCCCGCAACTGCGGAACACGGTGCGAAGACGGGGCGGCGAACGCCTTCACCCCGGCCGCTTGAGCCGCGGCGGGCGTGCGGGGAAGGGTGTCGGCCACGGCGTCCAGGAACGCGCGCAGCAACGGATACCGTGCGGGAAGCAGGTTTCCCTCACCCGGGATCGCCCGCGCTCGCGCCGGCATCGCTTCGGACAACTCGCGCAGCCAAGCGGCGTCGGCGGGTTCCAGCGGACCGGCGCGCCAGGCGTCCACATCGGACTCCGTGAGCCCGGGAAGCAACCTGCCCGCCTCGGCGAGCTTCAATGCCGCCGCGGCCGCCGTGCCCCAGAAACGCGCGGAGTCGTCATCGCTCTCCTTGAGGCGCAGCAGCGCCGGAAGCGCCTCGGCCATCGAAAGCCGTACACACGGCACCGTGGTGATCTCGGGGAGGGCGACGGTCACCTCCCCGGTGCCCGGCGTGTTCCCTTCCGCGTTCCAGAAGACGAATCCGCTGGCCCGAGGGGGATTGCCCGGTTCGAAAACGACACTGCCGAAACCGTCGTGAGACGCCACTCAACCCCAATCTCTGTACGGTGTACAGTTCAGGATAACACAACTCCGTACACCGTAGAGAGAACGTGATGACGGACGCGGACCACACCGGGGCGGGCGATCCACGGCGGATCATCGAGCTGCTCTGGGGCGTGCGCGAGAAACCCCGCCGCGGCCCCAAACCGAAGCTCACCGTCGACGAGATCGTCTCCGCCGCGATCGAGATCGCCGACACCGAGGGCATCACCTCGCTGTCGGTGCGCCGGGGCGCGGAAAAGCTCGGCGTCTCCCCCATGACGATGTACACCTACATCCACAGCCGCGCCGAACTGCTCGACCTGATGATGGACCGGGTCCACGGTGAACTGACCGATCCCCCGGAGAGTCACGACTGGCGGGTCACGATGACGATCCTCGCCGAGGACGCCTGGGAGATGTACCACCGGCATCCCTGGATGCTCCAGCTCACCACCGGCCGCCTCCCGCTCGGCCCGCACACCTTCGCGAAACACGAACGCGAGCTGAAGGCCGTCGACGCGATCGGGCTCACCGACCTGGAGATGGACGCCGTCGTGGCGATGGTCAACGGATTCGTGCAGGGCATCGCGCGCGGTTCGGTGGAATCGGCGAGTCTCGTGCGGCGATCCGGCCTGACGGACATGGAGTGGTGGACGGCCAGCGCACCCGTGCTCGCGGAGATCCCCGAAGCCGACGCCGGCCTGTTCCCGTTGGCGGCGCGCATCGGGCAGGCCGCCGGGGAGGCGCACGGTGCGGCGAGCGCGCCGCTGCACACCTTCCGATTCGGGCTGGCACGGATCCTGGACGGGGTCGAGCAGCTGGTCACCGGCGGGTCCGGCACCTCGGGGACCGAACTTCCCTCCTGAACCGATGGTCGTGAGTGACAAAGAGGGTTAGAACGATCATTGCCACTCACGACCCCCGCGCGAAGCCGGCGGCGGGGACGGCACACGTGACTGAGTGGACGACACTCTCGCGGCCGGGGTTCAGTTACCGCGTCGTCGCAGCCGGCGATAGAGCAGCCACAGCGCCAGTGCGACCGGCGTCAGGACCGCCGTGAACAGGATCCCCGCGAACATCCCGTAGCCGTGCGGATCGAACGACAATCCCGTCGCGCTGAGCACCGCGCGGCCGGCGAGCAGCACGATCACCGCCACGACACCGACGAACGCGCCGAGTACGACGCGCCGTAGCAGCGTCCGCGAGGCCGTCATGCCGGATCGGGAGTGCAGACGGTCAGGAACGACTTCCGGTTCTCTCGCTGCACAGCCGCCGCGTCCATCCAGCCGCTCCGGCCGAACAGGTAACTCCCGGCCGGATGCCCGGCCGACTCCCGCAGCACCTTGGCGACGTCCGCCTTGGCACCGTTGGCTTTCGGGCCGTCGACGGCGATGCTGACCGAGCCCGCCTTGGTCCAGTCGTACGCGGCGGGCAGCGGTGTCCGGACCTGGAGGCCACCGGTGTCCGAAGAGGACGCACCCAGCAGGTCCAGCCGTTCGACCCGCACACCCGGCCGCGGCGCGGTCCACACCTGCTCCGTGCTGTTCCGCGTGCCGGAGTCGAACGTCAGCCGCAGTCCGGTGACGCCCTCGCACGGGGTGCCCGTCCACAGTTTCAGGACCCCGCCGTCGACGCGGAACCCGGCCTCCGGCGGCAGTGACGGCGCGAACTGCGCCTTGGTGTCGCATGCCGCGGTCACCGCCACCACCAGCACGACGGCGCAGGCCCGCCTAGTGATATCCGCCATCGGAAAGTCCCGCGTCTTCCTCGGTTTCGTTGCCGCCGGTGACCTGCTCCCACGCGTAGGAGGCGAGGAAACCGGCATAGCCTTCGCGTGCCCATTGCTGGGAGTGGCGTTCCTCGTGATGCAGCAACCGGTCCAGGTCGAGCGAGCCCTGGGACGCGCCGTTGTCGTCCTCGTACCAGGCGTGCCCCGACTTCACCACCTCGCGAAGTTGCTGCGCCGGATCCTTCGCGTCGTCGATGTTCAGCATGAACGTGTCGCCCCAGGCGGTCCCGCCCTGTTGGCTGAACTGGTCCTGGATGAGGTTCCCGCCAAGGCCCATCATCATGCCGTTCGGGGTGGTCACCAGCCGCCCGCCGTTGCCGTGCACGAAACCGACGTCGTCGTCGTAGCTCCAGGAGTTCTCCCGCTGCCGGTCGGTGATCCGCCGCAGCTCCTCGGATCCGTACGGGGTCGGCGCGAAGTCGGTCTTCTCGCCTTCGGTGCCGTAGTCGGTGCCCGCGTTGAGGATGTAGGTCATCCGCACCGCCTTGGCGGCGTCGTCCCCGCTGATGTCGGTCGGCATCAGGAAATACGACTTGTAGGTGCCGTCGCCGTCCTCGTCCTCGCGGATCTCTTCCATCCCGTCGAGGACCTCGAAGTCCTCCGGCGTGATGTCGTGGTCGTCGGCGATCTTCTTGATGGTG
Source organism: Amycolatopsis sp. NPDC058340 (assembly GCF_042723975.1). Taxonomy (NCBI): domain Bacteria; kingdom Bacillati; phylum Actinomycetota; class Actinomycetes; order Pseudonocardiales; family Pseudonocardiaceae; genus Amycolatopsis; species Amycolatopsis sp. NPDC058340. The sequence continues at coordinate 58,628 of NZ_JBHXIB010000027.1, read as the reverse complement.
TCGATCGACACGCCCCGGCGTACGGCGTTCTCGAGCCACTGCCGGTAGTGGCCGGACGCGGGCGGGCCGGTCAGCAACCCGGCGTCGCGCAGCGCCTGCTCCATCTCGACCACGCCGGCGTCGATCTCCCCGCCCTTCTTGGCGCCTGCCAGGTCGGTCGCCTCGTGGTCGCTGATCTGGCCGTCCTGCACGAGCCGCATCACCCGGGCGAGGGCGGCGTCGATGCTGTTGGCCGTGGTGAGGATCGCCTTTGTTTCCTGCTCCAGCTGCTTGCGGATGGTTTCGCGGTGCCGTCGGGACTCGGCCTGCTCTTCGGCCTCGAATCGTGACTTCGGCGGCGGGTCGGCGGGTTTGCCGTCCACGATCGCGCCGTCGGCCGCGACGCTGAACTGGTAAGTGCCGGCAAGGGAGTCGTTGTTGGCGACCCTGGTCTTCAGCGCGGACACATCGTCCGACGCGTTCTGCAGGGCGTGTTCGACGGCGGACAGTTCCGCGATCAGGATCTCGGCCTTGTTCCGGGTGTCGCCCAGCGAAGCGCGCGCGCGTTCGCCCGCGGGGCCGCGCCAGTCGGGCAGCTTCCTGGCGTCGTCGAGCTCGTCCTGCAGCCCGATGAGTTTGTCCCGCCGCCCGGCCAGGTTGGTGGCCGTCGTGTGGAGTGCTTCGGCGTCCCATGCGCGGACGTCGTCGTAGCCGACCGTCATCCCCCGAAAGCCTCCTCCGCGGAGTTCTCGTTTTCGGAGTACGCCTTGGCGGCCTTGGTGATCGATTCGCTCCAGCGGTCGATCTCGCCGGCCCACCCCTTCGCTCGCTCGGTGCACGTCGACGCCAGCGCCGGCGCGCTCTTCGCGGCCTCGCCACCCGGCAACGCCGTCGCTATCGCGTCCAGGCCGGTGCCCGGTTCCACGGCTCTGGCCTGGTCGGCGGCGGATCCCGCGGCCTTGGCCGCGGTCCGCAGCTGCCCGATCTGGACCTCGTACCCGCTCACGCCCGTGCCCCCAAACCCTGGATAGGTGAGCGGCACTCTACGTCAGGTCGGAAGGCTCCACAGCCGATTCGCGCGAAGGGGTGGCAAGCCGCCGGACGACGTCGTCGTACCTCGCCTGATCGGCGGCCGCGCGGGCGTGTGCCCGCTCCAGTTCCTCGGCGAGGGCCGTCGCCCGGGCCTCGGCGAGGCTCCTGGCCGTGTGTTCTTCCGCGAGCGACGCCCGAAGCGTGACCGCTTCCTTTTCGGAAACCGCCGCCCGTGTCTTGGCCTCGTCGAGCCGGTGCCGCAGCGCTTCGAGTTCCGCGGCCGTGCGAGCCAGTGCCGTGTCGCGCTCGCCCAGGTCCATGGTCAGCCGGGTCTTCTCCTCCCGCAGCGTCCGGAGCTCGGCGACCAGCTCATCGCGGGCACGTTCCGCCGCCACGGTCGCGGCCTCCGCGGCGCCACGGGCTCGTTCGTGGGCGGCGACCTCGGCCCAGGAACGCTGACGGGTCTCCTCCGCGTCCTTCAAGGCCTGCTCGGCGGCGCGTTCCGCCTTGGCCTTGGCCAGCTTGTCCTCACGGGACGCGGCCGACGCCGCCGCGCGGGCGGTGTCGGCCTTCGCGGCCGCCTGGTGCGCGTCCTCGGCCTCGCGCCGGGCAGCCGCCGCGTCCGTCTCGGCTTCGGTCACCCGGCCCAGCGCCGCCTCACCGGCGTCGTCGAACCGCGAACGCATCGCGTCCAGCAGTTCCACGAGCGACGCCGCCAGCGGGGTGAACTCGTCGGCGATCCGGCGGACCTCCAGCAACGGATCCGCCACACTCGCCACCGCGGCGGCCCGACGGGCACGCGAGGCGGCGTCGGCGTGCGCCTTGCCGCAATAGGCCGAGGGACGGCCGCCCTTGCGTTTCCCCTCGGCGTCCACCGCGGGCGGGGGCAAGGGATTCTCGCAGCCTTCCAGCGCGCACAGCCGGACCTCGTCGGCGTCCGTATCGATCACCGCAGCAGAGTAGCGCCGCCGCTCCGGCGATAGGGTCGTTCACGTGCGTGTCCTGTTCACCTTCGCCGGTGGCAACGGCCACTTCCGGCCGCTGCTCCCCCTCGCCCGCGCGCTCGACGGCGCGGGGCACACGATCGCGTTCACCGGCGAGCCGCTGATGGTCTCGATCGTCGAGGCGACGGGGTTCACGGCGTTCCCGTCAGGACCGAATCTCGGCAGCGACGGCTCACGTCGCCCGCTGCTCCCCGTCGACAGGGAACGCGAGGACAGCGACCTCCGAGACGGTTTCGTCCGCCGCACCGCGCCCCTGCGCGCGAAGGACGTCATGGCGCTCTGCCAGGGCTGGGAACCGGATCTGCTCGTCTGTGACGAGGCCGATCACGGCGCGATGATCGCCGCCGAACGGTCCGGCCTCCCACACGCCACCGTCCTGGTGACCGCGGCGGGCGTGCTCATCCGCGCCGAGCTGATCGACGACGCGCTCAACGAGGTCCGCGCCGCCAACGGCCTCCCGCCGCAACGAAACCTGGAGATGGCGTACCGCCACCTCGTGCTTTCCCCGTTCCCCGCGAGTTTCCGCGATCCCCGGTTCCCGCTGCCGCCGACCGCGCGACCGTTCCACAGTCCCCTTCCCGGTCGCGGGCCGGCGCCGGAGTGGCACGTGGAAGGCCGCCGCACCGTCTACTTCACCCTCGGCACGATCTTCAACACCGAATCCGGCGACCTGTTCACCCGGGCACTGGCGGGCCTGCGGGAGGTCGACGCGACCTGTGTGGTGACCGTCGGGAACCTCATCGACCCCGCCGAGTTCGGCCCTCAGCCCGAGCACATCCACCTCACGCGCTACCTGCCGCAGGACGACGTCCTTCCGTACTGCGACGCGGTCCTCAGCCACGGCGGTTCGGGCAGCCTGCTCGGCGCGATCGCCCACGGGCTGCCGATGGCGCTGCTTCCGATGGGCGCCGACCAGCCCCACAACGGCGATCGGGTCACCGAACTCGGGCTCGGCGTCGTCCTCGACGTCATCGACGCGACCGCGCGGGACATCCGCGACGCCGTGACCACGGTGCTGACGGAACCGTCCTACCGGGAGACCGCCGGGCGGTTGCGGGACGAGGTCACCGCGTACCCGGCGCCGGAGAAGATGGTCCCGCTGCTGGAAGGACTGCTCCGGTGACCTCCGAACTCGACGCCGCGATCACGCGGGCGTTCCGCGAGGAGTCGGGGCAGGTGATCGCCACCCTGATCCGCGTCACCGGCGACTGGGACCTCGCCGAGGAATGCGTCCAGGAGGCGTTCGCGCTCGCGTTGCGCACCTGGCCCCGCGACGGCGTCCCCGCGAAACCCGGCGCGTGGCTGACGACGGCGGCACGCAACCGCGCCACCGACCGGATCCGGCGAGAGGCCGTCGGCGCGGCGAAACTGCGCGAGGCCGCCGAACTGAACGTCCCCGCCGAACCGGACTGGGACGAGAGCGGCGTCCACGACGACCGGCTCCGGCTGATCTTCACCTGCTGCCATCCCGCGCTGCCGCTGGAGGGGCAGGTCGCGCTCGCACTGCGGACGTTGGCCGGGCTCACCACCGCCGAGATCGCCCGCGCCTTCCTCGTCTCCGAGGCGACGATGTCGCAGCGCCTGGTCCGGGTGAAACGGAAGATCCGCACGGCGGGCATCCCGTACCGGGTCCCGCCCGCCGATCTGCTGCCCGAACGCACGGCCGCGGTGCTGGGGATGCTGTACCTGCTGTTCAACGAGGGCTACTCGGCCAGCGCCGGCACCGATCTGCTCCGGCCCGACCTGTCCGCGGAGGCCATCAGGCTCGGCCGGATCCTCGCGAGCCTCATGCCGGACGAACCGGAAGTCCTGGGGCTGCTGGCCCTGCTGCTCCTGCACGACGCCCGCCGGGCCACGCGCGTCGACGGCCAGGGCACACTCGTCTCGCTCGAAGACCAGGACCGCGGCGGCTGGAACACCGCCGAGATCGCCGAGGGCACGGAGTTGCTGGAGACCGCGCTCCGCCGCGGTGTTCCCGGGCAGTACCAGATCCAGGCCGCCATCGCCGCCTGCCACGCGACGGCCGCCCACGCTTCCGACACCGACTGGGCGCAGATCGCCGCCCTCTATGGGGAGCTGCTGCGTTTCGTGCCCTCGCCGGTCGTCGAGCTGAACCGCGCGGTCGCCGTCGCCATGGCCGAAGGTCCCGAAGCCGGGCTCGACCTGGTCGACAAGCTCACCGCGGACGGCTGTCTCCCCGGATACCACCTGCTTCCCGCGACCCGCGCGGACCTGCTCCGGCGGCTCGACCGGCTCGGTGAAGCCGCCGACGCGTACCGCGAGGCACTCGCGCTCGCCGGCACCGACGCGGAGCGCGCCTACCTGTCGGGAAAACTCGCCGAAATCTCCTGACGCCCGGCTGTCTGTCCACGGCGTCGCCGTTCGTCGGTGGGTGACACGTCCCGAAAACAGGAAGGGGTCATCCGATGGCCGTCCTCGACGTCCCCGGCGCCCGGCTGCACCACACCGTGACCGGCAGCGGTCCGGTTCTGCTGTGCATCCCCGGTGGCGCGGCCGATTCCACCATGTTCGCGCCGATCGCGGGCCTGCTCGCGGAGCACTACACGGTGATCACCTACGACCCGCGCGGGATCTCCCGCAGCACCCTCGACGATCCGGACGGGGAACAACGGATCGAGGCCCACACCGACGACGCGCTGCGCCTGCTCGACAGTGTGAGCCCGGAGCCGGCGGTCATCTTCGCGTCCAGCGGTGGTTGCATGGAGGCCTTCGATCTCGTGACCCGCCATCCCGGGCGGGTGAAGACGCTGCTGGCGCACGAACCACCACTGACGGCCCTGCTGCCCGGCCAACCCGACGGTGACCCGGACGAGCTGCTGCGCCTGCACCGTGAACACGGCATCGAGGCGGCGATGGCGAAATTCATGGCCGACGCCGGTTTCGAGATGGACCTGAGCGTGCTTCCGCCGGAGATGCGGAAGAACATGGAGTTCTTCGTCGTGCACCTGATGAACATGATCGGGGACTTCACCCCGGATTACGAAGCGCTGAAGGCGTCGGACACCCGGATCGTCGTCGGTGTCGGGAAGGACTCGGCCGGCCAGCCCGCGCACGAGGCGGCGGTGCTCGCGGCCGCTCGTCTCGGAGTGGAGCCGACCTACTTCCCCGGTGACCACGGTGGTTTCGCCGCCGAGGCCGCCACGTTCGCTCCACTGGTCCGGGAAGTGCTGGGCGCCTGATGTCAGGAGAGGGTCGTTCTTTGTCCTGAACGACCCTCTCCTGACCCACCTCAGGCGCGGACGTGCACGATCAGCCCGCCCACCAGCGCCCCGAAACCGCCGATCGCGGCCAAGGTCCGGACCAGGTTCCACCGTTCCCAGACGCCCTCGAACTTCGCCCGCAGCGCCCCGAAGTCGGTGCTGTCGCCGTCGAAACCCGCTTCGAGCGCGTTGTTCAGCGGCACGTTGATCGCCATCGTCACGATCAGCATCACCAGCAGCAGGACGAACCCCGCGATGAGCCACGGCAGCGCGGGCCGCAGTTCCGGCCGGAAGTGCAGCGCCGCCGCCACCGCGGCGAGCAGCGGCGCACCGCCGAAGCTCAGCCCGAACCAGCCGTTGAGGATCGCGATGTTGATCTCCCGCATCCCCGTCACATACGTCCGGGCGTCCGCCCGCCCCAGCCCCGGCATCACCGAGCACGTGTACGCGTAGAACAAGCCGGCGATCAACCCCGCCGCGATGACGGCCGCGATCAGGACGATCTCGCTCAGCGTCGCCATTCCTGTCGCCTCCCTTCCGATTCCAGCTCGTTTCATCGATTCCAGACCCCGGTGGCCGCCGCTTTCGCGGCGTATTCGGAGAAGTCCCTCGCGGGCCTGCCCAGCACCTGCTCGACATCGCGGGTGATCGAGGAGTTCCGGCCGTCGAGGATGCGCGTGAACAGGTCGGTCAGGCCCTCGATCTCCTCCGCCGGCACGCCCTGTTCGGCCGCTCCCGCGGCGAATTCCGCGGCGGAGACCGGAACGTACCGGACGTCCCGCCCCGAAGCCTTGCCGATTTCCGCCGCCGCGTCCGCGAAACTCAGCAATCGGGGGCCGGTCAGCTCGTACACCTCGCCGTGGTGCCCGTCGGTGGTCAGCGCCGCCACCGCCACGTCGACGATGTCCTCGACGTCGACGAACGGCTCGGTCACCGACCCGGCGGGCAGCACGATCTCCCCGGCGAGCACCGGTTCCAGCAGGAAGTGCTCGCTGAAGTTCTGCGCGAACCAGCTGGCCCGCACGACCGTCCACTCGGCACCGGACTCCCGCATCCCCTGTTCGCTGACCACGGCTTCCTCTTCGCCGCGGCCGGACAACAGGACCAGCCGCCGGACACCGTGGTCCACGGCCAGCTTCGAGAAGTCGCGGATGGCTTCCGCCGCCCCGGGGAAGGCCAGATCCGGGTAGTAGGTCAGGTAGGCGGCGCTGATTCCGGTGACCGCGGCCGACCAGGTCGACCGGTCGTCCCAGTCGAACACCGGCCGCGAAGCCTTCCGGACGTCGATCCCGAGGTCGGTCAGCCGCTGCGAGACCCGGCTCCCGGTCTTGCCCGTCGCGCCGAGGACCAGGACCGTCTCGTTGTTCTTCGTGTTCGTCATGGCACTAGTCAAGCGCCTACGAATGAGACGGAACATAGTTCAGAGGCTCTCTTCCATGTTTCATCGTCTACACTTCGGGGCATGGATCCTCTCGCCGGCCTGCTCGACGGACCCCGCGCCCGCGGCGCGTTCCTGCTGAAGTCGGTCATGACCCCGCCGTGGTCGCTGCGGATCGAGGACGAGGCGCCGCTGACGGTGATGGCGCAGGTCCGCGGCGAGTCCTGGGTGGTGCCCGAACACGGGGACGCGGTCCGCCTCGGCACCGGCGACATCGCCATCGCCCGCGGCCCGGACCCGTATCTCGTCGCGGACGACCCCGCCACGCCACCGCAGGCGATGATCCTGCCGGGACAGGAATGCCTGACCCCGGACGGGAAACACCTCACCGAACTGTCGGATCTCGGCGTCCGCACCTGGGGCGACAATCCGGACGGCCCCGTCGTACTGCTCACCGGCACCTACCCGCTGGAGGGCGAGATCAGCAAACGGCTCCTCAACGCGCTGCCGTCGCTGCTGGTCGTCCGGGACGAAGAGTGGGACAACCCGCTGGTGTCACTGCTCGCCGGTGAGATCGTCAAGGACACGCCCGGTCAGGAAGCCGTCCTGGACCGCGTGCTCGATCTGCTCCTGGTCGCCGCGCTGCGTACCTGGTTCGACCGGCCCGACGCCGCGGCACCCGCCTGGTACCGCGCGCATAGCGATCCCGTCGTCGGACGCGCACTGAAACTGTTGCAGCACAAGCCTTCCGAACCGTGGACCGTGGCGAGCCTCGCGGCCGACACCGGTGTGTCCCGTGCCGCGTTCGCCCGGCGGTTCACCGCCGCGGTCGGCGAACCGCCGATGGCCTACCTCGCGAGCTGGCGGATCGCGCTCGCCGCGGATCTCCTGCGCCAGCACCCCGACGTCACGATCGGCGCGGTCGCCCGGCAGGTCGGCTACGGCAGCTCGTTCGCGCTCAGCACCGCGTTCAAACGCGAGCACGGCGTCAGCCCGCAGGGTTACCGCGCCGGCGTCGCGTAACGCTCGACCAGTTCCGCGCCGATCCGCGCGAGTTCCTCCTGGACCGACGCCGGGCCCAGCACCTCGATCATCGAGCCCCAGCCCGCGAGCTGCTGGGCGATCATCCACGCCACCGGCGCCGACACCGTCACCCGCACACGCCCGTCATCGAGCGTCTCCTCGACCCGCGCCTGCCGTCCGAAGTGGTCCTGGAGGATCGGCAGATGCCGCTCGGCGATGAGCACGGTCGCGTCCAGCCCCGAACGCCGTTGCTCGACCCGGTCGACCACCTGCTCCCACGCGCGAGTCAGTTCGAAATCGTCCGGCCGCCCCGCGGGCAGATCGGTGACCTCGGCGTCGGACATGCGGTCGACGCGGAAGGTGCGCTGGCCCTTCTCGGTGCCCGCGATGAGGTACCAGATGTCGTCCTTGTCCACGAGCCCCCACGGATCCACCACCCGCTCCACCGCTTCCGCACCCTTCTTCGCGTAGCCGAACCGGACTTTGCGACGACGCACGATCCCGGATTGCAGCACGGTGAGCAGTTCGGGCCGCTCCTTCTCCCGCTCACCCCACCGCGACGGGTCGATGACGACCGCGTCCGCGGCGGCCTGCGCGTCGGCGCGGAACGTGTCCGGCAGGGCCCGGATCAGCTTCCGCAGCGCGGATTTCACCTCGGGCGAGATCGACGCCGCCGGACCGGCGAGCAGGAACAGCGCCTGAGCCTCCGACGCCGACAGTCCACTGAGGTCGGTCCGCGCGCCGCCGACGAGCGACCAGCCGCCGCCCCGGCCGGGCTGCGGGTACACCGGCACGCCCGCGGCCGACAACGCCTCCAGGTCACGCCGGGCGGTAGCGACCGAGATCTCCAGCTCGTCCGCCAGTTCTGAAGCCGTGACGCGACCACGTGCCTGCATCAGCAGAAGGGTGGCCACCAGGCGATCGGCACGCATGCGCCCAGTCTCGCAGGGAAACCGCTCATCCGGTGACCACTTTGCGCCGCGGACTTGACCTTCACATCGATGTCAGGCCCTACGGTCACCCCACTCGAAAGGAGAAACACATGGCAGGCGCAGTGATCATCGGCGCGGGACCGGGTATCGGCCGCTCGGTCGCGCACCGATTCGCCAAGGAAGGGCTGCCGATCGCCCTGCTGGCCCGGAATGCGGCGACCCTGGAACCGCTGGCCGCCGAGCTCGGAACCGCGCTGGCCCTCACCGCCGACGTCACCGACGAAGCTTCCCTCAAAGCCGCACTCGACACCGCCGTGCGGGAAAACGGCGAGCCCGACGTCGTGGTCTACAACGCGGCGATCATCCAGGCCGACGCTCCCGGCGAGCTGTCCGTCGAACGGCATCTCGCGGCGTGGTCGGTCAACGTCGTCGGAGCGATCACCACCGCCGCCCAGCTCGCGCCGGGGATGGCCGAGCGCGGATCGGGCACAATCATCGTGACCGGCGGGATGCCCGAAGCCGTTCCCGCGTACACCAGCCTCTCGCTCGGAAAGGCGGGCGTCAGAGCGCTGGTTTCCCTGCTGGACAAGCAATTCGGTCCCTCAGGAGTGCATGTCGCCACGGTGACCGTCGCCGGTCCCGTCGCGAAAGGAACCCCGTTCGACCCCGACGACATCGCCGAGCACTACTGGCGGCTGCACACGCAGCCACGAGACGAGTGGCAGCAGGAAATCGTCCACGAGGGGTAGCAGGCTCACCAGTGCGCCGGAGGGGACAGCGACTCCGGCAGTTTCGTCGTCGCGTCGCCCTTCGCCGCGTCCAATTGCGACTGGAGGAGGAAGAGCGCGTCACGGAAATCCGCGCCGCGGATGTCGGCGTCACGCAGGTCCGCCCCGGTGACGTCGGCCTGCCGGAGATCGGCTCCCCGCAGGTCCGCGCCGATCAGGTAGGCCCCGCGCAGAAGAGCGCCGCGCAGATTCGACCCCTTGAGCTTCGCGCCGATGAGGTCGGCGCCGCGGCGGTCCTTCTTCTTGCCCGGCACGGCGGCGCGGGCGAGTTCGCTCGCGCGCAGCAGCAGCCCGTTCACCGCGCCCCGATGCGAGTGGACGTCCAGTTTCCGCAGCACGCCGGGCGTGTCCAGCGTCATCCGCTCGGTTCGGTCGATCATCTCGGCCAGGTCGTCACGGATCGGCGCGGACGTCGGCAGCGAGGCGGCCTCGGTGAGGTAGTAGAGCAGTTCCTGCAGATCCCGCATGACCGGGAAGACCGCGAACATCGTTTTCGCCGTCTTCGGCGACTTCCGCCAGTCCTCGCCGTCGAAGGTGACCTGCGAGACCTTCTGGCCCGCGCCGAAGCAGTCGTAGACCGTGCAGCCGGTGAACCCCGTCTTGCGGAGCTTGTCGTGGATGCCGCACCGCGAGTCCTCGCGCAGGTTCGGGCACGCCTGGCCCGCCGGTTTGGTGATCGCGAAGTCGGCCGACGCCGCGAAGGCCGGGACGACACAGCACAGGCCGAAGCAGTTCTCGCAGTCGGCTCGCAGGCTGGAAAGGGCTGGCACGGTGGTTCGGACTCCAGAAACTCGGCAAGGTGTTCCAGCCACAGGGTACGGAGAGCACTTTCCGTGCAGGGCACCCGCCGCCAATGGCCGCCAGACGAAGGTCGGGGCCTGCCCCATTCAGTCGATTCGGACACCTCAGACGCTCAATAGCCTCGATCTCCGTGGGATTCGGCAGGTGCCGTCCCATGCGGTCGAGCTGGACCGCTTTCGCCGCTGTGGTCCTTGACCGGCCGGTCCCCTGCGAACGACAGGACGAACACATGCGAGAGACGAGACAAGCGCGTTGGCTGTCGCGTGCCGGAATGGCGAGCGCGGTCGCGGTGGCGATCAGCGTGACCGCGGGCGCTCCCGCCCAAGCCGCCGAAGGACAGATCCTCGCCGCGGGATCCGCCGGAGCGATCCCGAACAGCTACATCGTCACGCTGAAGGACGCCGGCGCCGTGAGCACGCTGGCGAACCGCTTCGGCGCGAAGGTGGAGCAGGTCTACAGCAGCTCGCTCAAGGGCTTCTCCGCGACGCTGTCGGAGCGGCAGGCCAAGCGGCTCGCCGCCGACCCGTCGGTGGCGTCCGTCGAGCAGAACCAGATCGTCCACGCGGACGCGACCCAGACCAACCCGCCGTCCTGGGGCCTCGACCGCGTCGACCAGCGCAACCTCCCGCTCGACAACAAGTACAGCTACACCAGCACCGGCGCGGGCGTGAACGTCTACGTCATCGACACCGGCCTGCGGGTCAGCCACCAGACCTTCGGCGGCCGCGCCCGCAACGGCTACGACTTCGTCGACAACGACGCCGTCGCGCAGGACGGCAACGGTCACGGCACCCACGTCGCCGGCACCATCGCCGGTTCGCAGTACGGCATCGCCAAGGGCGCGACCGTCTACGGCGTCCGCGTGCTCAACAACTCCGGCAGCGGCACCACGGCCGGGGTCATCGCGGGTATCGACTGGGTCACCAAGAACCACGTCAAACCGGCCGCGGCCAACATGAGCCTCGGCGGTGGCGCCTCCAGCACGCTCGACGACGCCGTCCGCCGGTCGATCGCCGCGGGCGTCACCTACGGCGTGGCCGCCGGGAATTCCAACTCGAACGCCTCGGGCTTCTCCCCCGCCCGCGTGACCCAGGCGATCACCGTCGGCTCGGCCACCAACACCGACGCGCGCTCCAGCTTCTCCAACTACGGCAGCGTCGTGGACATCTTCGCGCCGGGCACGAACATCACGTCGTCGTGGAACACCAACGACACCGCCACGAGGACCATCAGCGGCACCTCGATGGCGACCCCGCACGTGGTCGGCGTCGCGGCCCGCTTCCTGCAGAACAACAAGACCGCCACACCCGCGCAGGTGGCCACCGCGCTGATCAACGCGGCCACTCCCGGCAAGGTGACCAACCCGGGCTCCGGTTCCCCGAACCGGCTCCTGTACTGGTCGCCGTCCGCCTGACCTGCGCGGCCTCGTGAGTGGTAAGGACGGTTCTAACCGTCCTTACCACTCACGAGACGTGCCCCAGCTCGGCGCTACAGCACCTTCCGGATACTCGGCACCACGGCCGCGAGCCCGGCGGCGTTCGGGTGCAGCGGGGCGAAGCTGTTGTTCACCACCGACGGGATGAGCCCCTCGATCCATTTGACGCCGATCGGCTGGCAGGCGTCGTGACCGATGCTCGGCGTCCGGATGTCGACGTACTTCGCGCCGTGCGCGGCGGACTGCTCGGCCATCCGCGCGTTGAGCCGGTCGATATTGGCCTGGATGTAGTCGGCGTCCTGCGGCAGGACCGGGACGAGCGGCCAGCAGCCGCCGGATTTGATCCCGGTCGGGTAGCCGACCATGACGATTTCGGCCCACGGGGCGCGCTGGCGGATCTGCTCGATGACCGTGCCGTAGGTCGCGGCGAACGCGTCGATCTTGGTGGCGTACTTGTCCACCCCGCCCGTGGTGTTGGCAGCCTTGCACGAGGCGCCCACCGGCAGCAGGTTCACGCACGACGTCGCGAGCCCGACCAAGCCGATGTCGTTGCCGCCGATGCCGACGGTCACCAGGGTCGTGTCGGCCGAGAGCGCGTCGTACTGCGGCGGGTTCGTGCCGGAGATGATGCCCTTCTGCGGGTTGCTGAAATGGGACGTGGTCGCGGCGCCACAGGTGACGTCGCGCAGTTCGTCGACGTCGATCTGTTTCGCCAGCAGGCCCGCGTAGTTGATCGCCGAGCGGGCGCAGGTGAGCAGATCGGACTGCGGCAGGACCACCGAGCCCGCCGAGAACGAGTCACCCATCGCGACGTACACCTGCCGCTCCGCCGAGGCGAGGGCCGGTGTCCCGATTCCGGCGAGGGTCAGTGCGGTGCCCGCCACCGCGGCGATCCGGGCGAGTCTTCCCCAGCGTGTCACTGCCGCCTCCTGCATGCGTCGTCGAATGCCGCGATCAGCGTCCGCCGCGGCGGGGAGAACCACTAGAACGGAGGCGCGCGTTCTTGATCGGAGTTTTGTAGGTTCCCTCTATGACGAAGGCGCCGGCACAGCCATGGCGCAGGCTCGACGCCTCGGTGCTGACCCGGCTGGAGCCCGACACCGCCGCGATCGCGTCCGCGGCGATGGACCAGGTCCGTGCCGGGCTGCGGACCCCGCTGGACGACCGGACCGCGGCGAACCTCCAAACCACCCTCGACGTCGCGTTGCACGCCTTCTTCAGCGAGATCGGCCATCCCGACATCACCACCGACCGGGAGGTCTACCGCGCGCAGGGCCGGGCCCAGCACACCGCCGGCCGCAGCCTCGAAGAAATGCTCGGCTTCTACCAGTCGGCGGCGCTGGGTGTGTGGCGGCAGCTGACCTCGGCGGCGCCGGCGGTGGATCTGCCGACCCAGGCGATCGTCGAACTCGGTGAGGCGCTGTTCGCCTTCATCGCGGAACTCTCGGCCGCGGCCGCCGACGGATACGCCGAAGCACGCTCACAGGCGGCGCGGGCCGGGCAAGCTCGGCGTGACCGGCTCCTGGGTCTCCTGCTCGCCGAACCGGCCACCACCCGGGACCTGCTCGACGACGCCGCGAGCCAGGCCATGTGGGTCCTGCCCGGCAGCCTCGTCGTCGCCGTCACCAGCGCCGACGTCGCACCTCAGCTGCTGGACCGGATGCCGGGGCGCGTGCTGGTCGGCCGCCACCACGACCTGACCGCGGTGGTCATGCCCGCCGACCGGCTCGAGTGGTATCTCGGCCGGTTGCGGGATCTGCTCGGCGGCGACCAGGCCGGGGTGGGCCCGATCGTGCCGCTCCGCTCGGCCGCGCTCAGCGCCCGCCGGGCGAGCGCGCTCTGGCGGCTGACCCGCACCGGCGCGCTCGGCGACAGCCCCCTCGTCCACACCACCGATCACCGCATCGATCTGCTGCTGACCGTCGATCCCGAACTCGCCGCCGAGTTCTCGGAGGACGTCCTCGCGCCGTTGGCCGGTCTGCCCGAACCGGCGAGGCGACGGCTCACCGCGACGTTGGCGGCCTGGCTGGCGCGGCCGGATCAGCCGCAGGCGATCGGTGTCGAACTGCACGTCCACGTCCAGACCGTCCGATACCGGATCCGTCAGTTGCGGACACTCTTCGGCGGCACGGTCGACGATCCGGCCGGCCGCTTCGCGCTCGCGATCGCACTGCGGATCGACCCGCTGGTATCGAGGGAACCTACAAAAGGCTCAGAGCGGAGCGTCCATCCGCTGCGTCCCGACGACGGACAGCAGCCGTAACGCGTTCTCCGACGGAGTACCGGGGTCGGCGGTGTAGATCACCACCTGCTGGTCCCGGTCGCTGATGTCGAGGACGTCGCAGTTCACGCTGACCGGGCCCACCACCGGATGCCGGAACGTCTTGCACAGCGTGGGCGCGGCGCACACGTCGTGCGCGGCCCACAGCCGGGCGAATTCCTCACTGCCGTCGAGGAGATCGCGGATCAGCCCGGCGACTTCGGGATCGTCGGGATAGCGGCCTGCGGTGGCCCGCAGATTCCGGACCGCGCTCGCCGCGAACTCGTCCACATCGGACACTCCGTACAGCCGCCTACCCTCCGGCCGCGGCCCGAGGAACACGCGGCGCACGAGGTTGCGGTCGCGCCGCGGCAGCGCGGAGAAGTCCTCCATCAGCGCCGCGGCGAGGTCGTTCCAGGCGAGCACCTCGTAGGTCGCCGACAGCACGATCGCCGCCGCCTGCGGAAGACGGTGCAGCAGCGCGAGAATGCTCGGCCGGACCTCACGGGACGGGCCGGGCGGCGGTCCCGGCGGCGCGCCGGCGAGGTGGTGCAGGTGATCCCGTTCCACATCCGACAGCCGAAGCGCCCTGGTCAGCCCGCCCAGCACCTCGCGCGAGGGCCGTGGACCGCGAGCCTGCTCCAGCCGCGTGTAGTACTCGGTCGAGATGAACGCCAGCTGCGCCACCTCCTCGCGCCGCAGGCCGGGGGTGCGGCGGCGGGGCCCGGCGGGAAGGCCGACGTCGGCGGGCGTGATCCGCTCGCGCCTGCTGCGCAGGAAGTCCGCCAGTTGTCGTCTGTCCACCACGCCAGTGTGGACCATGGCCATCCGTCAGCCAGGTACCGCCGATGCCTGGATAGGCGCCGAGGGCGGGAGAACTCTCGGTGCCATGACCAACACAACGACTGTTTCGGGCCTCCTCGACGGCAAGGTCGCCTTCGTCACCGGTGCCGGCCGCGGTATCGGCGCCGCCGCCGCGCGGTTGTTCGCCAGGGAAGGCGCCAGTGTGGTGCTCGCCGCCCGCACCGAGTCCCAGCTCAAGGCCGTGGCCGAGGAGATCCGCGCGGAGGGCGGCGTCGCGGACCATGTGGTGTGCGATCTCGGCGACGCGTCGAGTATCCGCGGGGCCGTCGGCCGGGCGGTGGAGCTGCACGGCAGGCTCGACGTCGCGTTCAACAACGGCGCGACCAACGTGCCGCCCGGCCCGATGGACCAGGTGACCGAGGCCGATTTCGACCGTATCTACGCGGTGAACCTGAAGGGTCCGTGGCTGGCGATGGTCGCCGAGATCGAAGCGATCCGGGCCACCGCCAAAACCGGGGCCATCGTCAACAACACCAGCGTCGGCAGCCTGATGGCCAACCCGGAACTCCCCGCGTACGGCGCGATGAAACGCGGTGTCAACAGCCTCACCGCGTCGGCCGCCACCACCTACGGCCCGGAAGGGATCCGGATCAACGCCGTCGCGCCCGGCACGACGCTGACCGAGATGTTCAACGAGTGGGTCGAGAGCTCGCCGGACATCCTGCGGCGACTCAACGCCCAGACCCCGCTGGGGCGCGTGGCCGAGCCCGAGGAGATCGCCCAGGCCGCGGCGTGGCTGCTGAGTGATCGCGCCTCCTACGTGACCGGGACGGTCCTGCGGGTGGACGGCGGCATGCTGTCCTGATCCTGGGGCAGGGGTGGGTGATGCGGGGGAACCGGTGCCGTCCTTCCGGCGTCTGAACGCGCACGACCCACCCTGACCTGGGGTTGCCCGAGGAGATGCCGATGCCGTTCCTGGATCCCGAACCGCTCTACGCGAAGCTCACGTCGGGGGACGCGGCGGGTATCGCCGAGGTCGGCGCCACCATCGCCGACGCCAAGACGTCGTTGCAGACCGTGGCGGACGGGATCTCCGACGGCGCCCTGCGAGCGGCCCGGTCCTGGCGCGGGACGGCGGCGGCGGAGTTCGTCGGCAAGGCGAAACGGTCCTCGCGAACCGTCGCCGAGGTGTACGCCGAGCTCGACACGGCCGAGGCGGCGGTCAAGGGTGCCGCGGAGGCGTACTCCGCGCTGCGGACGTCGGCCGACACCGCCATCGGACCGTGGCGCAAGCTCGGTCTGACCGATCTCCTCGAAGCCCCGGAGATCGCGATGAAGACCATCCGGGCTCTGACCGTCGCCCAGCAGACCTACGAAAGCAGGCTCTCCGCGCTGGCCGCGACGACCGACGGCGGCGGTGGGAGCGAGGGCTGGGACAGCGACGGCAACGCCGACATCAGCGGCGTAAACCCAGGCGAGCCGTGGACTTCGCAAGGCTTGGCCTACGACGGCGAGAACCTGCTCGTCGGCTCGTACCACGACGGCGACGGCGACGGATCGGGCGACACCCCGCTCGGCCCCGGCATCACCCCCAGCAGGCTGACCTACGTCGACTACGAAACGGGAGTGGAATCGGGCAACGTCTACCTCAACGGCAACGGCGAGGTCGGCGCGCCAACGCACACCGGCGGTGTCGCGACGGACGGCAAGCACGTCTGGGTGTCGTCCAACGAACACGTGTACGTCTACGACAAGGCCGAACTCGACGCCGCGCAAAACAGCGGCAAGCCGGTCGACGCGATCGACGTGGTCGCGACGCCCGCCCACAGCTATGTCACCTACGCCCAGGGCAAGCTCTTCGTGGGCGACTACGGCAACAACCGGCTTTACGAAATCCCGGTCGACGCGAACGGCTCGCCCGAGCCGGACAAGGCCGGCGAGCCGATCGAGACACCGAACAACGTCCAGGGCGTCGTGGTGCGCGACGACGAGTTCATCTTCTCCTCCTCCGACGGCCACAGCGGCAAGTTCTACCGGCAGGACCGGACACCGGAGTGGTACGACTTCAACGATCGCGAAGAGATCGAACTGAAGGGCGGCGAGCCGGGCAACGAAGACGGCTACGACTCCCATGGTGTCGAGGAGGCCGTCGAGATCGACGGGGAGATCGTGCTGGCACACGAATCCGGCGCCTACGGCTACCAGAAGAACCCGGGCTCGAAGTGGGATGAACCGGAGCTGACCAGGATCACCCTGGAGGAACTCGGCCTCGACCCCGACGGCGCGCTCTCCCCCGGCGACGCCGGATACGAAACCGATCCCGACTCGCTGGTCGGTGCCGCGGGCGTACTGGACGGGGCGACGTCGACGTTGAGCGCGGCGGCCGGTGCGATGTCGCGGCTGCAACTGGTGCCGCATCTGCTCGGCGACGTCCCCGCGGCCACCACCTTCAGCGACACGCTGACCAAACACGTTACGGCGGCAGGCGACCGGCTGACGGCGGGAGTGGAAGCAGTCGGCGGCATCGCGGACAGCCTGGTCACCGGGGCGGACACCTACCGGCGCGTCGAGGACGGGATCAAGGAAGGGCTGGACAAACTCGGCGACGTCCTCCCTTGATTCCTGCCGCGGATCTATCGGCGCAGTTCCTTGCCGAGGGCCTCCGCGAGAGCGACCGACGCCTCGATTTCGGCCGCTCGGATCGACACACTTTCGACATTGATGCCGAACGGGACGTCCTTGCGCCGGCAGAAACCCACGAGTTCGCGGGCCGTCGTCAGCGCTTGGTCGTACGACTCCTGGAGCGTGTCGTCCGCGTGCCGAAGGTCGTTCTGGATCCACCGTGGCACATCGACGCCGAGCCATTGGAGGAACTCAAGGGTCTTCGACGAGCCGCACACCGAGAACGTGAACACGATCGGGACCGGTCGAAGCCCAAGCGCGGCGCATTCGTATCGGTAGTCCGACACCAGGTCTTTCGCCGCATTGACGTCGTAGACGACCTGGGTGACGAAAAACGAGCAGCCTGCTTCCTGTTTGGCGATCAGGCGCAGATGCTCCTCACCGCGGCGGGTGTGCCGCTCTGGAATCGCGACGCCGCCGAGCAGCAGATCGGGCCGCGTCTCCGCGCGTAGCTCCTGAGCGCGAACCAGCGACGTCGCGGACGGCTTTTCGCGCGAAGAGGCGCCGACGAACACGGTGAGCGCCCGGCTGGCGTCCTGGGTGTCAAGCCAGGAACGGAGGTCGCTTTCCCGGTACTTCCCGACCGTCCGGTAGACCACGACCGGCGTGTGCCACTCGGCGAGGTGCCGGGCCAGGAAGGTCGCCGGATCGATCGTGGGGAGGAACGGAAAGGGCCGCTCCTCCGGGTTGCGGTCGCTCTCGTCGTCGATGTCGTAGAGCACGAGCCCGTCGAGGTTCAATCTGGACAGCCGCTTGCGCGTGGCGTCGGCGATCTCCTGCGCCCGCTCCGGCGAAACCGTGAGACGAGGAGGCGTCACGGCGAACAGCAGGAACTCGCTCCCACGTGCGCCGATCCTCTGCTGTAGGTCCATGTCCTGAAGTTAGCCGACGGCGGGGCCCGCGGTCCCGTGCCCGTGAGCGGGTTCGCCCGGCACCGGCGGCTCTGCCGCGTCGTCACCAAGGAGAATTTCCAACAGGTCGTTTCGCAGCGGCGCCGACGGTTCCTCTGTCGCGGCGAGGGCGCGTTGGCGGATGCGGGACAGTGTCGCCGTGATCTGATCGTGCGCTGCCTGGGATTGGGTGAGCCGAAGCTGGGCCGCGGCGAGTTGCCCGCGCACGGTGGTCAGTTCGGTCTGCACGTCCGCGAGTTGCGCGCGCGAAGCCGTCTCCCGCGCCGCTTGCTCGGCGATGGCCTCCCGATGGCGGACGTCTTGCTCTCGCAGTTCCCCGCGGACCGCGTCCAGCTCCGCCGTCAGCTCGCGCTTCTGCGTGTCCACGAGCTGCTCCCAGGTCTTGCGACGCTCGTCCGACTCGGCCAGCGCGCTCCGCGCGGCGTCGCGTTCAGCGGTCCGTGTCGCCAGTTCCTCACTGCGGGCCGAGAGCGTGGCCGCCAGCTCGTCGGCTCTGGTTCGCAGTGCCGTTGCTTCCTCGCTGGCCTCCTTCTCGCGGCGGGTGATCACCGCGGTGGCCGACTCCGCTTTCGCTTGAGCCAGCCGGGCCGCGGACCGGGCCTCGACGGCCTCGTCCGCCGTCGCCTTGGCCAGAAGCTCGGCCTCTTGAGCCGTCTGAGCCGCTTGCATCGCCGCCTCGGTCGCCTGTTCGGCGTCGGCTGCCCGGGCCAGCGCGGCATCCCGTTGCCGATCGGCTTCCGCCGCGGCCTCCCGCGCGGCATCGGCCTGGCCAACGGCCGCCGCGATCTCATCGCGCAGATGCGCGGTGACCGCGTCGAGCGCGTTGCTCAACGTGCGGAGAGGGTCGGTCAACGCGGCGGCGGCCTGATCGAAGGCCTGGCCGGCGTCCACCAAGGCCGTGGACGGCACGGCGTCGTCCCCCAACGCCTCCCGTAGCGCCTGCTCGGCAGCGGCCAGCTGCTTGCAGCTCTTTCCGCCGGGCCACGTGCGATCAGGGCAGAACTCGTAGGGCCTGCCTCCGCGTGGCCCGGGCGGAGGCAGCGGCTCCCGGCACTTGCGAAACCCGCATCGCGCCTGCTCCGGCGCACTTTCCTCCGCGTTCTGGACCATACCTACAGCCTACCTTGAAGGTTATATAACCCGTAACCTAGGTAGCAATATTTATAACCACAACCTAACTTAGCTACAGAAGATACATTTTGTAGCTAAGTTCGGGGATCGTCTTGCGGAGCTTCGAGTTCTCCCGAATGGGCCCCTTGTGCGCCCCCGAAACGGGCTTGAACCACCGTTCCGAAAACGCGCTTGGCGTTACGGCCGGTAACAGGTTCCGCCCGCCATGTCAGATGGCCATCCCATTTCGTCACGGTGACGGTCTGAAGCCGCCACCGTGACGCGCCGCCCGCACACCAGGGTCGGTCAGTCCTGCGGCGCCATTGCCTCACACATCTGGCCGATGCTGGCACGAGCCCGTGCTGCCTCGATAAGGGTGGGCAGCACGTTGACGCCACTCGCCACCGCGTCTCGTATCGCCTTCAACTCGGCATCGCAGGCCTGCCGCTCCACCCCTCGTTGAACCAACGGCAAGGGTTTATGGCGCTCCCGCTGGAGTACGACCTCTTCGGTCTCTGACCGAAGCTGGTCCTTGACCCCCACCCGGGGCCCAGGTTCGCGTTGAGCCAGATCTTCGATCTCGGACTCCAGCCACCCGCTCCGGATACTGCCGAGCATGCCGCCATGGTCCTCGATCCGGCGGAGCCAGTCCTCCACCTCGGACCTCATCTCCGCCGCGATCCGCTCGATCACCGCCGAACCACCTAGCGGATCGACGTACCGGGCGACGTCCGGCTCCTCCGCCATGATCTGGTGGGTTCGCAGCGCGATACGGGCACCCAACTCCCCCGGCGTCTGTCTGTCGCTCCCCAGCGTTCCCGCAACCGCTGCGCGTAGAGTGACCGCACCACACGAAACTTCGCGGCCTCCGCCAGCAATTCCATGTGCGCGCCGAAGATGAAGGTGAACCGTCGAGCCACCTCGTCCACTCCCAGGCCGCGGTCGACCATGCCTTGGAGGTACACCTCCGCGTCCGCGATCCCACATGCCACCTCAAGCGCCCGGCTGGCCCCCGCCTCGCGCGCGTGCCCGCCGGACAAGGACACGGGATTCACTTTCGGCAGGTGGCGAATACAGTGCTCCAGGACATCGAGCGAATAGCGCATGCCGGTGTCGATGTCGTAGATGTAGGCCTTGCGTGCCAGAAATTCCTTCGGCATCTCGTTTTGGAGCATCCCGCGCAGTGAAGCCGGATCGACACCCGACTCCTCGGCCACCACCACCCACATGGCCAGCAATATCGGTGCGGTGGCGTTGATGGTCATGGACACTGGCGCATGGTCCAGACTTTGGTGGTGTATCCGGTCGGGTGGATACCCGCGTCATAGGGGTACTCGCCGGGCTCTGCCATTTATGCCCCCTTCAGGCCATCAACGGCGCGATATCCGCACCAAGTTTTTCGCGCATCACCGGATCGGTCACGCCGAGTCCTACTTCGGGAGCCAGCGCGAGCACGCCGACCTTCCCGAGATGAAGGTTCTCTTGCACCAGCCGCGCTGCTTCGGCGGCTTCGGCAAAGGGATAGACGGCCGAAAGGGCTGATTTGACGCGTCCGAGGGTGACGACGCCTGCCGCGTCCGAGCCCAGTACATGGAACCGCTGGTCGTGACGAGCCGCGTCACCACCCTGCCGTCCGAAATACTTGACGAAGGCGAATGTCGGGACGGGATCAAAGGTCGCCGACCACACGGTGTTGTAGTTGATACCGCTGGCCATGACCGCGATGAGGACCTCGTCCGCCGCCAACGCCGGCATCGGCACGGGTGTGACGTCAAGATGAAACTCACCGACATGTCACGAATTTCGTTGTCCAGCCGCGGCGAAAACGCTCTTATCGCTCACCTGCAGAGGCTTCACTTCCTATTTCACACTACCGCTCGACGACGACACGGAACGAGCTGGATGAAATGAACTGTGCGCCGATGGAACCAGTCCGGGGCCGCTGAAAGAAGTAATCACAACCATTCCTCAGCGGCCCCGGGAGGTGCGGCTACTGCCCCTTTTCGGTGGCACCGATCTCTCGTGCGCGTTCCGCTCGCTGCGCGAACACGTCTTCCATGACGTCGGCCATCTCCTGGAGCACCGACCGGCGCCGGCGCTTGGCGAGCCGGTCGATGTAAAGGAGGCCGTCGAGGTGATCGGTCTCGTGCAGAAGACAGCGGGCGAAGTATCCGGTGCCCTCGATCACCAGCTCGTTACCGTCCTTGTCCTGGCCGCGCACCACCGCTTTCTCCTCGCGGTGCAAGGCCGCGCTGGGACCTGGTACCGAAAGGCAGCCCTCATGGGCGTCCAGCAGACGTCGCTCACGTGAACCGAGTGGATCGACCGTGGGATTGAGGATATGGCCGACGTGGCGCACCCCGTCGTCATCGAAGCAGTCGTAGACGAACAGGCGCAGATCGACGTCGACTTGGTTTGCGGCAAGGCCGCAGCCCGCGGCTACATACATGGTGACGAACATGTCGTCGATCAACCGGGACAGTTCCGGAGTGCCGAACTCCGTCCGCGCGGGGGTGCAAGGCCGGTGAAGGATCTCCTCCCCCACGACCGTGACCCGCAGGACCTCGCCACGCGCGGCCTCGGGCGCACGGGCAGGGTAGTCGCCGTCCACAGGCACACCCTGGACTCGGGTGCGGCGGTCAGTGACCGGGATAGTTGCCATCGTCGTGCGATCCCTCCGAATTTCGCCGTCCCCGTTACCAGGAAAGCCTGTTGGATTTTGGTTCAATGGGCTCATTTTACCGTGGGGAAATGGCCCGTCCCGCAACGACACAGAGTCATCCGTGCGGCAAAGCGAGTTCCCGTTTCCGCGGGGAATCGGGCCGGAGATGGCAGATGGAGCCGTCGCCGAAGTATCGTGACACCACGCACGGCGGAGGGATTCCTGGACCTCACCCGCGCCGCCGGAGGTGGTGAGAATTCGGGCGCCCGCATCGATTCATGGTCCCGAAAGTCCAGGCCCGAGCAACCCTTCGAGGAGGAGCATGTACACCGACGCGCCGACGCCGGGACGTCCACTGCCGAGTCCGATCCGGGTCGTGGTCGCCAAGCCCGGTCTTGATGGCCACGATCGTGGCGCGCTCTGCGCGACGCGGGCATGGAGGTCATTTACACAGGGCTGCGGCAGTCTCCGGAACAGATCGTGCGTGTCGCCGTACAGGAAGACGCCGCCGCCATCGGCCTGTCCGTGCTGTCGGGAACGCACCTTTCGTTCCGGCGCATTCTCGACCTGCCGGCCGAACAGGACGCGACCGACATCGTCGTCTTCGGCGGTGGCATCATTCCCGCCGAAGACTTCGAAGAGCTGGCCGCGATGGGGGTCGCGCAGATCTTCACCCCTGGTGCCGCGACGACCGAAATCGTCGACTGGGTCCGGGACACCGTGGCCCCGGCCTCGATGGCATGATTCCCGCTGTTCTTGTGCGCCCGGCACAACCACTACGGTGACCGGATGATCGACGCGACCGACCGGAGCCCGGAGGACACCCGACAGTGAAACTCCTGTCCGGTCTCGATTCCGCCGCTGTCTCACCCGGAGAAACCGCCGGAGAGAGTGAAGTCTGGCCGGGGGTCGCGGATCCGGCCGGTCTGCTTTCCGGCATCACCGAGTGGCTGACCGGGTATGGCAACCAGCAGACCCGCCGCACCTACGCGGAAGGGCTGGGCTTGCCGGTGACCACGGCCGACATCGGCGCCTGGATACGGCCCCGGATCGGCGCCCCGGCCCAGGATCAGTGGGCTGACGCGGTGGCGGACTACGCCCAGGCCGTCGTCATCGCGCCCGCGGCCAAGCCGGCGGGCCGGACAGGACCTCCCCCGGCGGCCAGGGGCCGGTTGCGGACCTGCCATTGGCTGCGGTGGTGCGCGGCCAACGGAGTGGATCCGACGATGGCGACATCAGCACAGGTGAAGACGTGGCTGAGGGACCTCGAGTCGGCGGGAGCGGCGCCGTCGACTCGGGACCGGATGCTCGCGACGGTGAAGACCATGTACGCGTCTCTGGCCGACGCGGGGTTGGTGGCGGCGAATCCGGCCGCGCTGGACCGGCGGCGGCTCGGGCTGACCGCGGCGGCGGCGAGCACGTCGGCGACGGTCACCTTGACGACCCGGCAGGTCGCGGCATTACACCGGGCGGCGGGGACACCGCGGCGCGGCGCGAGTGCCTGTGACGTCGCGCGCTCGGTCGCGATCGTCGCGTTGTTCACGCTGGGATTGCGGGTCAGCGAACTGTGCGGGCTCGACTGCACGGACCTGCACGTCACCCGGGGGCGGCGGGCGCTTCGCGTACACGGCAAAGGCGGGAAAGTGCGCATCGTGTATCTGAGCGTGCCCGCCGAGCGCGCGCTGCTGGAGTATCTGGCGCTGCGCGCGGATGGCACGGGGACCGAGATGGTGACCGGCACCGGCCGTCGCACCCGGACTTCTGATCTGCCCCTGCTGGTGACCCGTGGCGGACGCCGGTTCTCCCGCCAGGCGATCTGGCAGCTCCTGCGCCGTATCGCCGCGTCCGCCGGTCCGGACCTGGTGGGTGTCGCCGAGGTGATGCATCCCCACTCGCTGCGGCACTTCTACGTCACCGCCGCGGTCGAGGCCGGGGCTTCGCTGGAACACGTGCAGGCCGACGTGGGGCATGCCAGCATCGACACCACCAGCGGCGTCTACGATCACGCGGCCCGTGACCCGGCGCGCAGCGCGGTCGACCTCGTCGCGGACGCCTGGCACCTCAACGGTGCATGATCTGGTTCGTCAGCCGAGAGACGCGCTCGCAGCACGCAGTTCGTCGAGCGCCTTGAGCAGATAGGTGGCGAACTCGTCCTCGGGAGCACGGTCGCCTTCGGACCATTCCGCGTATCCCCGTTTGAAGGCGAGGACGCCGAGTTCGCTGGCGAGTGCGGCGGTCGGATCGGGCACGCCGCGGGCGACGAGGGCGGTGGTCATGGCGGCCGCGAGACTGACACTCTTCAGGGCGTCTCGTTCCTGAAGCTCGGCGCTCGCGGCGACTGCGGCCTTCAATCGCGGGGCGATCTCCCGGCTCATCGGGCCCATCGCGGTCGACGCGCGGACGAGGCCGGCGGCGACCGCCTCGAGCGGGCTGGCGTCGGCGGGTGCCTCGGCGATCCCTTCGGCCAGTAGCCGGCTCAGCGTTTCCTGTCCGGCGACCAGCAGTTCGCGTTTGTCGGGGAAGTGCCGGAAGAAGGTGCTCTTGGTGACGCCAGCACGCTCGGCGATCTGCACGACCGTCGTGGCGTCGTAGCCCTGCTCGGTGAACAGATCGACGGCAGCCACGACGAGGCGTTCACGCGCGTCCGGTTCCCATCGGCCCATGGATCCATTCTAGTGACGGGACTCTTGTCCCGTCACGCTGGTACAGTGATGAGACAAGAGTCCCATCACTTACGGGAGAGTCCATGCACGTCTTCGTCACCGGCGGCACCGGCCTGATCGGGTCCGCCGTGGTCGCCGAACTACTCGGCAACGGTCACACCGTCCTCGCACTCGCTCGCTCCGAGGCCTCGGTTCAGGCCGTTTCGCGTGCCGGCGCCGAGCCGATCCGGGGCGGCCTGGCCGATCTCGACGTCCTGCGGACCGCCGCCGCCCAGGCCGACGGCGTGATCCATCTGGCCTTCGCCAATGACTTCAGCAGCCCCGAAGCCCTGGCGAACGCGGTCGCCGAGGAAAGCGCCGCCCTCGCCACCCTCGGTGAGGCACTCGTCGGCACCGGCCGTCCCTTCGTGACCTGTTCAGGAACACCCGCCACGCCGGGACGCGCCTCCACCGAGATCGACCCGATTCCGACCGAGGGGCCGGTTGGTGGCCGCGGTCGCACGGTCACTGGTGTCCTGGAGCTGGCTTCACGCGGAGTCCGGAGCTCGGCCGTCCGCCTGCCGAGGACGGTCCACAACGAAGGCACGGGCGGGTTCGCCGGCATGCTCACCGGGATCGCGCGACAGAGCGGAAAGTCCGGCTACCCGGGTGACGGCACCCAGCGCTGGCCCGCCGTGCACGCCCTCGACGCCGCGGTCCTCTTCAGGCTCGCGCTGGAGAAGGCCGAAGCCGGGACCGCCTGGCACGCCGTGGCTGACGAGGGCGACCAGGTGCGCGACATCGCGGCGGTCATCGGCAGGCGTCTGGGTCTGCCCGTCGAGTCCGTGCCGGTGGAGACCTACGGCCCCCTCGGTGCCATCTTCGCCGCCGACCAGCCCTCGTCCAGCGCCCTCACTCGCCAAACGCTCGGCTGGACTCCCCGGCACCTGAGCCTGCTGAAGGACCTGGAGAACATCCAGCCATCCGGCTAGACGGCCTCCAGGACGAAGAACAGGAAACTCAGGAAGGCGGTCTTGCCCGCGAGCTCTTCCGGGAAGCGCTCCCGCGCACCCGGCGCCGGGTGCGGCTCGCTGACGACGGCCGTCCGGAAACCCGCCGCAGTGAAGGCGTCGGTCATCGCGTGCAGTGGCCGATGCCAGTACGTCAGCACGGCTTTCTGGCCGCCGAAGGTGTACTCCTCCGACCACTTGACGGTCTGGAAGTAGTCGCCCTCGGGGTGGACCAGCTTGAAGATGATCGGGTGGTTGACGGCCATGATCAGCCTGCCGCCGGGTTTCAGCACGCGCCGGATCTCGACCAGCGGCCCTGTCCAGTCTTCCAGGTAGTGCAGGACGAGGGCGGCGATGACGTCGTCGAAAGCAGCGTCGGGGTAGGGCAGCGGTTCGCCGATGTCGGCGATCCGCAGTGCCGCGTCGTCGCCGAGACGTTTCCGGGCCAGCTCCAGCATTTTGGCGCTGGAGTCGAAGCCGGTCACGATGGCGCCCCGATCGCGCAGTGCCTCGGACAGCGGACCCGCACCGCACCCGGCGTCGAGGATCCGCCTGCCGGTCACGTCTCCGGCCAGATCGAGAATCGCGGGCCGCGTGTAGTAGGCGTTGATCAGGCTGGTCTCGTTCTCGGCGGCGTATGCCTCGGCGAAGGGGTCGTAGTCGTTTTCCACCAAACCCACTATGGCAGGCGCCGTGGTACCCCTACCAGGATTCGAACCTGGACTGGACGCGTTCTGAGCGCGTTGCCTCTTCCGTTGGGCTACAGGGGCATTAGTGCGGTTCCGGGGAGTCGAACCCCGACTGTCCTGGTTCTCGACCAGGTGCCTCTGCCAGTTGGGCTAGAACCGCGAGACGAGCGAATTCCTCGCACAATAAAGAAAGCCGCCTGATCGAAGGCTCGACCGGCGGCTCCCTGATCTGACGTACTACGTCACGACGAGGAGCCTGAACTGCCCAGAAGGCTTCGATAGTCCGGTTTCGCGTTCATCGTGACCACCCTTCGCCTTCTCGGTATGCGCTCATCATCGCGAATACCGGCGGTGGGCGTCAATCGTATTATCGAGGTCCTTCAGGCAAGCAATGACGTTGCGAAAGCCACATTCGCAACGTTCATCGTTGCGAAAGTGGCTTTCGCAACCTGCCACCTTGCCGTACTGGTCCCGCACGCGGCTCAAGATTTCAGGGTGCTCCCGAGGAGCGTGAGCAGCCGCTCCCAGTGGCGTCGCGAACCGGCGGAATCGAATGCTTCGGTGTCGGACATCGTGAAGCCGTGGACGGTGCCGGGGTAGATCTCGCAGCCGTACTCGACTCCGGCGGCGTCGAACGCCTGGCTGATCTCGGTGATCGCCTCGGGTGTCATGTCGCCCTCGGCGAGGCCGAGGTGGACTTTCGCGGTGAGGCGCGGGATCTGCCGATGCGGGCTGTCGGGTTGATCGGTGACGAGGGCGCCGGGGTGGAATCCGGCGATGGCGGCGACCCGATCCGGATGGGCCGTCGCGGTGCGCATCGCGAGGACGGCGCCCATGCAGTAGCCGATCGTGGCGACCGGTCCGGCGCCGACCTCGGGCCGGGCGGTGAGGAAGTCCAGGTAGGCGCCGGCGTCGCTCAGGGCGCGTTCGGCGGTGTACGCCTCGATGAGCGGCATGATCTGGCCGAACAGTTCGGGGCGGTGTTCGGCGGTGATGTGCTCGGGAAGGTCGAACACCGGTGCCGGGCGGTGCCGGTAGAAGATGTTGGGAACCAGGACGTAGTAGCCGTGATCGGCCAGTTCGCGGGCCATGTCCCACAGGACGGGGCGTGGCCCGAAGGCATCCGGGTACAGGAGGACACCAGGATGCGTTCCGCCCTCTCCGGGGTAGGCGGCGAAGGCGTCGGACTGGCCGTCGGGCGTCGGAATGCTCAGTGTGGTGGAGGAAATGGCGGTGCTCGCTTTCTCGTCGACGTACCTCGAACGTAGACGATCAAGCTCGGCTCAGCCGCAACCGATCGGCCAGCCCGGCCGAGGTGAACGCGGCCACCAGCTCGTCGCGGCCTTCGGTGAAGTGGTTCCAGCTGTCGATGTGCACCGGGACGACCGTGCGAGCGCCGAGGATCCGCGTCGCTTCGGCGGCCAGTGCGCTGTCAAGGACGAGCAGGGCACCGTCGAAGACCGGCTTCAGGCGCGGGGCGCCGGCGAAGAGCACCGCGGTGTCGATCGGCCCGAATCGATCCGCGACTCGGCGCACGACGTCAAGTGAGGCGTTGTCGCCGCTGACGTAGACCGTCGGCAGGCCGGCTCCGGTCAGCACGAAGCCGACGACGTCGCCGGTGACCTTCTCCGAGCCCTCCGGCCCGTGGAGCGCGGGCGCGCCGGTCACGGTCACGACTCCCCCGCCCGGCCGGTCGAGTTCGACCGTCTCCCAGGTCTCCAGTCCTTTCGCGGTGCCGCCGAGCCGTCCCGCGCCGCTGGGCGTGGTGAGCGTCAAAGGCAAGTCCGCCAACAGTTTCCGGCCCGAGTGGTCGAGGTTGTCGGGATGCTCGTCGTGGGAGAGCAGGACGGCGTCGACACGGCCGAGGTCCGCCGGGCTCACCGAAGGCGGCGCGGTCTTGGTGAGGCCGGGTCTCCCGTCGGGCCGTTCGTAGTGGCCGGGCTCGTCGAAGGTCGGGTCGGTCAGGAACCGCACTCCGCCGTACTCGATCAGGGCGGTAGGCCCGCCGAAGACCTGGACGGAAAGCTGATCGCTGATCTTGTCCATCATCCACCTCACGGATAGGTATTGTTCTTTCCGTGAGCGACACTAGCGAGTTCTCACGGAAGACCGCAACTAATTCCGTGAGGATTTCTCATGGATGAACTCGGCGTCTACCATGAGAACGTGGACGACACCGCTGCCCTTCCTCCCGCCCCGGGCGCCGAGCAGTACGTCGCGCTGGCGCTCGCCAACACCACGATCGCGCTGCCTGGCGGCCAGTTCGTCGATTTGCTCGGCACTCCGGCGGCCGCGACGGACTGGCTCGCCGAACAGGGGCTCGCCCCGGTCGACGCCGGTCTGCAGGAGATGTGCGCGGGCCTCGTGCGCTCGCTGCGTGAGCAGGTGCGGGTGCTGCTCGCGTCACGCTCCTGCTCGGATCCGGCGCCGCAGAGCGCCCTCAACGCCGTCAACGAGGCGCTGAGCAAGGCGCCCACCGCCGAGCTCCTGCGCTGGGATCCGGCCCGGGGGCTGTACCGCACCGCGTCGCATCCGATCACCCAGATCGTCGAGCACGCGCTGGCGACCCTCGCCGCCAACGCCGCGGACCTGGTGACCGGGCCGGACGCGGAGCGGATCGCGGCCTGCGGTTCCCCGCCGTGCACTCGGTTCTTCCTGCGCAACGGGCGGCGTCAGTGGTGTTCCGTGCGCTGTGGCGACCGGGCCCGTGCCGCCCGCGCCTACGCCAGGCGCTCCCAGCCTGCCGGTCAGCGGTAGGCCGCGAACTGGTCCAGCAAGGGCTTCGGGGAGTCTTCGGCGAAGCAGAGGGCGAGGTTTTCGGCGGATTCCGCCGCTGAGGCCTCACTGCGCGGGAACAGTTCCGTCTCGTAGGCCTTGAGCGCGGCTTCGACGTCGCCGGGATGCGCGGCGAGGGCGAGGCCGAGCTCGGCGCCGTCGAGCATCGCGAGGTTGGCCCCCTCGCCGGCGAACGGCGACATCAGGTGGGCGGCGTCCCCGAGGAGGGTGACGCCGGGGACACGGTCCCAGCGGTGACCGATGGGCAGCGCGTGGATCGGCCGTGGGGTCAGTTCGCCGTCGGCGTCGGTGATCAGCGCGCGCAGGCCGGCGTCCCAGCCGTCGAAGTGGTCCAGCATGGCGGCTTTCGCCACAGGGATGTCGCTGAAGTCGATGGTGGAGATCCAGTCCTCGGCGGTTTTCAGCGCGATGTAGACGTGGAGGCTGCCTGAAGTGTCGAGATGCCCCAGAAGCCCTTTGCTCCCACCAAGTGCGAAGAACATGCCGTCTCCGGTGAGCGCGGCGCTCGCGGGGTGGCGATTCGCGGCATCGTGCAGGTGCACTTCGACGAAGGAGATGCCTTCGTAGGCAGGCAGGGCACGAGAGACCAGGGGTCGGACCTTGGACCACGCGCCGTCGGCACCGATCAGCAGGTCCGTGGTGAACGACGTGCCGTCGGCCA
Organism: Amycolatopsis sp. NPDC058340; assembly: GCF_042723975.1. NCBI lineage: Bacteria > Bacillati > Actinomycetota > Actinomycetes > Pseudonocardiales > Pseudonocardiaceae > Amycolatopsis > Amycolatopsis sp. NPDC058340. Next base: position 28,808 of record NZ_JBHXIB010000027.1, on the reverse strand, counting down.
GCGTCACCTCGTGCCCGCCGTCGGCGAGCGGGCGCGCGCCGACGGTTTTGGCGCCCCAGCGCACGGTGCCCTCCGGCAGGGAATCGAGCAGCAGCTCGCGCAGGTCGCCTCGGGCGACTTCGGGGCGGCCGCCGTCACCGTCGTCGGTCTCGTCGAGGTGCACGACCGCGTGCCGGTCGAGGACGCGCATGGCCTCCCCGCCGGGGTGCACCAGCGTGCGGAACTCGTCGTGGAGACCGGCCGCCTTCAGTGCCGCCTGCCCGGATTCGACGTGGATGTCGAGCATGCCGCCCTGCGTCCGGGTGGACGGCGACGCGTCGAGGTCGAAGACCGCGGCTTCGATGCCGTTGACGTGCAGGACGCGGGCCAGGGTGAGTCCGCCGAGGCCGGCGCCGATGATCGCGATGGGGTGATGTGTGGTCATGTCGGGTTCCTTTCCGGCGGCAGGCCGGTCTGCGTGATTCCGGTGATCAGCACCTGCAATCCCCACGACATCCGCTGCGCCGGCTGCCCGGTGAGCAGGTCGGCCGCGTGGGCGGCGATCTGGGGGTGGGTCGTCTCGTCGGCGTCCCGCACGGCACGCGCCAGTGCGTCCCAGTCGTCCGGCGATGTCTGCTCGGCGTGCTCGGCCGCGGTCGACGTAGCGTGCTGCAGGAGGATGTCGATCCCCCAGGCACGCCGCTCGGCAGGCACCCCGCCCTCGGCGAGCAGGGCGAGCAGGTTCTCGACGAGGCCGAGGTAGTTCTCGCCGCTCGGGCGGGCCACCAGTGCCGACAGGGCGAGACCGGGGTACTCCAGCAACGTCGCGGTGTAGGCCGTGAGCAGCCGTTCGAGCCGGTCGCGCCAGCCGCCTTCGGCCGGCGGCGGGGCGATGGTGCCGAGGAGTTCGTCGAGGATCGCCGCGTGCAGTTCCGCGGTGTTGCGGACGTAGACGTAGAGCGAGGCCGCGCCGGTGTCGAGTTCCTGCGCGAGCCGGCGCATCGTGAGCTTCCGCAAACCTTCTTCGCGCAGGATCGCGACCGCGGCGGCGACGATGCCGTCGCGGGTCAGCGCGGGTTTGGCCGGTCGCTCCCGGCGGCTCTTCTCTGGTGCCATGCCTCCACTGTAACGAACATGTTCGTTACGAACAAGTTCGTCACAGGTCACAGGGATGCGATGCGGCCTCTAATGGGGGTTTGTCCGTCCACTGCGGACTGAAACGACAACGGCAGAGAGATCGACTCTCCCTGCCACTTCTAACGTATAACGCACCTGGGGGCTTGCGGCAAGACCCCGGTCATGCCGCAGAATCCCCCGCCGGACAACACGAGCTCGACAATCGGGGGAACTCTTGATCGACGTGATCATCGCCGGCGGCGGACCGACCGGCATGATGCTTGGCGCCGAACTGCGGCTGCACGGCGTCCAGGTGGTCGTCCTGGAAAAGGATCTGGAACAGTCCAAGGTCGTCCGCTCGATGGGCCTGCACGCGCGCAGTATCGAGGTGATGGACCAGCGCGGTCTGCTGGAGCGCTTCCTCGAACACGGCAAGAAGTACCCGGTCGGCGGCTCCTTCGCGGGCATCGTCAAACCGGCGCCGACGCTGGACAGCGCGCACGCCTACATCCTCGGCATTCCCCAGACCGTCACCGACCGGCTGCTGATCGACCACGCCGCCGAGGTCGGCGTCGACATCCGGCGCGGCCGCGAAGTGGTCGGGCTGGCCCAGGACGAGGACGGCGTGGACGTCGAGCTGGCCGACGGGACGACGCTGCGCTCGCGCTACCTCGTCGGCTGCGACGGCGGCCGCAGCGCGGTGCGCAAGCTCCTCGGGATCGATTTCCCCGGCGAGCCCGCCACCGCCGAGACGCTGCTGGGCGAGATGGAATTGACCGAGGACTGGGAAACGGTGCTCGCCGTGATGACCGAGGTCCGCAAGACCCAGCTCCGGTTCGGCCTCTCCCCCATCGGCGACGGGGTGTACCGGGTCGGTGTACCCGCCGAAGGCCTGGCCGAGGACCCGCGGATCCCGCCGACCTTCGACGAGATCAAACGACAGCTCAAAGCGGTCGCCGGAAGCGACTTCGGCGTGCATTCGCCGCGCTGGCTCTCCCGCTTCGGCGACGCCACGCGGCTGGCCGAGCGCTACCGGGCCGGACGCGCGTTCCTGGCGGGCGACGCGGCGCACATCCACCCACCGGTCGGCGGGCAGGGGCTCAACCTCGGCGTCCAGGACGCCTTCAACCTCGGCTGGAAACTCGCGGGCGCGGTCAACGGCTGGGCACCGGACGACCTGCTGGACACCTACCACACCGAACGGCATCCGGTGGCCGCCGCGGTCTTGGACAACACCCGCGCGCAGATGCAGCTGATGTCGCTCGATCCGGGCTCGCAGGCGGTGCGGCGGCTGCTGGCGGAACTGATGGACTTCGAGGACGTCAGCCGGTTCCTGACCGAGAAGATCACCGCGACCGCGATCCGCTACGACTTCGGCGAAGGGCACGAGCTGCTCGGCCGGCGGATGCGCGACCTGGAACTCAAGCGGGGCCATCTCTACGGGCTGACCCGCGGTGGCCGCGGCCTGCTGCTCGATCAGACCGGCTCCCTCACCGTGCGGGGGTGGGCGGACCGGGTCGACCACGTCGTCGACGTCAGCGAAGAACTGGAGGTACCGGCGGTATTGCTGCGGCCGGACGGTCACGTGGCGTGGGCGGGTGAGGATCAGGACGGGCTGGTCGAAGCGTTGCGCCGGTGGTTCGGAGAGGGCGAAGTCCTCTAGCGCGCCAGGTCCGGCGGCTATTGGCTGGTGGCGTTCCGTATCCGACGCCACGACAGGAGTTGATGACCATGGCCGGACGGGTCGTGCATTTCGAGATTCCGTTCGAGGACGGCGAGCGCGCACGTGGTTTCTACCGGGAGGTCTTCGGCTGGAAGGCCGACACGATGCCCGGGATGGACTACACGCTGGTCGCTTCGGGGCCGACCGCCGAGACCGGCATGCCCTCGGAGCCGGGGTACATCAACGGCGGCATGCTGGCGAAGGAGTTCAGCCCCGCGTCGGGCCCGGTGATCGTGCTCGACGTCGACAGCGTCGACGACACGCTCGCGGTCATCGAGAAGCAGGGTGGTTCGACGCTCGTCGGCCGGACGGCGGTCGGCGACATGGGTTTCTCCGCCTACTTCAAGGACCCCGAAGGCAACGTCATGGGGCTCTGGGAGAACGCGGGCCAGGGGTGATCCCCGAGGGCCCGTGACCGGCGTGGTCACGGGCCCTGCGGCCCCCGGTACGGCAACGTCTGGTTGTAGACGATGTTGGTGTTCGTGCTCCCGAACAGCGCGAGCTCGTCGACGATCTCCTCCAGCCGTCCCATCGACGGGGCCGCGATCTTCAGCGAATAGCAGTCGTCACCGGTGGTGCGGAGGCATTCGAGGATCTCGGCCCGTTCGGCGAGGAGCTTGTGCAACGGCGCGTGTTTGCTGCCCGGGTACTTCAACCGCACCACCGCGAGCACCGCGTACCCGGCCTTCTCCAGGTCGACCTCGGCGCGATAGCCGGTGATCACCCCGGCCGACTCCAGCCGCTTGACCCGTTCCGTCGTCGCCGACGCGCTCAAGCTGACCCGCTTCCCCAGTTCGGTGAGCGGGAGGCGGCCGTCCTTTTGGAGCTCGGTCAGGATCGCCCAGTCCGTCGCGTCGAGAGTCTCGGCCATCCGGTGAGAATACCGGCAGATCCACGGCCGGGACCGTCATACGCCGGGAAAGATCCCTTCCCGGGTTTCCGCCTCGTCGATAGCCTTGACCTGTGCGAATAGGTGTCAACGTCCCGAACTTCGGACCGGGGACCGACCCCGGGATCCTCCGCGGCTGGGCCACCACGGTCGAAGGTCTCGGCTACGACCTGCTCATGGTGTCCGACCACGTCGCCATCACCCCCGACGTCGCCGAGCAGTACCCGGCGCCGTTCTACGAACCGTTCACGACGCTGTCGTGGCTCGCCGGCGTGACGGACCGGATCCGGCTGGGCACCACCGTGCTCATCGTCCCGTACCGGCATCCACTGCTGATCGCCCGCATGGCCGCGAATCTGAACCAGCTCAGCGGCGGACGGCTCGTGCTCGGCGTCGCGTCCGGCTGGGCCCGGCAGGAGTTCGAAGCGCTCGACGTCCCGTTCGAGAAACGGGGACGCCTGACCGACGACCACCTCGACGCCGTCCGGAAGGCCTGGGCCGACGACGCCGACTACCGCGCCGGTGACATCCCGATCTGGGTCGGCGGCAACAGTGACGCCGGGATCCGCCGCGCCGTCCGGGTCGGGGACGCCTGGCATCCGCTCCGGGCCACCCTCCCCTGGCTCACCGAAGCGCTCACCAGGGTCAAGACCATCGCCGACGCGCACGACCGGCCGGCTCCCGCGTTCGCGCCGCGGATCCTGCTGAACGTCACCGAACGCCCGGTCACCGCATCCGGCCGCGCCGCCGGGGAAGGCACGATCGAGCAGATCGTCGACGACCTCGACCGGCTTCGCCACCTCGGCGCCGAGACGGTCGTACTCGACCCGTTCTCCGGCGATCCCGACGAGACACTCCGCCCGGAAGCCGCCTGGCAGGCACTGGCGACCGTGGCGGCGCACTGGGAACTGGGCCGCTACCGAACCGAACAGGACCGACCATGACCGACGAAGACGAGAAGTTCCTCCGCCGCGCCATCGAGCTGGCCGCGAAGTCCCGCGAGGACGGTGATCCGCCCTTCGGCTCACTGCTCGTCGGCCCCGACGGGACAGTGCTGGCCGAGGACCACAACACCACGGTGTCGCAATCGGACATCAGCCTGCACCCGGAGCTGAAGCTCGCCGTTTGGGCCGCACGCGAACTCGAACCCGCCGTCGCCGCGGCGACCACGATGTACACCAGCTGCCAGCCGTGCGGGATGTGCCAGGGCGCGATCGAACGCTCCGGCTTGGGACGGGTCGTGTTCGCCCTTTCCGGCGAACAGGTCACCGCGCTCAAGCCGCCGGCCACCGCACCGCCGGTTCGCCTGCAGGGTCCGGCGTTGTACGACGAGGCCCGCGTCCCCGTCGAGGGCTACTACACCTGAGCCTTCAGAGCGTCACGGACCCCAGCTGGGACTTCGTCGCCCCGATCACCACGCCGTCCACCCGCGCGAGCCAGCTCCCGCACAGACACCGGACGTACTCCAGCCTCCCCTGGGACACCCGCTGGGACTTCGTCGCGCTTCCAGGCAGTTCGGCCAGCGGCCAGCCGCACCGCGGGCACTCGTTCGCTTCCATGCCCCGATCGTGCTGTAATGAGTCAATGCACTTCAACCCTTACGGCGGGGCCGCGGCGCAGATCGCCGCCGAACTGGTCAACCTCGGCGACGCCGCCGACCCGGCCACGCTGACCGCGATCTTCCGCGACCGCATGACCGTCGAAGCCGTGAAGGACCACGAATCGACCGAGATCATCGCCTGGACCAAGCGGCTCCGGCGCGTCTTCGAAGCCGACCCGGCCGCCCGCGTCGACCTGGTCAACGGGCTTCTCCACGACTCCGCGTCCAAGCCCTACATCTCCACCCACGACGGCAAGGCACCCCATTTGCATTACGTCGACGCGCAGGCGGGCACTGTGCCGCGGGTCCGGGCCTACACCGCGGGCGGGCTCGCGCACCTCGTCTGCGACGCCCCGGACCGCTTCGGCGTCTGCTCACGCGAGGGCTGCGAAACGGTCTACGTCGACGTCTCTCGCAACGGTCGTCGCCGGTTCTGCTCGACCCGCTGCGCGACCAGGGTCCACGTCGCCGACCACCGGAACCGGCAAGCGAGCTAGATCGCGTACCGCCACGCCGTCAGGGCATGCGCCGAGAACCACGCGCCCAGCACCACCCACGCCACCGCGGCCGCCACCGCGGTCACCGTCCGCCGCTTCGACAACCCGATCGCGATCGGCACCAGTACCGGGAAGGCGGGCAGGATGAACCGGATCTTCGCGTCCGGCAGCCCCCGCGTGCCGATGGCCAGCAAGAGCACCCCGGCTCCGTAGAGCGTCAACGGCCACGGCACCCGGATGAACGCCGCCACCAGCGCCAGCGCCACCGCACCCAGCAGCAGCAACACCGTCAGCGTGCTGAACACCGACTCGTCCCCGGTCAACCGCGCCAGCACCGAATCCGCGGTTTCCGCACCGAAGTCGAACTCGGTGTTCCAGCCCCGCAACTCGATGTCCTGCCAGCCCGTCAAACTCCCTGTCCGGTAGGCGACGAACCCCAGGTACCCGGCCACTCCCAACGGTGCGATCGCCGCCCCCGCGAGCGCCCACCAGCGTTTCTCGCCACGACGGAAGACCTCGATCAACGCCGCCACGACGACCACCGCGACCAGCACCACGGCCGTCGACCTCGACAAGCCGGCCGCGAAGGCGCACAAGCCGGCCAGCATCCAGCGCCGTTCCAGCACACCCACCAGCGCCCACACGGCGAACGCGCAGAACACCGCCTCGGTGTAAGCCATCGAGAAGACGATCGCCATCGGCGCCCCGGCCCACAACGCCACCAGCAGCAACCCGGTCCGGTCGCCCCGATCCGGTGACACCGCCCGCCCGATCCGGACCAGCCCGCACGCCAGCACCAGACCGGCCAGCACCGACACCGTCAGCGCCGCCGTCACGACATCGGGCCCGAGCCACATCACCGCGCCGACGAGCTTCGGATACAACGGGAAGAACGCCATCGGCGCGTCCGAATACGGCTGCCGCGCCGCGTCCAGCGTCCCCGGCAGATCCGCGTACCCGTGCACAGCCAGCCGCAGATACCACTGCCCGTCCCACGCGGTCAGCCGGTCGGTCAGCGTCGCACCGCGCCGGGCGGCCAGCAGATCGAGCAACTGGACGCTCGCCGTGCGGATCACGAGATACAACAGGATCGCCCTGGGATAAGCCGACCGAGCCAGTCTGTCGAGGACTCTCTCGAACACACGCGCCGGACGCCCGTGACGGGGCGCCTCCTCTGGGGCCGCGGGCTGATCAAGGTCGTCGACTTCTCGGAGCACGATCAGAGTGTCCACAATACGAGGTCATCTCGCCGTTCGATCCCGAAGATTCCCAGCTCCGCGCAGGTGGGGAAGCCCACAAGCCGGGCTTGTGACCGCACCTCGATCTTGTGTTTCCCATGCCCCGCCCCGGGCTCCTACGTTCGAAGTCATGAGCGAACAGAACCTGAACGGAACAGTGGCGGTCATCGCCGGCGGCGCGAAGAACCTCGGCGGGCTCCTGTCGACCACCCTCGGCGAAGCCGGTGCCAAGGTCGTCGTCCACTACCACGGCGATGCCTCCGCGGCCGACGCCGAGAAGACCGTCGAGGCCGTCCGCGGCGCCGGCTCCGAAGCCGTCGCCGTCCAAGGCGACCTGACGAAGGTCGCCGACGTCCGCCGCCTCTTCGACACGGCAGTCGACACCTTCGGCGGCGCCGACATCGCGGTCAACACCACCGGCACGGTCCTGCGCAAGCCGATCCTCGAAACCACCGAAGAGGACTACGACCGCATGTTCGCGGTCAACGCGAAGGCCGCCTACTTCTTCATCCAGGAAGCCGGACGGCGCCTCTCCGACAACGGCAAGATCATCAGCCTCGGCACCTCACTGCTGGCGGCCTTCACCGACGGCTACTCCACCTACGCCGGCGGCAAAGCCCCGCTGGAGCACTTCACGAGGGCGGCGGCCAAGGAGTTCGCCGACCGCGGCATCTCGGTCAACGTCGTCGCACCCGGCCCGATGGACACCCCGTTCTTCTACCCGCAGGAAACCCCCGAGCGGGTCGAATTCCACAAGTCACAAGCCAAGGGCGGACGGCTGACGAAGATCGAGGACATCGTGCCGATCCTCCGCTTCCTGGTCACCGACGGCGGCTGGTTCACCGGCCAGACGATGTTCCCGAACGGCGGCTACACCACGCGCTGACCCTTACCCTGGCCAAGACGCCGTAGACCGGACACGAAGGGGAGCCCCGGGTGGGTCTGGACCTGTACAAGCTGAACCACCTCATCGCCGTCGCCGAAGAAGGCAGCTTCACCCGCGCGGCGGCCCGGCTGCACCTGAGCCAGCAGGCACTCTCGACCTCGGTGCGCACGCTCGAGCGGGAGGTCGGCGTCCCCCTGCTCGAGCGAAGCGCCACCGGGGTCACCGTGCTCCCCGCGGGGCAGGCGCTGATCGCCGACGCCCGCCTCCTGCACGGTATCGCCGACTCCGCCGTCCAGCGCGCCCGCCGCATCGGCCGGAGCGAACCGGAACGGCTCCGCGTCGGCCACACCCCCGCCGTCACCGGCGACGAGGTCACCGCCCTGCTGCGCAAACACCAGACCGACCCCGACCTCGTCATCGACGTCAACCAGCGCTACCCCGACGAACTCGTCGCGCAACTGCTCGGCGGGCAGCTGGATCTCGGCCTCGGCCGTGCGCTGACCCTCGCGCACGGCCTGGTCGGGACCACGCTGATCCGGCAGCGGCTCAACGTCGCCGTCGCCGCCGGTCACCGGCTCGCCGGCCGCGAGGACCTCGGGTTGAGCGACCTCGACGGCGAGGAGATCACCGTCTGGGGACATCCCGGCCGGTCCGGGTACACCGATCTGCTCGTCAACCTCTGCCGCGACGCGGGATTCGAACCGCGCGTCCGCCGCAACCCCATCCAGGGAACGCCGCCGGTCACCGCAGTCCTCGACACCGAAGGGGTCGCCTTCGTGACCGCGCCACCCGGACCGGCCGCGGGCGGGGCCGTCGTCGTCCGGGAACTGCACCCGGCCGTGCACGTACCCCTGCAGGCCCTTTGGCCACAGCACAGCACTTCCGACGCCCGTCAGGCGTTCTTGGCTTCCGCCCAGGGGTTCTAAGCCTCGCCGCTTCGCCGGTCGTGGTGCTCCAGCAGCTTCGAAAGCAGAGCGGTGAACCGCTTCCGCTCGTCGGAAGACAGCGGTGCCAGTAGTTCGTCCTGGCGTTCGGCCAGCTGCTTCTCCAGCCGCCGCAGCTGGCGCTTGCCCGCCGTGGTCAGCGAGACGACGTTGCGCCGCCGATCGGCCGGATCGGGGGCACGCTCGACCAGTTCACGCTCGGCGAGCTCGTTGATCGTCGCGACCATCTCGCTCACGTGGATACCGCTCAAGCGGCCCAGCGTCGCCTGGCTGGCGGGCCCGAACTCGTCCAGCGTCGCCAGCACGCGGTAGTGGTAGCCGCGGGCGTCGACCGCGGAGAAACCGTCGGTGACCAGGCGATGCGCGTGGTTCGCGGTCTGCGTGAGCAACCAGCTCGGCAGCTTTCGCCAGCCGCCACGCGGCTCCTGTGCGGGGTCGTCCATGTGATGAGTCTAACGAATCGTTGGGCGCCCGAACGATTGCGGTATCGTTGGGCCACCAAACGTTTAGAGACCCAATGATTCGAGGAGATCGCGCCGTGATCAAGCCCTTCCGCATCGACATCCCCCAGGCCGACCTCGACGACCTCGCCGACCGGCTGGCCCGCACCCGCTGGCCCAACGAGGTCGCCGACGCGGGCTCGGACTACGGATTCCCGCTCGCGAGGCTCAGAGAGCTCGCCGAATACTGGCGAACCGGCTACGACTGGCGTGCCCACGAAGCCGAACTCAACAAGCTGCCGCATTTCACCACCGAGATCGACGGCCAGAACATCCACTTCGTGCACGTCCGCTCGGCGAACCCGGACGCACTCGCCCTGGTGCTCACCCACGGATGGCCCGGCTCGTTCTTGGAGTTCCTGGACGTGATCGAGCCGCTGTCACGCGACTTCCACCTCGTGATCCCCTCGATCCCGGGCTACGGCTTCTCGGGGCCGACCCGTGAACGCGGCTGGAGCGTCGAACGGATCGCACGGGCCTGGGCCGAGCTGATGCGCCGCCTCGGCTACGAGCGCTACGGCGCCCAAGGCGGCGACTTCGGCTCAGGCATCTCGACGGCACTCGGCGCGGTGGCGCCGGAACACGTCGTCGGCGTGCACGTGAATTACCTGCCGACCAGGCCGGACCCCGACGCCGGCCTCGAACTGTCCGAAGAGGACGAAGCGCGCCTTGAGAAGGTGAAGCAGCTCATGGCGAATCGTCCGCCGTATCAGGCCTTGCAGGCAGCCACCCCGCAGACCATCGGCTACGCGTTGACCGACTCGCCGGTCGGCCAGCTGGCGTGGATCGCCGAGCGTTTCGCGCAGTGGACGGACCCGCGCACGCGGGTCGGCGACGACCGCATGCTCACCGACATCTCGCTGTACTGGCTGACCGCCACCGCGGCTTCGTCCGCGCGGCTGCACCACGACGCCGGCAAGGTGAACGCCCCCTGCCGCGTGCCGGTCGGCGTGGCCGTGCTGCCGTATGACATCACGCGGTCGGTGCGTCCACTCGCCGAGCGGTTGTTCGACGTCAGGCACTGGTCGGAGTTCGATCGTGGCGGCCACTTCGCCGCCATGGAGGTTCCGGACTTGCTCGCCGCGGACGTCCGGGACTTCTTCCTCGGCCTCGCCGGGTAGTCGCCGGGGTCGTGAGTGGCCCACCAGGCCACCGCCGCCTTTGCCCCTGGCGGTCCTTGAAGGCCCCCTTCACGGCATCTAGCGCAAGGGTCCCGGCAAAGGCGTATTGCCGCCGGCCTGTGCGTCACCGTCATGAGGCACAGAAGCGTTCTCAGGAGCGGACTCGTGACTGCCCATAAGGGACACGAGTCGGGGCCCAAGTGCCCGATTCAGGCGTTTTGCGCGTCTTGACTAGGGGGTCGTGAGTGTTTTTGGTCGTTCTAACCCTCATTGTCACTCACGACCCCCCGCAGAGAATCGTACATGCACACATAGGACATTCGGTCGCCCGGAGCTGTCCCTTGTGGACACTCGATACCCATGTCCGCCCTGTCGACGCTCGGAACCAGGCCTGCGCTATCTCGACTTCGCCGAGACCCTGGCGTCTAGCGCAGTGAAGGAGCCTTCACGCTTCTGCCCTCTGTCCAGGAGGGCGAGTCCGACGGCCTCCACGATGTTCCAGTCACGTTCGGCGCCTCCTCCGCTCGGCACCACGGCGACCATCCATCCGCTGAGCAGCAGCGAGCAGCCTGCCGCACGATCGTCGCCCTGGCGCTGGAGCCCCCGATATCAGGGCGTGTTCCCCGGCACCACGAGCCCCGCCTCGTAGGCGACCATGACCGCTTGCGCGCGGTCACGGACGCCGAGTTTGGCGAAAACCCTGCTGACATGGGATTTCGCCGTCTGCTCCGCGATCACCAGCGCTTCGGCGATCTCCGCGTTGGAAAGGCCGCGCGCGACCAGCCTGAGCACTTCGGTCTCCCGCGCGGTCAGGTCGGCCACGAGGGAGCGGCCCGCATGCGCCGGGGCGTGGGTGCGGGTGAACTCGCCGATCAGCCGCCTGGTGATCGTCGGCGCGAAGAGCGCGTTGCCCGCGGACACCACCCGGACGGCGGTGACCAGGTCGTCCAGCGGCGAGTCCTTCAGGAGGAAACCGCTGGCGCCCGCCCGCAGCCCGCCGAACACGTACTCGTCGATGTCGAAGGTGGTGAGGATCAGCACGCGGACCTCCGGCAGGCCCGCCACGATCCGCCGGGTCGCCTCGAGGCCGTCGAGATCCGGCATGCGGACGTCCATCAGCACGACATCCGGTTCGAGTTCGGTGCACAGCGCGACGGCGGCGTTCCCGTCCGCGGCCTCCCCGACCACCCGGATGTCGTGCTGCGCGTCGAGCACCGCGCGGAAACTCTGCCGGACCATGGTCTGGTCGTCGGCGATGACCACCGAGATCACGGTTCCAGGCGCCCCTCACGATCGAGTGGAACGGTCAAGGCGACGCGGAAACCGCCGTCCGCGCGCTCCCCTGTTTCAAGATCGGCCGCGAGCATAGCGGCCCGCTCCCGCATCCCCACCAGACCGTGCCCGCTTCGCGGCCGCTCCGTCCTCTTCGGACCGTCGCCGGGGCCGTTGTCGATGCGCAGCCGCACCGCCCCCGGGCCGGCCGTCAGCTCGACGGAGATCGCCGCTCCGGGCGCGTGCTGGATCGCGTTGCTGAGGGCCTCCTGCACGATCCGGAACACCGACAACGCGACCCCGACCGGAACGGTGTCGAGGTCGCCGCGCAGATCGAGCTCACAAGCGGTGCCTGCGGCCTTGACCCCTTCGACGAGTTCGACCACCTTGCCCAATCCCGGCTGCGGAGCGACCGACGGCGCGTGTTCCTCGGACCGGAGCACCCCGAGCAGCCTGCGCAGCTCGGTGAGGCCCTCGCGGGCGGTCCCGGCGAGGTCGGCGAACTCCCGCCAGATTTCGGCTTCCCGATCGGCCTTGCCGTGATCCGCGAACCGGAACCGCGCCGAGTCGGCACGCAGGGCGAGTACGGACATGTGGTGCGCGACCACGTCGTGCAGCTCCCGCGCGATTCCCGCGCGTTCCTCCAGCAGAGCCGCGCGGGTCTCCTCGGCGAGCCTGCGTTCCTGTTGCGCCGCACGTTCTTCTTCGGCGAGCTTGCGCTGGCGCACCGTGTTGCCGAGGAAGTAGAGGATCCCGCCCAGCAGCACGAGCAACGCCGCGTCACGCCAGTCATCGAGGAACGGGGCGGCGGCGCCGAACGAGATCAGCCCCGCCCAGGCGAGTTGCGGCTGATCGTTGCTCTCTCCCACCAGGTAGAAGACGAGTGCCGCGGTGAGCGCGAAGCCCGGCGCCCATGGCCAGCCCCACGATCCGGCGATACCGGGCAGGGTCGGCGGAGTGCTGACGATGCCGACGATCAGGAGGCGCCATCCCCACAGCGGCGAGCGCACCGCCAGCAGGCACGGCAGCACGGAGATGAGGACGTTGAACGTCTTCACGGGCGCCGGTACCGAAACCGTCGAGAACGTGACGAAACCCGCCCACAGCGCACAACCGACGATCGAGAGGGCGCGCAGCCAGCGCAACCCCGCCGAACGCTTTGGCGGGGTATCCGTTCCGGCGTAGGCCGTGTACCGCAGGGCGGCCACCCACAGCCGCAGGCGCTGTCGGTCGATCATCAGGTCCGACCTTACCGATGGCACTGAGTGCCAGATACGACCTACGACTCGGTCAAGGCGGCGTTGACCTTGGCGATGACGGCGTGCAAGGGCGTCGCGGTGGTCATCACGGCCACCACCGTCGTTTCGTCCGCGGGCTCTTCGACCCTGAACGCGTCGATCACCAGCGCGAAGGCCTCCGCCGCGCTGGCGGCGATGTCGTCCTGGCCGCCACTGCGCAGCCAGCGCCGCAGCACATGGTTGTTGGCGGCCGCGATCGCCGCGGCGGCCACCGCCGCCCTCAGGCTCGCCGTCTCGTCACCCTGCTCGGTGAACCGCGCCCGCAGGTAACGGGCGAGCACGCGCTGATAGCGGTCGACGGTGGCGACTTCCTTGTCCCGCAAGGAAGGAACCGTTCGTGTCAGGGTGAACCGCTTGAGCGACACGTCGAGTTCCGCGGCGTAGGAGTCGAGGACCAGGCCGACGGCGGCACAAGCCACCTCCACCGGGTCGCGATCCGGGTCCGCGGCGGCGAAGGTCTCCTCCATCTCGGCCACGATCTCGTCGTGGTTGGCGAAGAGCACGTCGTCCTTGGCGTCGAAGTACCGGAAGAAGGTCCGGCGGCCCACCCCCGCGGCCGCCGCGATCTCGTCCACCGTGGTGGCCTCGTACCCCTTGGCCACGAACAGGTCCACGGCCGCCGCGGCGAGCGCACGGCGCAGTTTGCGCCTCCCCGCGGGGGTGGCGCCGGCTCGGGTCACCGGCGCTCGGCGCGGCGAATCGGTCATAGCGGGACGGTAGCAGCCACTTGCTAGTGGCACTGAGTGCCGTTAGGCTGTGCCGAGTCCCCCACTCCCCGTTCGGAAGGCGCCGACGATGTCGCTGGACCACCAAGTGCTTCCGGTCGAGTCACGCTCGATCCGCCCCCGCGGCGACGCCTTCTACGGCCGTCTCTTCGGCTGGTCGCTGAAATGGCGGGGCCCGCAGCCGTTCCTGGTGCTGGAAGGCGGGATCTGCGCGGTGACCCTGCCGAAGATCAACGGCGCCCAGGTCCTCGCCCGGCTCGCCGACACCGGTTGCGGAGGTCCCGCCATGGCGGTGCTGACCCAGCAGGGTCCGCGCGTGGCCATCCTCGCGGAGACCGACGGCCTGATCCCTCCTCGGATCTCCCTGCCGCAGCACGTCGAAGTACTCGCTTGGGGCACACTGCTCCCCTTGCCCGCCGACTCCGGGCGCGCCGAGGCCCACGCGGAATGGCTCTCGGCGCCGGATCCCCGGCAGCGCTGGCTTCCCAGCCTGGACGCGGTGCTCGCCGCCGTCCGGCCGAGGTAGCGCTCGCGGGTCACGCCGCCACCGACGCCTGCGCGGAAACGAGGAGGGCGCCACCGTCCGATTCGGACAGGGTGATCTCGAGGGTCGCGCCTTCGGCCAACGGTGGCAGGTCGCTCAAGGTCACGCGGCCGATCAGCCGTTGGCCGCGACGGGCGTGCACCACTCCGGAACGCCGGACCTCGATCCCCGATCGGTGCCACACGCGGACACTGGCCGCGGTCGCCGTCCGGGCACGCCACCGGCTTCCGCACCAGGCCGCGAGCGCGGCTCCCGCCGTGTTGCACAGGACGTCGTCCAGCGAACCCACGCGGCCGGCGTCCTGCCAGACCTGAAGGCATTCGATCGACACGGACACCAGGAACGCCCACAGGACGATCCGTGACACGGGTTTCGCCCAGCCGAAGCGCACCGGCAGCAGGATCGCGAGCGGTGTCAGCAGGAAGACGTTGCCGGCCAACTGGAACACGGCGAATTCCGGGCGGTCGCTGAAGACGGGCTGGATGTCCGCCAGCAGGTGAAGATTCACCGACGAACCGCCTGCCGCCGTGGGCGAAGGTACGAAAACGACCAGAAGTACCGCGAGAAGCGCTGCCAGCAAAGCGAAATCCAGGGCGACCACGAACAGGCCGCGCCGTTTTCCGCTCAGCCGCGCGATGAATTCGGCGACGCCCGCACCGGTCGCGGCGACGAGCAGCGACCACGGTGCGGCGTCGAAGAACGCCTGCCACCACCATCCCATGCACGCCCCTTTCGCCGATGATCGTCTTCGGCGAGGGTGGCAGCATCGTGAAGGTCAGACAAGAACCACGGCTATTGTCGGTGAATTACTACCATACGCGTTGATACTTCACGGACTTCGATTGTCACGGCCGTGCGGTCAGCGCGGGACCGATCCAGCGGCGGACCATGGAGCGCAACCGCTCGTCGGTGTGTGCCGGCGTCGACGGGTACTGCAGGAACGACAGGAACAGCCGCATCAGCATTTCGGCGAGCCCCTCGAAGTCCTCGTCGGTCGTGACACCCACCGCGGCCCAGTCGACCGGCACGTTCCGGAGGATCCGGGCGCCGAGCGCGAACGACTGCGCCGAGGTGACCGCGACGGTGAAGACGTCGGCCTCGCCCGCTTTCAGGAGCAGTCCCAGATACGGCTCGTCGGGGACCGCGCGGACGCCGAACACCACCGATTCCACGGCGACCTCGGCGGGGTCGGCGAACGTGGCCAGATGCCGTTCCATCCGCCGGGCGAACTCCTCGACCCGGTCCAGCGCGACCGCGCTGAGGATGTCCGCGAGGCTCGGGAAGTAGCGATAGACGGTCTGCCGGGTCACGCCGGCTTCCGCGGCGACGTCGGAGAGGCTGGTCTTGGCGAGACCGACCCGGTCGATGCACGCGGTCGCCGCCTCGACGATCCGGCGGCGCGCCTCGCGCTCGGTTCCGGGCGGGTTCCCCCGCCATCCGTGGTGCCCCATGCGTCTCATCTTCCCCGAACGGAGAATCTCAGCCGGTGGCAGGTGCCGGGCGGCGCACACGGTACAACGCGGTCAGCATCAGCCCGGCGGCCACGAAACAGGCGAGCGCGTACAGGCCGCTGCCGGTCGAGGTGCCGTTCTCGACGACGACGCCCACCCAGAACACGGCCATCCCGCCCAGGTAGACGGCGGGATAGAACCGGGCGAAGGGCGCCAACGGCTCTTCGGGACGTCCGTGCCGGACGAAGATCCAGATACCGGCCAGCCACAGCAGGGCCAGCTCGGTGCCGAGGATCCAGGCCTGCGCGGTCACGTTCCCGGCGAAGAGACTCGACGGGAGCCCGGCGATCGCCATGCTCAGCGGGGTGAGGACCCCGGCCGCCACGATGCGAGCCGCCAGTGACCAGCCCCGTCGCGCTCCGCCCGCCAGCCGCACCACCAGGTAGGTCATGGCGCCCATCGACACGGACGCGAAGAGCAGCATGCTGGTCATGGGCACCGAATCCAGCGCCGGGTGATTGACGATCCGGTTGTTCCCGTTCCAGGCCCACCAGTTCACTTGCGGGCCGAGCTGATCGAAGACCTCGTAGAAGGCCTGGCACGCGAAGGCGACGGCCACCGACCCGATCAAGGCGCCGCGGGCACGGAAGATCCCGAGCGACCGGACGAGTTCGTAGGCGAGCTGGCTGATCACCGGGTAGAACGCCACGATGTAGAGCGGCAGCCGATCCCACATGAACTGCACGGTGAACCGGTTGTGCGCGAAGATGAAACCGTACTGGCGCTCCAGGCCGAACCACTCCGGGAAGTACAGCGGCGGTTCGATGACGAAGAGGTAGACCAGCGAGGCGCACCACAACGCCAGATTCGCCGAGTCGCCCTGGCGGTGCCGCCGGAGTGCGTGCACCAGCGCGAACACGGCTCCGCCGACGACGAGCAGTTCCAGCAGTGGCATCGTCCAGTGAGCCTCGGCCCACGGTGGGCGGATCGAGAACCATGGGGAGACGTCGTGGCAGTCGAAGCCGAGTCCTCGCGTGACGGCTTCCGCGTCCGATCCGCATACGGCGCTCACCGGGAGACCGCCGCTTCGGCGGCGGCGTTTTTCGGCGAGTAGTCCGTGACCGGTGGTTCGGCCTGGGCGTCGAAGTCGAAGGGGACCCGGTGCCGTCCCAGCGCGGCCCGGATCCGGTAGCGCACGAGGCCGGCGATCACCCGCGGGTTCGCCATCATGTCGCGGAGCGATTCGTCGAGGTTGAACACCTTCGCGAAGTGCTCGTCGACGACGTCGTCTTCGCGGGCGGCGCCGACGATGAGCCTGAACGCCGGGCCGGACAGGGCTTCGAGCAGCCGTCGCCGCCACTCGGGCGCCTTCTCGGTGCCCACCGCGCAGGCGTAACCCTGATCCCTCGCCATAGCCAGGCTCCACGGCACGTTGAGCAGCTTTCGTTGCGCCGCGAGGAATCGTGCGGCGAACTCCGGGCCGAGCCGTTCGGCGCGGGAAAGGTGCTCGCGCAACAGCAGTGCCGAACCCGCGGCGGAACTGATGCCCTGCGCGTAGAACGGGTTGAACGCGCAGATCGAGTCTCCGACGAACGCCAGGCGTTCCGGCGGGGTGCGGAGCCGGTCGTAGCGGCGCCACTTGTTCCCGGTCGAGCGGGTCAGATGCACCTCGGAGGTCGGAGTGGACCGGTCCATCGCGGCCGCGAACAACGGCGCCCGCACCCGGCGGGCCGACTCGACGAACGCCTCGGTGGTGCGCGGCATTTCGAGGCCCCACGAGCCCATGCAGGCGATGACACGGTTGTCCTCGATCGGGAAGAAGTTCACCAGGAACTCGTGCTCGTCCGGATGGGCGCCCTTGTCGGGGGTCGGCATGATCACCAGATGCCGCCACCACCAGGACGGTGGCCGTTCCTCGGGTGAGGGCAGGTCGTACCAGCGCGAGGTGTAGGTGACCTTGGCGTCGAGGGTCCGCACTTCCGGTTCGGGCCATCCCGCGGCCACCAGCCAGGCGGCGACGGAGGAACCGCGGCCCATCGCGTCCACCACGAAGTCGGCGTCGAGGTGTTCGTCGCCGTCGTCAGCGGAGAAGCCGACGCCTGTCACGGCGCCCGCCCGTGTCGTCAGTCCGGTCACCGCCACGCCCTCGCGGATCATGACGTTCGGCAGACGTCGGACCTTGTCGCGCAGCACGCGTTCGATGAGGATCCGGGAGCCGTAGATCATCGTCATCGCACTGCGTTTCCGCGCCGACCAGCCCTTTCCGTCGAGGTACGCCGCGTCCATGGACGGCATCAGATGCAGCCCTCCGGCGGCGATGAGGTCGTCCTCGAAGCCGGGGAACAGCGCACCGATCGCCCGGCGGCCCGAGTTCAGCAGGAAATGCGGATGCTTGCTCTGCGGTACCCCGCGCCGATGTTCGGCCTCGGCAGGCAGTTCGTCGCGTTCGAGCACCACCACTTCGTCGAAGTACGGGGCGAGCGCTCCCGCGGTGCAGAGTCCGGCGGCGCTGCCACCGAGGACGACGGCGGTCTTGCCGAGTCGCATGCGGACCAACTCCCAGCGTCATTCATACAGATTGACATTGGCTGTATGAATGTATGAACGGTGCCGGAGGCTGTCAAGGGCTGTTCCGCGGCACCTTCGACAGGACCCTGGAACGTCGCCCCTGAGTCTGCCCCGCAGGACATCGACGTCACCGCCGCTTCCCGGGAAGGCTGAGCGGGTGCCAACCCACGCGCACCGCTCGCCCGAGCCCAGTTCCGGCGAGGCCGAGCGACGTTCTCACCACCGCGGCGGAACACATGTGCCGTTGACGGCGATACCCCGCGCCGCGGGCAACGCCGCCGTCACCGCCTGGGTGCAGCGGCAGCAACGGCCGTCCGCACCGCCGACGCGTCCGGCCCCGGTCGGCGACCTGACCAACACGGGCCTGCTGGATGAGCTCGAGACAGTTCGCCAGCAGCTCGCGCGGCCCGAGCTCGCCGCGGCGGAACGGCAGACCGCCACCACCCGGCAGACCGCGCTGGAGCAGGAACGTCAGGCCCGTGTCGACGCCGGACAGGTCTTCCTCGCGGAGCAGAGCAACGCCGGTGGCCGCGGCCAGCTCCTCGCCATCACCGATGGCTCGCAGGTCGTCGACGTGGGCACCGCGCCGCTGGGCTGGGGCAGGTCGGCTCCGGCCGTCGTCGTGACGCAGCGGCAGTTCCAGCGGGCCCTCACCGGCCTGGGCATCCCGATCACCAGCCTGGACGAGGCCGCGGCGGCCGGCGTGCTCGGGCCGCGGCTGCAGAGCGGCGCGTTCGAACGGCAGCTGCCCGGCGTGGTCGGCACCGACGTCAGCGGGCCCCGCGTGCTGAGCAGGGGATTCACCGGCGATGTGAGCGAACTGTCGTTCGCCACGCGTCAGGCTTCTCCGCTGGCGGGCGACTTGAACGCGGTGCCGTGGCGGCCGGCGGGACCCGGCTCGACGCCCCGGTCGGGGAACTACCCGGTCTGGGATTTCACCGACACCGGCGGACGGCTGGTCAGCGTCAAGGCGTCCACCCAGGCCCCCGCCGGACGCGGCGGCTACTACCGCGACTCGTTCCGGACACTCACCGGCGCGGGCGGCGGCACGGCGTTCGACCGGGCCGTGTGGAACCAGCACCCGACGCTGCCGTGGCCACCGGCCACCACCCCCGCGTGGCAGGCGGCACGGCAGGACGTGATCCGCCGAGGCAGGCTCGCGGTCAACGCCGACGACGTGACCTCGTTCCGTGCCACGATCTCCAGCGGCGTCATGACCAACCCGGCGAACCACCAGGCCGCGATCGACGCCCACCTCGCCGTCGCGAACGAACGCGTCGGCGGCACCCAGATCCGCACACTGGCCCAGCTCAACGCCCTGCCGCCCGCCCAACGCACCCCGATCCTCACCCGGCTGGCGCGGGCTCTGTCCGAGCAGGTGGTCAGCCACGGCATGGACACCGCGGGCCTGCAGTCCGTCCAGAACGTGCGCCTGGCGGCAGGTCTGGGCGGCTCCGGCCGTGGTGCCCGGCCGGATATCGCGATGCGGACGTTCCCCGAGGCGCTGTCGGTGGCCGAACGCGGCGCCTCCGGCGCGATGGGCCGCGCCGGCGTGCGATCGGGCACCATGGGCGCGGGCGCCGCCGTGTTGTTCCAGGCAGGTGGTTCCCTCGCCACCGAGGGCAGGCTGCCGTCCGCCGCGGATCTGGGCACGACCGCGGCCTCCACGGGTGTCGGTGCCGGCGTCGGTGGCGCGGTCGAGACCAGGGTCGGCGCGGCGGTCGGCAACGCGTTGATGACCGGCGGCGCCGGCCGGGTGTACGTCGTGCTGGGCCGTGCCGGGACGAGCGCGGCCGGTGCCGTGGTCGCGGCCCCGTTGATCGAGACGGGACACATGGCCATCGAGGAGCTGCGCGGCACCGCCGACTACAACGCGACCGATTACGCGGCGCGTGGTGGCCGGGCCGCCGCGTCCGGTCTGCTGGCCGCCGGAATCACGGGCGCCATCATCGGCGCACCCGCCACTCCGCTCGGTTCCGCCGTGGGGTTCCTGGTCGGCGTGGGCGCGTACATGCTCACGGACTACCTCATCGGTGACACGGTCGAGTCGGCGATCAGAGGCCAGTGAGCGACGGCGCTCTTCGATCGAGCAGCCACTGTGGACGGTCGCCCGACGTGCCGCGGGCGACCTGATTTCGCGATCATCCGGCGGGCGCTGGTCATAGGGATCCTGCTCGGCCAGTCGGGTTCCACGACCATCCCACCCGAACGATCGAGTCGTAGCTCTGGGCCGCCGTGGGGAGGGAATCTCGGATCTCTTGTCGAATCCCGTGCCGCGCGATCGACGTACGGGTAGGAGACCGGCCGACGGATCGAAACGAAGGGGAATGAGGATGTCCAGGACACCACTGCGGCTGTACATGTCCATGTCGCTCGACGGATATATCACCGGGCCCGACGACCGGCCGGGCCAGGAACTCGGGCGCGGCGGAGGCCGTCTGTTCAACTGGCTCGACGACCGGATGTCCGAAGGGATCAACGGGCAGGTGTACGCCGAGGCCTGCTCGACCGGCGCCGTGATATCCGGACGCCGCACGTTCGAGCTGGCCGGCCGCTGGAACGGCGACCACCATGACGGCGTGCCGATCCATGTGCTCACCCACACCGTCGACCCGGCCGACGAGCCACCGGGTAGCGCGAAGTTCTACACCGACGTCAACGCGTGTGCCGACGAGGCCCGGGAAGCGGCGGGAGATCGCGCCGTGCTGGTTCACGGCGCCGGCGCGGCACGGGCTCTGCTGGCAGCAGGCCAGCTCGACGAACTCGAACTGCACCTCGTCCCCGTGCTGCTCGGCGACGGACGGCGGTTGTTCGAGCCGACCGGACTCGGCCACATCGAACTGGAGCTCGTCCGGCGGCTCGAAGGCCGCGACGTCACACATCTGCGATACCGCGTAGTCCGCCAAGAAGCGCCATAGGCATGACCGCCGCCTGGCCACGTTGCTTCGGGCCACCGGCACGTGCGGTCCACGTGTGCCCAAAACCCGTGTGCCCCACACGGCAACAGTCGTAGTCTGACCGCTGCGACCGGACCGGAGTGTGGAGTGGACGAACGAATACGAGACATCGTGCTCGGCCTGACGGCGAACCCGGCATTACCCGATCATCTGCGTGCCCGTTTGCCAGGCCGCCCTGCGGTGCCACCGCGCGACACCACCTGGCACGTCGACAATGACCTCGAGCGAGCAGCTGATCCGACCACCTCGCCGGACGACGTTACCGCCCTGCTGGGCAACGACAACATGGCGATTCGATGGACACTCGCTGCCCGTTCGGATCTGTCCCTTGAGGCCCGGCAACGGCTGGCGGCCGATCCCATCCCCGGTGTCCGTGCGGGCCTGGCCGCCAACCCCGTGGTGGTGGAGCCGATCCTGCGCGAGCTGGCGAATGACGCGTCTGCGGACGTACGGCGCGGCGTGGCGCACAACCCCGCGGTTCCGCTGGACGTGCTCGTGCTCGTGGTCGAATCGACCAAAATCGGACCGGTCGGGTTGCCCCGCGTCACTGCGGCGACCGACGAGGAGCTGCGTCTTCTCGCGGCGTCACCGTCTCCACGGGTCCGGATGCTGGTCGCTCAGCGAACCGCGCTGCCCTCAGACGTCTTCGAACTGCTCGTGGCAGACGACAACATCCAGGTTGTCAAAGGGATCGCCCCGCATCCCGCACTATCCGCGAACCGGCTACGGGCACTCGCCGCGCGGCACGGCCCGAGCCTGTTCCGGAGGTTGGCGACGAACCCCAACTGCGACCCTGAGCTGCTGCACCACATGGCGTGCCACGCCACCGCACGGCGGGTGTACCGCGCGGTCGCCGAACACCCCAACACTCGCGCTGAGACCCTCCTGCTGTGCCTCGGCGACGACACCGCGCGGCGGTGGGCCGCGGAACACCCGAACCTGCCGACCGACATTCTGATCGAGCTAGTGGACGATCCGGAGTTGGCCCGGCACGCGGCCGCCAACCCGGCGCTACCCATCGAAGTGATGGAGTCGTTGATCGCCGCGTGCCCCCGGAACCTTCTGGAGCAGTGAATCGTTGACGCCGACGCGGCGCATCCGCCCACCGGGCGTGAAAGAATGGTCGATTCCGGCTTTATGGCACTAGCGCCACTTCAGTGCCAAGGCCTTTGGGAAACTGTCGTCGATTTTGAGACACGACAATCCGGTATTCTGGGTTGTCGCGGCTCGTGACCGTCGATCTTGGTTCTCTCACGATGGCGTCATCAGGCCCGGTTGCGCCAGACCTGGTTGCGCGCCGCGAGACTGCACGGCCACTGGATGAGCTGGACCCCGCTACTGGTTGAGCCGCCAGGTATGTCCAGGCACTTCCCGGACCGTACATTCTCGATGTAGTGGTAGTGCCAGCCGTTCTCAGAACGGATGTGGTGAAACCGCCACAACTGGCTGCCGCCGGAGTCGGACTGGCAGTCCCAGAGGTGGAGTTCGACCCCGCCGGCGGTGCTCTTGTGGGGTACGTCGAGGCACTTGGAGTTCCCGCTTAGGACCTTCAGCCGGAAGGTGTTCTCCCGGTTGAAGTCCTGGGAGAAGTGCCAGAGCTGGTTGGTGTCCCCATGGCAGGGCCACTGGATGGCTGTCGCACCTTTGGGAGTGCCCTTGGACCCGTTGCCGTGTGCATCGAGGCACTGGCCGGTCAGCGCGCTGACGATGGGCGACTCGATCGCCGCCGAGGCCGGCTGGGCGGTCAGCAGGGCGGCGACCAGCGCCGCCGAGCAGAGGTTGGCCATTACGCGGAGGGTGGTCACGTCTTTCGGGCCTTCCGGTGGATGACTTGGTCGGTTTCGAGCCTTATGGAACCCGTAACCCCTATTTTGATTTTCAAGTAGCTGAATAGCGATAGCCCCAAACAAAATCAGTCATTCGGGTGTGCTGGGCCAGGCTGCGAAGCTCGACGTGATCGAGGCCGAGCAGCTGACCTACGCGGAGACGGCCGCACTGACGTAGCGGTCACGAGCGTCGAGGTAGAGGGGCGCATCGGTCGAATCCGCCCCTCCCCGAAGCGCCCGCGCGGATTTCCGCATCTCGCCCGGGCCGGTGAAGCGCCTGGTCCTCGCCGACATCGGACGGCAGGCTCGTCACCACCGCTGCCGGACAGTGCCGACGCATCCACCATCACACAGCGTCAGTAGACTCGGCAGGTATGTCGTCACCGATTTGGGGATCCATCCTGTGCTTTCCACTACCAGCAACCGCTTAGTTTGTCTCGGTGACTCCTTCACCGAGGGTGTCGGTGACGAGGACCCCTCGTCACCCAACGGCGTCCGCGGCTGGGCCGATCGCGTCGCGGGCACCCTCGCGGCCAACCACCAGGACTTCCGCTACGCCAACCTCGCGATCCGCGGCAAGCTCCTCGGACAGGTCCTCGCGGAGCAGCTCGACCCGGCGCTCGCGCTGAACCCGGATCTCGTGACGTTCTACGCCGGCGGCAACGACCTGATGCGGCCGAAGGTCGACATCGACGCCCTCCTCGAGGATTACGACGTCGCGGTCGGCAAGGTGGTCGCCACCGGGGCGCGGGTCGTCCTGTTCACCGGGGTCGACGGGGTCGAAGACGCGTTGTTCCGCAGGATCCGGGGCCGCGTCGCGATCTACAACGAGCACGTCCGCGGTATCGCCGCGCGCCATGGGACGCTGCTGGTGGACATGTGGGCGATGCGCCAGTTGCGGGACCGGCGTCTGTGGGCGCCGGACCGTCTGCACCTGAACTCGTTGGGGCACAACGAGATCGCCATCGCCGTCCTCGACGCGCTCGGTGAGCCGCACAAGCTGACGCCCGCCGTGCTCGGGCCGCGGCCGTCGCTGAGCCCGCGGGCGCGGCGCACCGAAAACCTCCAGTGGGGCAAGGAGCACGCCGTCCCGTGGATCAAACGCAGGCTGCGTGGCGAGTCCTCGGGCGACGCGCTCCTGCCGAAGCGCCCGACGATGGACCCTTACACCTGACGCGGCCGAAGCCCGTCGAAGAGGATGCAGATCGTCCGGGCCCGGAACTCGGGCCCGGCATGCTCCGCCGCTTTCGCGGTTCCGATGATCACCGCGATCAGTTCGTCGACGACGAGATCCTTGCGGACGTCGCCGGTGTCCTGCGCCCGGCGCAGCAGCACGCCGAGCGCGTCCTTCAGGCGGACGCCGATGACCGACCCTGCCGACGGCACGCTGACCCCGGCCGCCGACAGGGCTTCGAAGTAGGCGTTCTTGGCGCCGGACATCTCGATCCAGCCGGTCAGGAAGCCGAAGAACGCGGCGCCCGGGTCGGGTGCGTCGGCGGCCACCGTGGCCTCCGCCTCGTCGACGAAGCGGTGCAGGCGCGCGAAAAGCACCGCTTCCAGCAACGCTTCTTTCGTCGGAAAGTGCCGGAACACCGTGCCGACGCCGACGCCTGCTTCGCGGGCGACTTCCTCGGTCGGCGCACTGGTGCCTTTGGCCGCGAAGACGCGCTCCGCGGCCTCCAACACCCGTGTGCGGTTACGGCGGGCATCGGCTCGGAGCGGTTTCTCGTCCGTCACAGCGGGGATCCTAGACCCGTTGTCGAGAGGCTAAGCCGTGTCCTGTGAGTCTGTTCGATGGGTTTCGTGATCCAGGTGGTTCCTGGCGGTGCGGGCGGGTCGGCCTCGTACCGGTGGTCGTACTCGGCCGCATCCGCCCGTGCCGTCAGGGACCACCTGGGCGCGAAGACCGCGAACAAGACTTGCAGGACACGGCCTAGTCCGGCATCTCGTCCAATACGCGCGCCAAGGCCTTCGGGACGCCGGTGCGCCAGCCGCCGCCCATGATCCGGCGCGACATACGTTGGAATTCGTCGTCCGGGTCGAAGCCTTCGTGACTGAGGAACAGCCGTGTCCCGTGCCCCTCCGGCTCGAGCCGCCAGGTGACCGTCCACTCCGGACCCCAGCTGATGCTGAGCAGCCGCTCCGGCTCGACCGCCAGCACCTCGCAGGCGACCGGGCCGCCCGCGAAGCCGGCGGCGGGAACAGGATCGGCGAGCAGCTCGAACCTATGTCCCACAACGGGTTTGATGTCGTTCGGCATGCGGAGCCAGCGCTCCAGCAGGTGCGGTTCGGTCAGCGCGCGCCACACCTTGCGCGGCGGATGCGCCAGGAACTGGTCGACATGAACGGCCGTCGGATCCTCGTCGTTCAGAACTCCTCCTCGTCCAGCAGGTCGCGCAGGTTGCCCAGTTTGCCGCGCCAGTACCGCTCGTACGGCGAAAGCCAGTCCGAGACCTCTCGCAGCGGTGCGGCGTCCAGAGAGTAGACGCGATTGCGGCCCTGCCTCTCTTCGCGGACGAGCCCCGCCTCGCGGAGCACACGAAGGTGTTCCGACAGGCTCGGCCGCCGCATGTCGAACCGTTCGGCGATCTCCCCCGCTGCCCGCGGACCGTCGAGGAGGATGCCCAGCACTTCACGGCGCGCCGGGTTGGCGAGCGCGGCGAAGACGTCGTCGTTGACCGGCACTAGCGCGGCCAGTTTCCATAGCCCGAAGCTTCGAGGAGCCCGATGGCGTTGCCGTCCGGGTCTTTCAGAGCCGTCACGCGGCCCCAGGGCATCTCCTCCGCGTCGTCGACCTCGACGCCCTGGGCGCGGAGCTCCGCGATGTCGGCG
Organism: Amycolatopsis sp. NPDC058340; assembly: GCF_042723975.1. Classification (NCBI taxonomy): domain Bacteria; kingdom Bacillati; phylum Actinomycetota; class Actinomycetes; order Pseudonocardiales; family Pseudonocardiaceae; genus Amycolatopsis; species Amycolatopsis sp. NPDC058340. The sequence goes on along the minus strand of NZ_JBHXIB010000027.1, from coordinate 2,842 downwards.
TCGACGTCCGTGGTGGTCAGCTGGAAGTGCACACGCGAGTCGTGATCCAACCCGCCGACGGCGCGATCGACGAGGACGATCCCGGTGTCCGCCCCCTTGGGGCCGACCATGACGAACGGACCGTGCGGGCCGCTGACGTCGACGAGCAGGTCGAAGCCGAGCTTGCCGACGTAGAAGTCCCGTGCGTCGGTCAGGTCGGAGACCGGCACGGTGAGGAACTGGATGCGGTCGATGTTCATGCCACGACAATACGTAGGAGATTTCCTACATGTCAACCTCTACAACCTCGACATTGATGGAGGTCCAGGGTTCGTGACCAGCGCCGCAACGGCTTGAGTTCGCCTATGGACGAACTTTTAGCGTCGTCGGCATGAGCACAGAAACCACCGCGCAGTCCCCCATCCGCCTCGCCGTGATCATCGGCAGTGTCCGGCACGAACGCTTCGCCGACGCCATCACGGGATGGCTGCAGGCCGAACTCGCCACCATCGACGGTGTGGAGGTCGATCCGATCGACCTCGCCGACATCGATCTCCCGCTGCAGGGAACGCGGCCCGGTGGCACCGAAACGGTGATCAGCGACAGGCTGCGCGACGCCGACGCCTTTCTCGTCGTCACCCCTGAGTACAACCACAGCTTCCCCGCGGCGCTGAAGAACGCGATCGACTGGCACTTCACCGAATGGGCGTACAAGCCCGTCGCGTTCGTCGGCTACGGCGCCGGATCGGGCGGCATCCGGGCGATCGAGCAACTCCGGCTGATCTTCCCCGAGCTGAGGGCCACCACCATCCGAGACGCGGTACTGCTGAACGCTCCCTGGACCCGCCTCGGTCCGAACGGCTACGAAGGAACCGAAGGCGAACGCGGCGCGCTGGCCGCGACGATGACGGAACTGGGCTGGTGGGCCCGCACCCTGCGCGCCGGACGCGTCGCGGCTCAGGTGAGTGCGGCATGAACCGCCTGACCGGTCGAGAGCTGCGCATCGCGGCGGTGATCGCGCTCGGCGGGTTGATGGCCGTTCTCGACACCACGATCGTCGCCGTCGCGCTGCCGCGGTTCATGACCACCTTCTCCGCGTCCCTCACCACCATTCAGTGGATCGCGACCGGCTACGCGCTCGGCATGGTCGCGGCGATGCCGCTGGCGGCGACCTTCGCCCAACGATGGGGAGCGCGCCGGGTGTACCTGGCCGCGCTGCTCGTGTTCGCGGTGGCGTCCGTGGCCGCCGGAGCCGCCGTCGATCTGGGCTGGCTGATCGCCGCACGCGTGGCTCAAGGCCTCGCCGGCGGTCTGATCAACCCCTTGGGGATGACCATCGGCTTCGGCGCGGTGGCCCCGGAACGCCGGAGCCGGATGACCGCGATCACCGGCCTCCCCCTGCTGATCGGGCCGATCCTCGGTCCGCTGCTCGGCGGGATCCTGCTGGACGGATTGTCTTGGCGGGCACTGTTCTTCATCACCGTCCCGCCCGCTTTGCTCGCCGTCGTGGGTGTGCTCCGGTGGGTACCCGCCGATGTCCCGTCGGCCGAACGCACTCCGATCGACGTCGCCGGCGGCCTGCTGCTCGTGCCCGGTGTCGTCGCGGTGGCGTACGGATTCAGCGAAGAGGCGGCGAGCCTCGGGATCCGGGTGGCGATCGTCGCCATCGGGCTGGCGCTCATGGCGGTGTTCACGCGCCGCTCGTGGCGTCATCGCGCACCGCTGCTGAACGTCCGGCTCCTGCGCGACCGGACGTTCGGGCGCAACACCGCGGTCCTCGTCCTGTACGCCGGGCCGTACTTCGGCTCGATGCTGCTGATGCCCGCCTACATCCAGGTGATCCGCGGCGACTCGGCCCTGATCAGCGCGGCGATGATGGTGCCGGGCACGATCGGGATGGGGATCAGCATCCAGTTCGCCGCCCGCCTGCTGGAACGCTTCGGCCCGCGGATCGTCGTCGGGACCGGGCTGACCCTCGCGGTCGCGTCGACCGCGTTGACCGTCCTCGTCCTCGCACCGGACACGTCGTACCCGGTGCTGGCGATCTTGGGAGTGCTCCAAGGCGCGGGCACCGGAGCGATCATGATGCCCACCATCGTCAGCGCGGGCCGCGACCTGCGGGGGCCGGATCTCGCGTCCGGTTCCGCGATCCTCCCCCTGGCCAGCACCATCGCGAGCGCGGTCGGCACCGCCGTGGTGAGCGCGGTGTTCACCGGGCTGATCGCGGCCGCCACCGGAGGACAGGGTCTCGCCGCGGCGCGCCTTTCGCCGTCGCTCACCGGGGAGATCGTCGACGCGTATCGTCTGACTCTCGTCGGTGTGCTCGCGGTCATGGTGCTCGCCCTGGTGGTCAGGCTGCGGACCCGGCCCACCATCCCGACAGTGCATCCCACGACGGTACGGAGCGCGGCATGACGACAACGACACGATCCCCGCTCGACGCCCACCTGACCATCAGCGAAGTCGCGAGCAAGGCCGGGGTCTCGGCCAACGCCGTCCGGTACTACGAGCGCTACCGCGTCATCACCGCCGAACGCACCGCGGGCAACGCGCGCCGCTTCACGGTCGACGCCATCTGCCGGATCCGGCTCGCGGTCGCCGCCCAGCGGGTCGGGCTGAGCCTCGCCGAAAGCGCGGAGATCCTGGCCGAGATCCCGCCGATGTCCCCGGATCTCGAGCAGTGGTCGCGCGCGGGGCAGCGGCTCATCGACGCCGGGCAGGCCCGCATCGCCGAACTGGCCTCGGTGGTCGACGAGTACCGGTCGCTCGCGTTCCTCAGAAGCTGAACGGTGCTTCCGCGCCCTCGGCGCAAGTCCGTGAAGGCCTCCTTACCTACCCTGAGGGTAGGTAAGGAGGCCCTCAC
>NZ_JBHXIB010000026.1:0-108080 GCF_042723975.1 Amycolatopsis sp. NPDC058340 | reverse complement strand
GTAAGGGCCTCGTGAGTGGCGAGGACGGTTCTAACCGTCCTCGCCACTCACGAGGCCGAGCACCCGCTGTTCCCCGGTGTAGAGGTTCATGCTGTCGCCGCGCAGGAAACCGATGAGGGTCATGCCGTTCTCCTCGGCCAGTTCCGCGGCCAGCGACGACGGCGCGGAGACGGCCGCCAGCAGCCCGATCCCGGCCATGGCCGCCTTCTGCACCAGCTCGAACGAGGCGCGGCCGGACACCAGCAGCCCGGTGTCCGCCGCGGGGATCCGGCCCTCCTGCAGTGCCCAGCCCAGCACCTTGTCGACGGCGTTGTGCCTGCCGACGTCTTCGCGGACGACGGCGAGGTTCCCGTCTCCGTCGAACAGGGCGGCCGCGTGCAGGCCGCCGGTGCTGGAGAACACCTTCTGGTGCGCACGGAGCGTGTCCGGGAGCTTCGCCAGCACGTCGGTGCTCACCGCGAATTCGGACTTCTCCGGGGAAAACCGGCTCTTCAGCTTCACCGCGTCGAGCGCGGCCTTGCCGCAGACGCCGCACGAGGACGTGGTGTAGAAGTTCCGCTCGACGCCGGTCTCCGGCGGAGCGACCCCTTCGGCCAGCGCGATGTCCAGGACGTTGTAGGTGTTGCGGCCCTGGTCGTCGACGCCGTCGCAGTACCGCGCGACCGCGACGTCCTCGCGCGCGGCGAGCACGCCTTCGGACAGCAGGAACCCGTGCGCGAGCTCGACGTCGTTGCCGGGTGTCCGCATGGTGACCGCGAGTGCCTTGCCACCGACGCGGATCTCCAGCGGTTCTTCGGCCGCGAGCGCGTCGGGGCGCCGCACGTCCTTGGTCGCGGAGATCTTCCGCACCGGACGCCGCACCGTCACCCTGCCCACTTGTCCACCCTTCTGACCGGTTATTCGACACTTGAGTACTGCAACGTCGGGAATTAAGTAATACATTCCCAGTGCACATCCTCAGAGTACGGAGGCGCCGGATGGCTGTCGGCTTCCTGGACCGTTCCCGCATCGTCGCATCACCGGGCTGGAGCCGCTGGCTGGTGCCGCCCGCCGCGCTGGCCGTCCACCTGTCGATCGGGCAGGCCTACGCGTGGAGCGTCTTCAAACCGCCGCTGGAGAAGACCCTCGGCCTCACCGGCACGGAGAGCGCGCTCCCGTTCCAGCTCGGCATCGTGATGCTCGGGTTGTCGGCGGCCTTCGGCGGCACGCTGGTCGAACGCAACGGGCCGCGCTGGGCGATGTTCGTCTCGATGGTCTGTTTCAGCTCGGGCTTCCTGCTCTCCGCGCTCGGCGTGGCGACTTCGCAGTACTGGCTCGTCGTCCTCGGCTGGGGCGGGATCGGTGGCATCGGGCTCGGGATCGGCTACATCTCGCCGGTTTCCACCTTGATCAAATGGTTCCCGGACCGGCCGGGGATGGCCACCGGCATCGCGATCATGGGCTTCGGCGGCGGCGCGCTGATCGCCTCCCCGTGGTCTTCCCAGATGCTGGGCGCGGCGCCGTGGTCCATCGGGACGGTCGCGACGGCGTTCCTCGTGCACGGTCTGGTCTACGCCGTCTTCATGACCCTCGGCATCCTGCTGGTGCGCGTCCCCGCCGACGGCTGGAAGCCGACGGGCTGGGAACCGAAGACCGACCACGGCAACGCGATGATCACCACCGCGAACGTGTCCGCGCGCAACGCGCTCAAGACACCGCAGTTCTGGCTGCTCTGGGTGGTCCTGTGCTTCAACGTGACCGCGGGTATCGGCATCCTGGAGAAGGCCTCGCCGATGATCGCGGACTTCTTCCGCGAGACCTCGACCCCGGTCGGCACCGCCGCCGCGGCCGGGTTCGTCGCGTTGCTCTCGCTGACCAACATGCTCGGCCGGTTCGTCTGGTCGTCCACTTCGGACCTGGTGGGGCGCAAGAACATCTACCGGCTGTACCTCGGCGTCGGCGCCCTGCTCTACCTCGTGATCGCGCTGACCACCAACGCCTCGAAGCTCGTGTTCGTCCTGTGCGCGATGTTGATCCTGTCGTTCTACGGCGGCGGTTTCGCGACCGTGCCGGCGTATCTGAAGGACCTCTTCGGCACCTACCAGGTGGGCGCGATCCACGGCAGGCTGCTGACCGCGTGGTCGATGGCGGGGGTGCTCGGGCCGCTGATCGTCAACGCCATCGCCGACAGCCAGAAGGCGGCGGGCAAGGTCGGCCCGGATCTGTACTCGACGTCGCTGTTCATCATGATCGGCCTGCTGGTCGTCGGCTTCGTCGCCAACGAACTGGTGCGCCCGGTCAACCCGAAGTACCACGAGCCGGCGCCGTCCGGCGAGCCCGCGAGGAGTGAGGCCCGATGACCGAACAGGTTCCCGAACGCCGCCGCACCGGGCTGATGGTCTTCGCGTGGCTGTGGGTCGCGCTCCCGTTCGCCTACGGCGTCTACGAACTGTTCCGCAAGGTGGTGCAGCTCTTCGGCGGCTGAGTAGGGTCGGCCCGTGGGAGTTCTGGTCACCGGGGCGTCGCGCGGCATCGGCCGTGCGATCGCCCGCGCGTTCGCGGAAAAGGGCGACCGTGTCGCCGTCCACTACGCCTCGAAACGGGAGGACGCCGAGCGGACGCTCGGCGAGCTGCCCGGTTCCGGGCACGGCCTGGTCCAAGGTGACCTATCGGAGCCCGAAGTGGCGCGGCGGGTCGCCGACGAGGCCGAGGCGCTGGTGGGCGGCGTCGACGTCCTGGTGAACAACGCCGCCTTCGCGCCATCCGCGGCCTGGGCCCATCCTGTCGCCGAAGTGTCCTATGAGGACTGGCAGCGGGTCTGGCGGCGGATGTTCGACGTCAACGTGCACGGCACCGCGAACGTGACCTACTGCGTGGCGCGGCACATGATCGAGCGCGGCGCGCCCGGCCGCGTGGTCAACATCGGCTCGCGCGGAGCCTTCAAGGGCGAGCCCGAATTCCCGGCGTACGGCGCGAGCAAGGCGGCGCTGCACTCGCTGGGGCAGTCGCTCGCCGTCGCCCTCGCCCCGCACGGGATCGCCGTGACCTCGGTCGCGCCCGGTTTCACCGCGACCGACCGGGTCGCGGCGAAGGTCGAAGGCGCGCGGGGCGAGAGCCCGTTCGGCCGGGTCGGCACGCCGGAGGAGGTCGCGGCCGCGGTGCTCTACCTCGCTTCCGGCGAGGCCGCGTGGGCGTCCGGCGCGATCCTCGACCTGAACGGCGCGTCGCATCTGCGGATGTGAACTGGATCACCTATGCAGCGTTGAAGGCCTCCCGCGCGTCTACGGAACGTGCACAAGCTGGGGAAGGTCCTGGTCGCCGCGCTGGCGGTGGCGGTGTTCGGCGGGACCGCGTACGGATACACGACGCTGGAGTCGCTCGACGGCATCACCCGCGAGGACGTGATCGAGGCGCCGGATCCGGGGGAGCAGCCCGCCGACGGTTCGCTGGACATCCTGCTGGTCGGACGCGACGCGCGGACCGACAACCAGGACCGGCCGCTCCCGCCGGAGATCCTGCGCGAACTGCGGGCCGGGGCGAACGGCGACGACCTGACCGACACGCTCATAGTGCTCCGCATCCCCAACGGGCAGCAGGCGGTGAAGGCGTTCTCGATCCCGCGTGACTCGTGGGTCGCGCAGCCGGGCACGAAGGACAAGAGCAAGATCAACGAGATCTTCGGCCGGACCAAGTTCGCCTCGGCCAACGAGCAGCGAGCCGCGGGCAAGACCGACAAGGCCGAGATCAACAAACAGGCGATCACCGCGGCGCGGAAGGCGACCCTGAAGGCCGTCGAGGAGCTCAGCGGCGTCAAGATCGACCACTTCGCCGAGGTCAACCTGCTGAGCTTCTACGAGATCAGCAAGGCCGTCGGCGGCGTCGAGGTCTGCCTGAAGAAGGCGACCAAGGACCGCGATTCGGGGGCGGACTTCCCCGCCGGGCGGCAGACCATCGCGGGCGCCGACGCGCTCGCCTTCGTCCGCCAGCGCAAGAACCTGCCCCGCAGCGACCTCGACCGCGTCCGCCGTCAGCAGGTGTTCCTCGCGGGACTGGCGAAGCAGGTGCTCTCCGGCGGGACCCTCGCCAACCCGGCGCGCGTGTCCGACCTGATCGACGCGGTGAAACGTTCGGTCGTGCTCGACGGGTCGTGGAACCTGCTCGACTTCGTGCGGCAGATGCGCGGCGTGTCCGGCGGCGGGATCGCGTTCGAGACCATCCCGGTGGTCAACCCCGACTACCGCTACGACCCCCGGCATCCGACCTGGACCGCCGTGCAGGTCGACCCCGCCCAGGTGCGCGCGTTCGCCGCCTCCCTGATCGGCGCCCAGCCCGCGACACCGCAGGCGCCGGCCGGGCCCAAGGTCGACGTCGTCAACGCGAGCGGCAAGGACGGTCTCGCCGCCCGCGTCTCGGATCTCTTGGCGGAGAAGGGATACGGCAAGGGCGACACGAAGGCCGAGGCCGGTCGGCGGACGTCGGTCGTCCGGTACAGCGACGCGGCCGGGCCCGCCGCGGAGATCGCGAAACTGCTCGGCGGACTGGACCTCCAGAAGGCCGATTCGGTCGCGGCGGGCCAGGTCGAGGTCGTCCTCGGCCAGGTCTACAAAGGACCGGGCGTCTCCGCGGGCGGTGGAGCGACGGGCGCGCTCGCGGAGCCGCCGATCACGGCCGAAGGCGCCGACTGCATCGACTGAGCCGCGTCACTCCCTTGGCGGGATCTTCCCGTTCTTGGCGACCGGGAGGCCGAGCTGAACCGGCTCGGTGATCACGGCGGCCTCGCTGGGAAGGTGGGCCAGCACCGGGTTCAGGTGGGTCAGCTTCAGCGTGACCGGCCCGACCACGCTCGGCGCGGTGCTGACATCCGCCTTCGCCAGATCCAGCCACTGGACGGTGCCGAGCACCTCCGGCGGGATCTCGTCACCGCGTTTCGCCACCGGGACGCACAACTGCCGCGCGTTGCCGACCTTCACGTCCGTCTTCGGCCGGTCGGCCAGCACCGGGTTGAGATGGCCCAGTGTGAGCGGGAACGGGACGGTGGGGATGCCGAGGACGCGCAAGGCGTAGCACTCGAGGTCGATGTGCCGCACGAACGACAGGATCTCCGGCGGCGGCAGCTTCCCGTTCTTCGCGACCGGGACGCACAACTGCTCCGGCGACAACATGGTCACGTGCGAGTCCTGAATGCCGAGCTTCTGCACGACGGGGTTCAGATGGCTCAGCGTCAACGGGAAGTCCACCGTGCGGCCTTCGATCCGGTAGCACGACAGATCCACCCAGCGGACGAAGTCGATGATCCCCGGCGGCGGGATCACGCCGTTCTTCGCGACCGGCACGCAAAGCTGCTGGCGTTCACCCAGCTTGACCGTCTCCACCGGCAGGTTCCCGAGCACCGGATTGAGGTGCTTGAGGGTGAGCTCCACCGATGGTGGTTTGTAGCCTTCGGTCTTGTAGCAGGACAGGTCGAGCTGGGAGACGAACGGCAGCGGCGGCGGTGCGCCCGGAGCGGCGGTGGCCGCGCCGGGCAGCACCGCGACGAGCAAGAGCGAGGCCAGGGCGGCGAAGCAACGCAAGGTCGATCTTCGTGACATGGCAAGGCCTTTCCGCGAAAGGGGTGGGCCATTTCACGGTGGACCCCGCTTGGTGCCGCGCGGCACCGCCAAGAGGGCGGCCTATGGTGCGGTCACCGGCTCCAGCCGTACCACGATCGCCTTCGACACCGGGGTGTTCGACTTGTCCGCCACCGCGTCCAGCGGCACCAAGGCGTTCGCCTCCGGGAAGTACGCGGCCGCGCAGCCCTTCGCCGTCGGATAGGAGACCACCCGGAACCGCGGGGCCCGGCGGTCGCCGTCCCGCCATTCCGAGACCAGGTCGACCATCGCGCCGTCGGAAAGCCCGAGCGAGGCCAGGTCCTCGGGGTTCACCAGCACCACGCGCCGCGCGTCCTCGATACCGCGGTAACGGTCGGAAAGGCCGTAGATGGTGGTGTTGTACTGGTCGTGGCTGCGCATCGTCTGCAGCAGCAGCCTGCCTTCGGGCACCTCGGGGTATTCGAGCTCGGAGACGGTGAAGTTCGCCTTGCCGTTCGCGGTTCCGTTGAACTGCCGGGAATCGCGCGGCGCGTGCGGCAGGACGAACCCGTCGGGCTCGCGCACCCGGGCGTTGTAGTCGTGGCAGCCGGGCACGACCTTCGCGATCCGGTCGCGGATCAGGTCGTAGTCGGCGTGGAACTCCCGCCACGGCACGGCGTGCCCGGCGCCGAGCAGGGCTTCCGCGAGATGGCAGATGATCGCGACCTCGGAGAGCAGATGCTCGCTGGCCGGGGCCAGCCTGCCGCGTGAGGTGTGCACCTGCGACATCGAATCCTCGACGGTGACGAACTGTTCGCCGCCGGCTTGGACGTCGCGTTCCGTGCGGCCGAGGGTGGGCAGGATCAGCGCCGTCTTGCCGGGCACGACGTGTGAGCGGTTGAGCTTCGTCGACACGTGCGCGGTCAACGAGCACGACTTGAGCGCCTTTTCGGTCAGCTCCGTGTCCGGGGTGGCGGAAGCGAAGTTGCCGCCGACGGCGAAGAAGACCTTGCCGTGCCCGTCCCGCATCGCGCGGATCGCGGCGACGGTGTCGTGACCGTGGTCTCGCGGCACCTTGATGCCGAACTCCGCGTCGAGGCTGTCCATGAACGATTCCGGCATCTTCTCCCAGATGCCCATCGTCCGGTCGCCCTGGACGTTGGAGTGCCCGCGCACCGGGCACAGGCCCGCGCCCGGCTCGCCGATCATGCCGCGCATCAGCGCCAGATTCGCGATCTCGGAGATGGTCTGCACCGCGTGCTTGTGCTGGGTCAGGCCCATCGCCCAGCAGTAGATGGTCCGCTTCGACGTCGCGATCATCCGTGCCAGCCGCTCGATCTGCTCACGCGGCAGCCCGGTCGCGGTGCCGACCTCGGTCCAGTCGATCTCGCGCAGGTGCTTCGCGTAGTCCTCGAACCCTTCGGAGGACGACTCGATGAACGCGTGGTCGACGATCGTGCCGGGGGTCTCCTGCTCCCACTGCAGCAGGAGATGACCGATCGCCTGGAACAGCGCGAGGTCGCCGCCGAGCCGGATCTGCGCGAACTCGTCGGCCAGCGGGGTGCCCTTGCCGACCACGCCGCGGACGTTCTGCGGGTTCTTGAACCGCATCAGGCCCGCTTCGGGCAGCGGGTTGACCGCCATGATCTTCGCGCCGTTGCCCTTGGCCTCTTCCAGCGCGGACAGCATGCGCGGATGGTTGGTGCCGGGGTTCTGGCCGACCACCACGATCAGATCCGCCTTGTGGATGTCGGCGAGCGACACCGAACCCTTGCCGATCCCGGTCGTGGCCGCGAGCGCCGCGCCGGAGGACTCGTGGCACATGTTGGAGCAGTCCGGCAGGTTGTTGGTGCCGTAGGAGCGCACGAGCAGCTGGTAGAGGAACGCGGCCTCGTTGCTGGTGCGGCCGGAGGTGTAGAAGATCGCTTCGTTCGGGTCGCTCAGCGCGCGCAGTTCGTCCGCGACCAGCGTGAACGCGTCGTCCCAGGAGATCGGTTCGTAGTGCGAAGCCCCTTCGCGCAACACGAACGGCTCGGTGATGCGGCCCTGCTGGCCGAGCCAGTAGTCCGTCTTGTCCGCGAGCTCGTGGATGGAATGCGCGGCGAAGAACTCGCGGCCGACCCGGCGCTTCGTCGCCTCCTCGGCGACGGCCTTCGCCCCGTTCTCGCAGAACTCCGCGAGTTTGCGGTGCTCGCCGTCGACCTCGCGCGGCTCCGGCCAGGCGCAACCCGGACAGTCGAAACCGTCGCGCTGGTTCAGCAGGCGCAGCGTCTTCACGGTGCGCGCGGCGCCCATCTGCTCCATGCCGCGCATCAGGGAGACGGCGACACCGGGGATCCCGGCCGCCCAGCTCTTCGGTTTCCCGACTTCGAGCTGTGTCTCGTCAACGTCGTTCGCGGGTGCTTCGCGGGTCATGCCCCCATCGTGCGCCTTGCCGCTTCCGCGCGCGACCGAGGGGGTCAGGCGTCGGTGACGAGCCGGGTGATCTGCGATTCGTCGAGCGGGAACCAGGGCGTCTCGTTGACGCCGCGTTCCTGCACCGCGTTCACCGTCACCGCAGCCACGACCAGCACGATCAGGCCGACGAGCGCCGCGATGCCCGGCCACCGGCTCGTCCCCGGCGCGGAGTAGCCGCCCCCGGAGGCCGCGGCGGCCTTCTGCTGCTTACGACGCTTCTTCTTGAGTTCCTTCTTCGCGCCCAGCCAGGCGTCGCGTTCTGCGTGTTTCTGCCAGTCCGGATTCATCAGATCCGGATGGGTCTCGATCCGCCGGTCCTCTTCGTCCATCTCGGTCCTCTTCCCCAGGGTTTCGGCCGGCTACCGGCAGGTGTCCCTCGTCGGCATGGGTTTCGTCGGGTCGTAGGTGGCGGCTTCGTCGACAGCGGGAACGCCGTAATTGGGCGCGCTCTTGTCAGCGTACTGGGGTGCGAGGACGCCGGTCTTGATGGCGTCACAGGCCATGCGTGAGGTGAAGCCCGAGCTTGCGCCCAGGCTGAGTCCCGCGTCACCCTTCGCGAACGGTGCCTTGCGGAGCACGTAGTCCTCCTCGTCGCGGACGAACGGGACGATGTCCACCGGCGAGCGGGCCTCACCCGGGCGTACGTCGAAGGCGTACGCGGTCACGTAACTCGCGTGGACGATCAGCTCGCCCTTGCGACCGGCCTTCGCGGTGAGAAAACCGGTCATGCGCGGCCGCGCCGGGAGCAGCCGATTCGTCCCGAGGAGGGTCAGGTAACCGCCCTTCTCGACGGTGGGTGCGCTCGTCAGCGTCGCTTCGAGCCGGGCGCGCTCGTTCGGGGTCAGCAGGGCGAGCAGTTCCGAGCCGTCGCCGCTCAGCGCACGGGAGCCGAGCCGCGCGGCCGCGATGGCCTCCGTCGCCTTGCGATAGGCGGCGTCGACCTCCTGCGCGGTGAAGTCACCGACGGCCTGCCCCGGCGGCACGGTGATCCCGGCGAGGCCTTCACTCCAGTTCGCGGCCGGGGTGCGGTCGTAAGGCCGGGCGAGGTCGACGCCGATGACCACCGGGGCCACCTTCGGAGGCTGCCCCGGATCGGAACTTCCCCGCATCTGCTGCACGACGACCGTCGCGGCCCCGAGCACCGCCACGGTCCCGGTCACGAACAGGACCACGACGACCTTGCGGGTCATCCGTAACCGGCGGCGCGGCCGCTGCTTCCGGCGCCGTTTGAGGTCCTTCTTCGCGCCGAGCCGGGCTTCGCGCTCCGCGTGCTTGCGCCATTCCGGATCGATCAGATCCGGATGCGTCTCCAGCTGCCGGTCTTCCAAGAACCCGCCCCTCCCCAGTGCGTGACGACATCCCCTCATCGGCTGGGAACGGCGGGCGTTACGGCCGGTGAGGAAGTCGGTGGAGGAGGTTCGTAGACTTGTCAACTGTGACCGAGAACGCCCAGCCGCAGCAGACCGACCTTCCGGGTACCTGGAACCCGGCCGACGAAGAAGCCTCGCTCTACCAGCGTTGGGTAGACGCCGGCTACTTCACGGCCGACCCCACGTCGGACAAGCCGCCGTTCACGGTAGTCATCCCGCCCCCGAACGTGACCGGTTCGCTGCACATCGGGCACGCGTTCGAGCACACCCTGATCGACGCCATCACCCGCTACCACCGCATGCTCGGCGACGAGACGCTGTACCTGCCGGGCATGGACCACGCGAGCATCGCGGTCCACGCGCTGGTCGAGAAGCAGCTCCGCGCCGAGGGCACCAGCCGCCGCGAGCTCGGCCGCGAGGCCTTCGTGGAGCGCGTCTGGCAGTGGAAGAACGAGCACGGCGGCAAGATCCTCGCCCAGATGAAACGCCTCGGCGAGGGCGTGGACTGGACCCGCGAGCGGTTCACCATGGACGACGGCCTGTCCAAGGCCGTCAACACGATCTTCAAGAAGCTCTACGACGACGGCCTGATCTACCGCGCCGAGCGGCTGGTCAACTGGTCGCCGGAGCTGCGGTCGGTGCTGTCCGACGCCGAGGTGAAGCACGAAGAGGTCGAGGGCGAACTCGTTTCGATGCGCTACGGCGACGGCGAGAACGCGATCGTCGTGGCCACCACCCGGATGGAGACGATGCTCGGCGACACCGCCGTCGCGGTCCACCCGGACGACGAGCGGTACACGCACCTCATCGGCACCGAGGTCGAGCTTCCGCTGACCGGGCGCAAGATCCCGATCGTCGCGGACAAGCACGTCGACCCGGAGTTCGGCACCGGCGCGGTCAAGGTGACCCCCGCGCACGACCCGAACGACTTCGAGATCGGGCAGCGTCACGACCTGCCGATGATCACGATCATGGACGAGCAGGGCCGCATCGACGGCACCGGCACCGAGTTCGACGGCATGGACCGGTTCGAGGCTCGCGTCGCGGTGCGGGAGAAGCTGCGCGAGCAGGGCCGCATCGTCGCGGAGAAGCGTCCGTACCTGCACAGCGTCGGGCACTCCGAGCGGTCGAAGGAGCCGATCGAGCCGCGGCTTTCGCTGCAGTGGTTCGTCAAGGTCGGCCCGCTCGCGAAGGCCGCCGGCGACGCGGTGCGCGACGGCCGTGTGAACGTCCACCCGGCGGAGATGGAGAAGCGCTACTTCGACTGGGTCGACAACCTGCACGACTGGTGCATCTCGCGCCAGCTGTGGTGGGGCCACCGCATCCCGGTCTGGTACGGCCCGAACGACGAGGTCGTCTGCGTCGGACCGGACGAGGAGCCGCCTTCGGGTGAAGGCTGGACCCAGGACCCGGACGTCCTCGACACCTGGTTCTCCTCGGGTCTGTGGCCGTTCTCCACCCTGGGCTGGCCGGAGAAGACGCCGGACCTGAACAAGTTCTATCCGACGTCGGTGCTGGTCACCGGCTACGACATCCTGTTCTTCTGGGTCGTGCGGATGATGATGTTCGGCCTCTACGCCACCGGCGAGGCGCCGTTCAAGACCATCGCGCTGCACGGCATGGTCCGCGACCAGTTCGGCAAGAAGATGTCGAAGACCGCGGGCAACGGCGTCGACCCCATCGAGTGGATGGACTCCTACGGCACCGACGCGCTGCGCTTCACCCTCACGCGGGGCGCCAACCCGGGCACCGACGTGCCGATCGGCGAGGAATGGGTCGCCGGCTCCCGGAACTTCACCACGAAGCTCTGGAACGCCACCAAGTTCGCGATGATGAACGGCGCGGACGCGAACGCCCCGCTGCCGCCGTCCGCCGAACTCACCGAGGCCGACCGCTGGATCCTCGGCAGGCTCGGCAACGTCGTCGACGAGGTCACCGGCTACCTGGCGGACTACCAGTTCGCGAAGGCCACCGACACGCTCTACCAGTTCACCTGGACCGAGCTGTGCGACTGGTACCTGGAGCTGTCGAAGGTCCAGGTCTTCCAGGGTGACGAGGCCCGCGTGACGGCGACCCGCGCGGTGCTGGGGCACGTGTTCGACACGGTGCTGAAGCTGCTGCACCCGTTCATCCCGTTCATCACCGAGAAGCTGTGGACGGCGCTGACCGGCCGCGAGTCGCTGGTGATCGCCCCGTGGCCGGTGGCCGACGCCTCGTACGCCGACCCTGTGGCGGACAAGCGGATCGCGGACGTGCAGAAGCTGGTCACCGAGGTCCGCCGCTTCCGCGCGGACCAGGGCCTCAAGCCCAGCCAGAAGGTGGCCGCGCGGCTGTCCGGCGACGGGTTCGCCGAGATCGCCGGGCACGACGAGCCGGTCCGCTCGCTGGTCCGGCTCACGCAGCCCGAAGAGGGCTTCGCGCCGAGCGCGTCGCTCGAGGTCGGGCTGTCGGCCGGTGTGGTGACCGTCGAGCTGGACCTGTCCGGCACGATCGACGTCGCCGCGGAGCGCAAGCGCCTGCAGAAGGACCTCGGCGCGGCGGAGAAGGAACTGGCGCAGGCCGAGGCCAAACTCGGCAACCAGGCCTTCATCGACAAGGCGCCGGAGCCGGTGATCGGCAAGATCCGGGCCCGCAAGGAGACCGCGGTCGCGGATATCGAGCGCATCAACGCCCGGCTGGCCGCCCTTCCCGCCTCCTGACCTCGTGAGTGGTAAGGACGGTTCTAACCGTCCTTACCACTCACGAGACCCGAGCGGCTCGGTACCGGCGCCTGCTCGGTGGCTCAGCGGAGGTGCCTGAGGACCACCGCGGCCACGCCCGCCATCCCCGTGCGGTACGGGTGGTAAGCCGCCGCGGCGAGCAGTTTCGTGTGTTGCCCGTTGATCCACGCGGCACCGTTCTTCGCGCAGGCGTCGTGCCCGGCCGACGGACCGAAGGTGTCCACGAAGGTCGATTTGCCATCGGCGGCGACGGCCTTCTCGATCGCCGAGTTCAGCGCCTTTTCGACGTCGTTGAGCCAGGCGTAGTCGCCCTCGGCGAAGGGCAGGATCTTCGGGCAGTAGCCGCGTTCCGGCGCGATCCGCGGGTAGCCGACGACGAGCACGTCGGCGCGCGGCGAGCGGGCGTGGATCCCGGCCAGCACCTTCTCGACGTTCTTGCCGGTGTCGGCGATCTTGGCCTTGATGGTGTCGACGCCGCCGACGGTGAACCTCTCCTGGCACGGGTTCCCGGTGGGATCGCTCGCCCGCAGTGCCGGGCAGGTGCCGACCAGCGTGCCGAAGACGCCGTAGTCGTTGCCGCCGATCCCGACCGTGACCAGGTCGGTGTTCGCCCGCAGGGCGCTGAACTGGGGCGGGTTGCTGCCGAGGGTGACGCTCTGCCGTCGCGTCATGTTGGTGGTGTCGGCGCCACCGCAGCTGATGTCGGTGAAGGAACGGACCCGCAGCGCCGCGGCGAGCATCGACGGGTAGTTCTGCGTCGACTTGCCGCAGAAGAGCGGATCGAGGCGGGGGAGCGGGATGAGCGGCCCGGAGGTGTAGGAATCACCCAGCGCGACGTAATTCCGGTATGACCGCGTGGTGGCGGTGGCCGCCGTGGCGGAGGCGATCAGCAGGACGACGGTCGAGACGGCCGCGAACAGGACGCGTCTGTAGCGCATGAGAACCCCGATCTCCGGACTGGATGGCCTCTCAAAAATGAACCGGATCCGGCCGGGACGGGGCCGCCGATCGGGTGGACGAGCGGTGGTTTCACCCGCTTGGGGTGTCACATCGGGTGATCGACTTCCGGCCGCCGGTAGACGAGGAGGTAGCGGAAGAAGAGCAGGTTCCGGACCTTGCTCCCGGGCAGCAGGCGGTCCGCGTCGCGCCGGACCCGGTTCATCGGCGGGAAGGTCTCCACGATCGGCGCCGTCGGCAAGGGATCGGCGCCGCCGTTCAGCCGGTCGCCCGCGTAGACGACCACCCTGGCCAGCGCGTTGACCGGCGAGGCCACGAGAGCGCGCGCGTAGTCGGCGAAGGTGCTGGGCCTGCCGAGGCCGAGCACGGCGAGCACACCGCCGGGGACCAGCGCGTCACGCAGCTTCGTGACCGTGTCGAACGGCACGTGGTGGAGCATCGCCAAGCAGGAGATGAAGTCGTACGCCTCGTCCGGCAGTTTCTCGGCGACCACGTCGGCCCGCCGGTACGAGATCGTGCCAGGGCCGGGCGAGCCGGCGGCGCGGGCGAGGTCGATCATCGGACCGGACCGGTCGATCGCCTCGACGTGCATCCCGGTCGCCGCGAGCCGCCGCGCGAACCGGCCGCTGCCGCAGCCCACGTCCAGCGCCACGCCGGGGCCGGGAGGCAACTGGTCGAGCAGCAGCGGGTGATAGTGGTCGTTGTGGTTGAACCCCATGCGTCGAGAGTGCCAGGAAAAGCCGCACGTAGACTCGGCGTGACAGGTAGCAAGGCTAAGAGGAGAGTTCGTGCCGCGAGGTGACGGCCGGGATTCCGAAGATTTCAGGGAATCCCCGGACCTGGCAGATCTGGACAGTTTCGCCGGTGTCGACGAATTGGGGGCCCGCGCCCACGATCCGTCCGACGACACCGACCCGGATCTGGACGCACCCGACGCCGCGTACCAGGCGGGCGGCGGTTCACGGGGCGGCATCGGCGGGATCGGGCAGCTGGGGGACAACCTCGCGCTCGGCCCCGTGCCGGACCTGGTCGCCCCGGAGGACGTGGAACTGCACGAACTGGACGACCAGGGCGACGAGTTCGCCCCGTCCGACCCCAACGGGCAGCAGGCGCGCCGCGAACTGCTCGCCGTCGAGGCCGAGCTGAACCAGCGCTGGCCCGAGACCAAGATCGAGCCGTCCCTCGCGCGGATCGCGGCCCTGGTCAACCTCATGGGTGAACCGCACCGCGGGTACCCGGTGCTGCACGTCGCCGGGACCAACGGCAAGGGCTCGACCACCCGGATGATCGACGCGCTGCTGACCCGGATGGGCCTGCGCGTCGGCCGGTACACGAGCCCGCATCTGCAGCTGGTCACCGAGCGGATCGCGCTCGACGGCGCCCCCATCTCCGCGGCCGCGTACGTCGACCTGTACCGCGATGTCGCGCCATACGTGACCATGGTCGACAACGCGGGCGGGCCCGACGCGGTGCCGATGAGCAAATTCGAGGTGCTCACCGGGATGGCGTTCGCCGCCTTCGCCGACGCGCCCGTCGAAGCCGCGGTCATCGAAACCGGGCTCGGCGGCTCCTGGGACGCCACCAACGTCGTGGACGGCGACGTCGCCGTCATCACCCCGATCGGCGTCGACCACGTCGAGTACTTCGGTGGCTCTCCGGCCAAAGCCGCGGTGGAGAAGGCCGGGATCATCAAACCCGGCAGCGTCGCGGTCATCGCCGAGCAGGAGCCCGAGGTCCAGAAGATCCTGCTGGAACGCGCCATCGAGGTCGACGCGAGTGTCGCCCGCGCCGGAAGCGAGTTCGGCGTGCTGGAGCGCGAGGTCGCCGTCGGCGGGCAGATGCTGAAACTGCAGGGCCTCGGCGGGGTGTACGACGAGATCTTCCTGCCGCTGCACGGCGCTCACCAGGCCGCCAACGCCGCTCTGGCGCTGGCCGCCGTCGAAGCGTTCTTCGGCGCGGGCAAGGACAAGCAGCTGGTCATCGAGGCCGTCCGCGAGGCCTTCGCCGAGGTCGAGACCCCCGGCAGGCTGGAGCGCGTCCGAGCCGCACCGACCGTGCTGCTCGACGCCGCCCACAACCCGCACGGTGCCAAGGCGCTCGCGACCACCGTCGCCGAGGAGTTCGCCTTCCGCCGTCTCGCCGCCGTGGTCGGCGTGATGGCGGAGAAGGACGCCCGAGGCATCCTGGACGCCCTCGAACCGGTGGTGTCCGAGATCGTCGTCACCAAGAACTCGTCCCCGCGCGCGATGCCGCTCGACGAGCTCAACGACGTCGCCATCTCGATCTTCGGCGAAGACCGGGTCGTGGCCGAGCCCAGCCTGGACGCCGCGATCGAGACCGCCATCGGCCTCGTCGAGCAGAGCGACGACCCCGAGGAGCCGCTGGCGGGCGGCGGTGTGCTGGTCACCGGCTCGGTCGTCACCGCGGGCGAGGCCAGGACCCTGTTCGGTAAGGAGCCGGCGTGACCGACGAGACCTCGAAGCCGCCTGCCAAGGACCCGATGAAGTCCTTCCGCGGTGTGATGGCCGGCTCCCTGATCATGGAGGGCATCACCGTCGCGCTCGCGCTGCCGGTGGTGGCGAAACTCGGCGGCGGTGTCGGCTCGTTCACCGGCTGGTCGGTGATCGTCATCGCGGTCGCGCTGATCGTGCTGTGCGGTTTCCTGAAGAAGCCCTGGGCCGTGCCCGCCGTGCTGGTGCTGCAGGTCGCGCTGATCGCCTTCTTCGTCGCGCTGCCCGCCGTGGCGATCCTCGGCGTGATCTTCCTGGGGATCTGGCTGTGGCTGCTGTGGCTGCGCCGCGATGTGGCGCGGCGAATGGCGGCCGGAACGCTGCCGAGCCAGCAACAGGCCCAGTAGGCCTCGTGAGTGGTAAGGACGGTTCTAACCGTCCTTACCACTCACGAGGTTTTTGTCACCGCAGCCTCACCACCTTCAGCTCCGGCGACCGCGCGATGTCCGCGGCGCAGAAGCGTCCCCGCACCCAGCCGCCCCGCGAGTACAACCGCGTTTGGTCGGCGAAATGCGGTGACGTGACGTCGGTCGACTGCGAGTAGGTCATGATCGTCGAGACGTCCGGGCAAGAGGCCTTCCCGCTGAATCCGACCACCTGCACGTAGCTGGATCCGTGCCCGACCTCGTGGTTGCCTCGCGCCGGATCCCACTGCGCCGTGATCACGTTGAGCACGCCGAGATCGCCCGGCCCGCCGTGGATCGGGATCCGCTGCCCGGCCCGCGTCACCGTCTGGTGGTCGCCGAGCCTGCCGTCGACCGGGATGCCGTTGGCCCGGAATTCCGCGAGCGTGTCACCGAAAGCCTTTTGCACGCCGGGATTCCCGGTCGCGAGGGTGTTCGGCGTGGTGACCGGCCGATTCGGGTCGAACGGGACCTGCCAGATGCCCCGCAGCCCGCCGATCCGGTCCGCGAACCGCTCGAAGAAGAGCGCGCCCCGGCTGTCGAGCCGGAACGTGCGGTCCCAGGACGCCAGTGTCGCGCAGGCGTTGCCGACGGGCACCGGTCCCGACGTGGACGGAGCCTCCCCGCCGGGGAAGGCCGCGCACATCTTCGCCGTGTCGGCGGCCGCGAGTTCGGCCGTGCGGCTTCGGTCGCGGTACAGCATGTCCTTCATCGACGACGGCGTGAATCCCTTGCCCGCCAAGCCTTCTTCGGTGGCGATCAGTGCTTCCCTCGTCCGGTCCGACCGCTGGGTGCCGGTCGAGCCGACAATGCGGGGGAGCGGTGCGATCGGCGCGCGGGCGTTGGAGAGCCAGGCGCTGTCGTTGGCGTTGAGTTCGTAGTCGCGGCGCTGCTGCAGCGGCAGCCGGGACGGCGCGAACAGGCCCGGTTCCAAGGAGCCGGGGTCGGAACCCCAGTCGCACGACGATTTCGAACCGTCCAAAACGGAGACGCCGGAGCCGGGGAAGAGAGCCCGGCCGAGCGGGGTCCCGCAGTTCGCGGCCCGCTCGTCGGTGACGTGCGGGACGACCTGGATGTCGCTGTACAGCGCGTTTCCCGCCCGGTCGGCGGCGATGGTGTTGACCCACGGGACGCCTTGGGTGCGCGCGAGCGCGTCGGCGACGTCCGTGGTGCCGCGTGCTCCGGCCAGTTCGAACCAGGTGTTGAGGCCGCGCAGGTTGCCGGCGTTGCCGTCTCGCAGCGCGTGCGCGGATGTCGTCGTCCAAGGCGTTGGCACGCCGAACGCCGAACCGATCACCTGGCCGTATCGCGTCCCGTAGAAGGTGCGGGCGACCTGCCGCCGCTCCCCGCTCGGCTCGCGGACCTCGACCTTGACCTCCTGCGCGGTCATCTTCTCCGGTTTGCCGTCGACGAGGTACGTCGTCGGGTCGCCGGGGGTGAGCGGTACTTCGAAGAGGCCGAACGTGATCGCCGTCGACACCGTATGCGTCCACGCGACGTCGGCGTTGTGGCCGATCTGCGGGAGCGGGAGCCCCAGCAGGCTTCCGCCCGCGACGTCGAACCGGCCGGGAATGGTCAGCTGCGACTGCCAGAACCGGCGCCCGCCCTGCCACGGATAGTGTGGATTCCCGAGCAGGAGGCCGCCGCCGGACTTCGTTCCGTCGCCGCCGACGGCGATGCCGTTGCTGCCGAGCTCGCCGGTCTTCATGGTCTTCCGGAGCCCGTCGGCGATCTTCGGCGCGGACTCCGGGCCGGCGGCTGGAGTGTCCTTTGTGGACGGAGGCTGTGTGCGGACGAGGTCGGGCGCGAGCAGACCCTGCCCGCCCACCGAGGTGATGGCGTAGAAGTGCCGGTAGAAGTCCAGCTCGGTGATCGGCCGGACCCAGTCCGCGCCACGGCACACCGGATCGGTGATGCGCTGGACGCCGGTCTGTTCCAGGTAGGCGTTGTATCCCGCGACGTAGCCGGCCGCCAGCTCCCGGACCTCGGCCCGCGGGCCGTGTGGCGCGGGCCGCGCGAGCAGCCGCTCGATCACTCCCGAGTCGTTGATCCGCTGGAAGTGCAGATCGCTGTCGAGGTTGTTCTCCGCCTCGCTCATCGCCGGATTGCCCTGGCCACCGGCGCCGAAGTACGCGGATCGGCGCGCGGACACCGTCAGATAGGTGTTCGCGAGTTCGCAGATGTTGTCCTTGGCCGCGGCGAACCCGTAGCCGTAGCCGAGCCCGTCGAAGTCCTTCGCCGCGATATGCGGGATGCCGTACTCGGTGTAGCGGATCACCGCCCGGGACCGGCCCAGCTCGTCGGCCGACGAGACGCCCGTCGTCAGGCCCGATACCGCCAAGGCCGCGGTGAGCAGCACGAGACCGCGCTGGAATCTTCGCATCGTTCCCCCATCCGGATCGACCATCCCCGTGATCGAAAGTACCTGCGCGGACACGGGGAGACATCGACCGAACGGTTGAGCCGGCTACCGCCCGTTCGTTCATCACCAGGTCAACCGCCGTTGGCCCACCGGCCGTGACCACGGGATAGAACCGCGCCATGACCGCAACCCACCACAACCGCCGCACGCTGCTCAAAGCCGGTCTCACCGGCGCCGGAGCGGTCGCGGGCGGCCTGCTCCTCCCCGGCACCGCGAACGCCGTCCCGCTGCTCCGCCGCGACCGCCCGGTGCTCACCCACGGCGTCCAGTCCGGCGACGTCACCACCGGTTCCGGCATCGTCTGGTCGCGCGCCGACCGGCCGTCGCGGCTGATCGTGGAGGTCTCCCGGGATCCGTCGTTCCGGCACGCACGCCGTGTGCGCGGCCCGGTGATGAGCCCGGAGACCGGCGGCACGGGCAAGGTCCGCGTCGCGGGTCTGCCGCCGGGGACCGAAGTCCACTACCGCGTGACCGCGGAAGACCTCGACGGCCGCACCAGCAGCGAAGCCGTCACCGGGCGCTTCGCCACCGCCCCGGTCGGCCGCTCGGACGTCCGGCTGCTGTGGTCCGGCGACGTCGCCGGGCAGAACTGGGGCATCAACCCCGAACTCGGCGGCATGACGATCTACCGCGCGATGGCCGACCGCCGTCCCGATCTGTTCCTCCACTGTGGAGACACGGTCTACGCCGACGGCCCGCTCACCGAGACCGTCGCGCTGCCCGGCGGGCGCGTGTGGCGCAACATCGTCACCCCGGAGAAGGCGAAGGTCGCCGAGACGCTCGACGAGTACCGCGGCCAGTTCGCCTACAACCTCCTCGACGAGAACCTCAAGCGCTTCACGGCGAATGTGCCCGCCTATGTCCAGTGGGACGATCACGAAGTCGTCAACAACTGGTACCCAGGGGAGATGCTCGACGACCGCCCCGAATACACCGAAAAGCGTGTCGACGTGCTCGCCGCCCGCGCGTTCCAGGCGTTCCACGAATGGCACCCGATCGACCGGCGCCAGGCCGTCGACGGCCGCGTCTACCGCAACTTCCGGCACGGTTCCCGCGCCGAGGTCTTCGTGCTGGACATGCGGACCTACAAGGACGCCAACACCTCGGACCAGACCAAGCCGGGCCGGATCCTCGGCGACCGTCAGGCCCGTTGGCTCGTCGACGCGCTCGACCGCAGCACCGCCACCTGGAAGATCGTCCAGGCCGACCTCCCGATCGGTCTCACCGTCCCGGACGGCAAGGCCATCGAGGGCGTCGCAAACGGCCTTCCCGGCGCGCCCGGCGGCCGCGAGACCGAACTCGCCTGGGTGCTGCGGGAGATCTCGCGGCGCCGGGTGCGCAACGTCGTCTGGCTGACCGCCGACGTGCACTACACCGCGGCGCACCACTACTCGCCGGATCGCGCTTCCTTCACCGAGTTCGATCCGTTCTGGGAGTTCGTGTCCGGTCCGCTCAACGCCGGCGCGTTCGGTCCGAACAAGCTCGACCCCACCTTCGGGCCGGAAGCGGTGTTCGTGCACGCCCCGCCCGCCGCGAACACCTCGCCGGCCGACGGCTTCCAGCACTTCGGAGAGGTGAACATCGACGGACGGAGCGGCGCGCTCACGGTCGACCTGAGGGACGCTACGGGCGCGTCGCTGTGGTCGAAGACCCTGCGGCCCCAACGCTGAGCAGTTCGGTCAGGACCGAGATGCTGCGATCGCCATACCCCGCCTCGACGGCCCGCCGCACGAGGTCGTGCATCGGCAGCTGCCACGCGACGTCGACGCCCTCCTCGGCCAGTCCGAGGTCGGCGGCGGCGCCGGCGTGGAAGATGTCCACCGAGGACGCGGGCGCGGAGTAGTCGCCGCTGTCGATTTCCTTGGCGAGGCTCGGAAGCACCGAGATGATCATCTCGAACCACTTGGTGGCGTAGGGCAACATCGTTCCGGCTTCGAGCCCGCGCGACCGCAGCGCGGCGGCACCCTGGAAGAACCCGACCAGCGCGGGCAGCAGGGTGCCGCCGACGGCCGTCTCGTACAACGCCGCCAGATCGGTTTCCCCGCCGAGATGGACGGTGTCGCCGCCCAGCACCCGCAACGTTTCCCGGTATTCGCCGAAAACGGCCTTGTCGCCGCCGTAATACAGCAGCGTGTCCGGCGCGCCCACGGCCGACGGCACGTTCTTGATCGCCCCGTCGAGGTATCGCGCGCCGTGCTCTTTCGCCCATTCGGCCATCCGGCGCGCCTCCGCCGGTGAACCGCTGTTCAAGGTGACCAAAGCGCGTCCGGTCAGCGAAACCGCATCCAGTGCCGCTCGAGTGTCTTCGTAGGTGGTCAGGCAGGCGATGGTCAACGGGCTCGCCCGCACCGCGTCGTCGGCCGTCGCGGCCCGATTCGCCCCGCGGGCGACGAGAGGATCGGCCTTCGAAGCCGTCCTGTTCCACACGGTGGTCGGATGCCCGGCCGCGAGGAAAGCGCCCGCGAGGGCCGAGCCCATCGAACCGAGGCCCACGACGGTCACCGGTGTCTTCGGCATTTTTCGCTCCAGTCAAAGGAAATCTTCGGGATGACTCCATGCTGGGCTGTCGCGTACATTCGATCAAGTACCTACTATTTTGCCGGGTACCGACAAAAAGGTAAGTGGAGCGATGACCAAGAACCGCACGTTCACCTGCGGCCTCGACGCCGCGATAGCCGTCGTCGGCGGCAAATGGAAAGGGCTCATCCTGTTCGCGCTCCAGGACGGGCCGCTGCGTTTCGGGGAGCTGCGGCGCGCGGTGCCCGGTATCAGCGAACGGGTGCTGATCCTGCAACTGCGCGAGATGGAGACCACCGGACTGCTGCATCGCGAGGTGTACCACCAGGTTCCGCCGAAAGTGGAGTATTCGCTGACGGAGTTCGGGGATTCCCTCAACACCGCGATGGCCGTGCTGGGGGAGTGGGGCGAGGAGCACCTCGACCGCATCGAGGCCATTCCCTGGTCCGACGTGAAGTGAGCGGTGAAGCACCCAGTAGGCTCCGGGCGAATAGCACGAATCCCACCCAAGGAGTAATACCGCCGTGACTGAACGCACGCTGGTCCTCGTCAAGCCCGATGGCGTCGCGCGCGGCCTCGTCGGCGAGGTCATCGCTCGCATCGAGCGCAAGGGCCTGAAGCTCGCCGCCCTCGAACTGCGCACCGTCGAGCGCTCGGTCGCCGAGGAGCACTACGCCGAGCACAAGGAGCGCCCGTTCTTCGGCGACCTCCTCGAGTTCATCACCTCGGGCCCGCTGGTCGCGATCGCCGTCGAGGGCCCGCGCGCCATCGCCGCCTTCCGCCAGCTCGCCGGCGGCACCGACCCGGTCGAGAAGGCCACCCCGGGCACCCTGCGCGGCGACTTCGCGCTGGAGACCCAGTACAACCTGGTGCACGGTTCGGACTCCCCGGAGTCGGCCGAGCGCGAGCTCAAGCTCTGGTTCCCCGAGGTCTGACACACTCGTGGACGGCGCGGGAGCGCCGCGCCGTCCACGAACCTGGGGAGCCACGATGACACCGGACGAGTACCTGGAGCGCCTGCGGGAGCTCACCACCGGTTTCGTGCGGGTCGCGAGCACCGGGGACCACGCCGCGCCCGTGCCGTGCTGCGGCGACTGGCGCCTGCGTGACCTGGTCGTCCACCTCGGCAACGTCCACCGCTGGGCGGCCGGGATCGTGCGCACCGGCGACCCCGCCCCGCAGGACCTCGAAGCCGAACCGGGCGGGGATCTCGCCGCCTGGTACCGCGAAAGCGCGGACGAACTCATCGAAGCGCTGCGCGAGGCATCTCCCCAGGACGGCGCCTGGAACTTCACCGCCGCCGACAAGACCAAGTCCTTCTGGTTCCGCCGCCAGGTCCACGAGACCGCGGTGCACCTGCTCGACGCGCACCGCGCGGCAGGGACCGGATACGCACTGGACCCGTCCCTCGCCGCCGATGGCGTGGACGAGGTCCTCCTCGGCATGCTGCCGAAGGTGAAGCGCTGGCACACCCCGCCGACGGTCACCGTTCCGTTGCTGCTGAAGACATCCGACACCGGACACGCCTGGTTGATCACACCGCCGGGTGAAACCGACGTCCCCGGCTCGCGGCAGGCGGACCTCGCCGAAGCCGCCGGCGCCGTCGTCGCGGGGACCGCCGAAGCGCTGGACTTGCTGCTGTGGCAACGCATCGAGCTCGACGGGGCGGGTCTCGAAATCACCGGTGACGCCGCGGCGGCGAAGACCTTCCTCGCCGGGCCTCTCACGCCCTGACCTTCGCGCCCTACGCCGTTCGGTTCACGTTCACCTCGGGGTCTTCTCCTGGCGGCTCGCGTCCGCTGTGCTGAGCGATGCTGCCTATCACTCGATCGTGGGGTAATTCGTGAGAAATTCACGCCTGTTGCTGCTCGCTGCCCTGCTGCCCGGATTGTTCGTCGCCCCACCGGCGTACGCCGATCCCTTGGCCGCTCCGCTCGGCCCGGCGCCCGTCGAAGCCGCCCCAGCGGCCTCTTCGGCGAAGGAGGGGCCGTCCGCGTACGCCGTGGCGGCGCCCGACGACGGCCTCGTCACCACCAGCGCGACCTCGCGGGTGGCGCCGGGGCTGAGCCTCACCGAGTTCGACCGGTACGACCCGGCGGGCTGGATCCGCGGCGACACCCTCGCCGTGGACCTCACCAGCAAGACCCTCAAGCCGGCATACCTCAGCCCCGGCACGGTTTCCGCGCGGACACCGCTTTCGCAGCAGGTCGCCAGGGCCGGTGCGGTCGCCGGGGTCAACGGCGACTTCTTCGACATCAACGCGTCCGGCGCGCCGATCGGCGTCGGTATCGACGCCGGTAACCTCCAGACGGCGCCCGCGCGCGGCCACAACCTGACCGCGTCGATCACCGAGGAAGGCAAGGCACGGCTCGCGGAGGTTTTTCTCGACGCGTCGGTCACCCTGCCCGGCGGCAAGGTCGTGCCCGCCTCGAACTTCAACAGCCCTGTGCTGAGCGGCGACGCGATCGGCGTCTACACCCCGTTGTGGGGCGCGTCCTCGCGGCGGACCTCGGTCGCGGGCGCCAAGCGCGTCGTCGAGATCGAGGTCTCCGGCGGCGTGGTCACGCAGGTGCGGCCACAGCCCGCCGACGGCCCGATCGCCGCGGGAGCGACGATCCTGCTCGCCCGTGACGGCGGCGTCGATTCGTTGTCCGGCTTGAAGCCTGGTGACAAAGTGGGCGTCGCGTACGCGCCGAAGAGCGACGCGGGCAAGCTGTCCGTGTCGGTCGGCGGGAACAAGGTCCTGCTGCGTGACGGCGCCGTCCAGCCGGTCGACAACGTCGCCATGCACCCCCGGACCGCGGTCGGGTTCTCCGCCGACGGCACGAAGATGTGGCTGGCCACGGTCGACGGCCGCCAGGCGGACAGCCGCGGCATGACCGAACTCGAACTCGCGCGGCATATGAAGTCGCTCGGCGCGGACGACGCCATCAACCTCGACGGCGGCGGCTCGTCGACGATGCTCGCCCGCGAAGAGGGCGAGAAGTCGCCGCTGGTGCGCAATTCGCCGTCGGACGGCGGGGAACGCCTGGTGCCCAACGGGATCGGCGTCGCCACCGTGCCGGGAAGCGGGCGGCTGACCGGATTCGCGCCCGCTCCCGCGCAGGACACCACCGACGCGACGCGCGTGCTTTCCGGGCTGACACGGAAACTCGTCGCCGGAGGTCACGACGAGACCGGCGCCGCCGTCGACGCCCACGTCCAGTGGCTCAGCACGAATCCGTTGCGCGGCACGGTGACCGGCGGCCTGTTCACCGCGCACGCCGACCGGCTCCGGCCGGACGCGCCCGCGAACGTCGACGTCTACGCGAAACGCGGCGGAGTGATGGGCAAGACCACGCTGAACGTCCTCGGGTCACCCGTCCGGCTGGGCACGAGCACCGAACAGGTCGCGTTGTCCGGCGAAGGCGCGAAGAGCACGTTCAAGGTCTTCGGCTACGACGCCGACGGTTACGGAACGTGGATCGAGCCCGACGACGTCAAACTCGACTACGACCCCGCGGTGGTGAAGATCGAACCGTCCGGTGACGGGTTCGCGGTCACCGCGCTGAAGGCGTCGGGCGCTTCGGCGATCACCGCCACCGCGGGCGGGAAGGTGACGCATCTGGCGGCTTCCGTCGGCACGGAATCCCGGGTGGCGGCACCGCTGGACGGCCCGGCGGGCTGGACCGCCAGCGTCTTCCCCGCCGTCGTCGGCGCCGCGCTTTCCGAGGCCCCCGGCCGTGACGGCGGACGCGGTCTCGCGCTGGACTACCGGCTGAACGGGACCAACGCCACGCGTGCGGCGTACGTCAACTCGGCGGCGCCGATCGCGCTGCCGCCGGGCACCCAGCGGGTCGGCCTGTGGGTCAACGGCGACGCGAAGGGCGCCTGGCTGCGGGCGGAACTCCGTGACGCCGCCAACGTCCCGTCCGTCGTGGACCTGTCGCTGAGTGTCGACTGGACGGGCTGGCGTTACGTCCGCGCGGCGATCCCGGCCGGGCTCCCCGACGGGCAGCGGCTGACGAAGTTCTACGCCGTCGAGAACGTTCCCGCCCAGCAGTACGAAGGACGCCTGGTCTTCGACGACCTCACCTTCGAGGTCGCGCCCGCGGCCGCCGTCCCCGCCGATCCGGCGCCGCGTGATCCGGCGCTGATCACCGACGGTGCCGCGACCGGCGGCCTGCGGATCGCCGTGGTCAGCGACGCGCAGTTCACCGCCGACCAGCCGAATGGCCCGCTGGTCGCCCAGG
Organism: Amycolatopsis sp. NPDC058340; assembly: GCF_042723975.1. Classification (NCBI taxonomy): domain Bacteria; kingdom Bacillati; phylum Actinomycetota; class Actinomycetes; order Pseudonocardiales; family Pseudonocardiaceae; genus Amycolatopsis; species Amycolatopsis sp. NPDC058340. The sequence goes on along the minus strand of NZ_JBHXIB010000026.1, from coordinate 82,945 downwards.
CGCGGCGCGCGCTGCGCGAGGCGGTGGCGGCGAAACCGGATCTCGTGCTGATCAACGGCGATTTCGTCGACCGGGGCACGGCCGCCGACTTCGTGCTGGCGAAGTCGATCATCGACGAGGAGCTCGTCGGCAAGGCGCCCTGGTACTACGTTCCGGGCAACCACGAGGCCGACGGCGGACACGGTCTGGCGGAGTTCCAGGCGGCGTTCGGGGAGACCCATCGCGTCGCCGACATCGCCGGGATCCGGTTGGTGCTGATGGATTCCTCGCGCGGATCGCTGCGCGCGGGCGGGTTCGACCAGATCAGGATGCTGCGCGAGGCGCTCGACGGCGCGAAGGCGGACCGGAGGATTCGCGGCGTGGTCGTCGCGATGCACCATCCGGTGAAGGATCCCAGCCCGACCGGTAATTCACAGCTGGCAGACCGCAAGGAAGCCGCCATGCTGACCGGCTGGCTGACCGCCTTCGAACGCGAGTCGGGAAAGCAGACGGCCGCGATCGCTTCGCACGCGGGCGTTTTCAACCTTTCGCGCGTCGACGGCGTGCCGTATCTGGTGAACGGCAACTCCGGGAAGTCGCCCGCGGCGGCTCCGGGTGACGGCGGGTTCGTCGGCTGGACGATGGTCCGGTTCGAACCGGGCGACAAGGCGCAGCCGGTGCGGTTCGAGACGCGGCCGAACGTCGACGCGCTGACGCTGTCCGGGCCCTCGTCGCTGGCGCGCGGGGAGAAGGCGGACATCCGGGCCGTGGTGACGCAGGGAGCGCGTCAGGTGCCGGTTTCGTACCCGGTCAGCGCGGACTGGAAGGGCGGCTGGGGTACGCATGTCGCCGGCGGATTCCGGCCGGCGATGCCTTGGGACGTCGCGTCGTTCGATCCGGCGAGCGGGGTGCTGACCGCGCTGCGGCCGGGGACCGCGAACCTCTCGGTCACCGTGAATGGGGTGACGAAGAGCCTCTCGGTCACCGTCCGCTGAACGACCTCGTGAGTGGTAAGGACGGTTAGAACCGTCCTTACCACTCACGAGGCTCAGGCGGCTTCGTGCGCCTCTTCGACCGTCCCCGGCAGCGCCGGACCCCGCGGCGGGATCGTCTCGGCGTCGGCCGGATCCACCGTCCGCACCGAACCGTCGGCCGCGGCCCGCGCGATCGCGAGCATCGAAGCCCGCGCGTCCTGGATCTGCTGCTGTTCCCGCTCCGGGATGAGGCTCAGCTCGATCAGCACGCTGCCGTTGCCGAGCAGTCCGTACCCGTTGCGCGCGATGCCTTGGTAGTCACCGCCGGGGTACTGCGAGACATAGCCGCCGTTACCGTCGATCGACCGTTGCACCACGACCGCGATCTGCTTCGCGAAGTCCACATCGGACGGTTTCACGCCCGGATGCGTCGGCCACATCGTGGAAGCCGTGATCTCCCGGCCGTTCGCGTCCCGGTAACGGCCCTGCATGTGGTAATCGACCATGATGTCCGGCTTGAACGCCGCGTTCCGCCGCTGGATCAGGCCCGCCTCGGTGGCCGGGTTGTCCTCCGGCGCGACGGCCGGGTCGTGATAGCGGTTGATGTCGTACCCCTTGCCCTTCTCACCGTATTCGGGAGTGGCGTCGGGGTCGTAGTTGTAGCGCCAGTCGCGCTCGTGCCCGTCGGGGTTGGCGCGCACGACGATGTCGACGGTCACCTTCGCGAGCAGCTTCCGCGCCCACGCGCTGTTCCCGACGCCGACCTCGCGCAGGAATTCGAGCGCGGCGGGGGTGCCGAGCGGCTCGTCGCCGTGCTGCTGGGTGACGTACTGGATCCGGGTCTTGCCGTGTCCGACCCTGGCCGCCCACACCGGACGGCCCTCGTTGCTGCGGCCGATCTGGTCCACCCGGATCCTGCCGTGGCTGAGCGCCGCCAGCTTGTGCAGTTCGAAGGCCAGCTTGGCGGTGGACGGACGCGGGTCGACGGCCCGGCCGGTTTCGGCCGCTTGCGCCGCGGGAGCCACCAGGAGCCCGGCGCTGACAAAAACGGACAACAGGGCGATTTTGGGCTTGAGACTCATGGTCGGTGAGTATCGACGAGCGGGCAACGGCCGACAAGGGCCGGGATAAACCGGTCGAGTTTTGTCGGTGGCAGGTCCTAGGGTGCCTACCGTGGGTGACTCGGAGCACGAATCGGCGATGGTGCAGGCGAAGGCGTTGGTCAAGCGTTTCGGCGATTTCGAGGCCGTACGCGGGATCGACGTCGAGGTCCGCCCGGGGGAGGCCTTCGGCTTCCTCGGGCCCAACGGCGCGGGCAAGTCCTCCACCATGCGGATGATCGCGAGCGTCTCCCCGCGCACCGACGGCGACCTGCGGGTCCTCGGGATGGATCCGGACGTCGAGGGGCCGAGGATCCGCGCCCGGCTCGGCGTCGTGCCGCAGCAGGACAATCTCGACACCGAGCTCACCGTCCGGCAGAACCTGCAGATCTACGGCCGCTACTTCGGGCTTTCCCGCGCGCACGTGCGGAGCAAGGCCGAGGAGCTGATGGAGTTCGCCCAGCTCACCGACCGGGCGAACGCGGAGGTCGATTCGCTCTCCGGCGGGATGAAGCGGCGGCTGACCATCGCACGGTCCCTGGTCAACGACCCGGAGCTGCTCCTGCTCGACGAGCCGACCACGGGGCTGGATCCGCAGGCCCGCCACCTGTTGTGGGACAGGCTGTTCCGGCTCAAGGCAGGCGGGACCACGCTGATCATCACCACGCACTACATGGACGAGGCGGAGCAGCTCTGCGACAGGCTGGTCGTGATGGACAACGGCCGGATCGCCGCCGAAGGCTCGCCCGCGGACCTGATCAGCCGGTACTCCACCCGCGAGGTCGTGGAGCTGCGCTTCCCGAACGGCGAGCAGGAGGCGGCCGCGAAGCGGATCGAAGGCCTCGCCGAACGCGTCGAGGTCCTGCCGGACCGCGTCCTGCTGTACACGATGACCGGTGAGGCCACCCTCGAACAGGCGCACGCTCGCGGGCTGCGTCCGTTGTCGAGCCTGGTCCGCCGCAGTTCGCTGGAGGACGTCTTCCTCCGCCTCACCGGCCGGACGCTGGTGGACTGATGACCACAGCGCAGACGAAGGCGTCGACGGGCCGTGTGGTCTCGCGCTGGGCGGGAGCCTGGCTGCGGGTCGAGGGCCATTGGATGTGGTATCGCCGGTATTGGGTGTCCACTTTGTACTCGACGGGCCTGCAACCGGTGCTGTTCCTGGCCGCGATGGGCCTCGGCTTCGGCTCGCAGGTCCAGGCGGGCGCGGCGACGGGCGGGTTCTCCTATCTGGAGTACGTCGCCCCGGCGCTGCTCGTCGCCGGTGCGGCGCAGCTGGCGGTGGGGGAGTCGAGTTACCCGGTGCTGTCGGGTTTCAAGTGGCAGCAGGATTACATCGCCGTCACCGCCACTCCGATCACGCCGGGGCAGGTGCTCGGCAGCCAGATCATGTGGGTGAGCCTGAGGTTGACGCTGGCGGGCGTGATCTACGCCGTCATCGCGGCGCTCTTCGGGTCCTGGACCAGTTTCGGCGTTCTCGCCGTGATCCTGATCGGGACGCTGACCGGCATCGCGTGCGGCACCCCGGTGATGGCGCTGGCGGCGACCACCTACGACGAGGGCACCCGGTTCGGCCTGGTGTTCCGGTTCATCCTGATCCCGATGACGTTGTTCTCCGGCACGTTCTTCCCCATCGGCGAACTGCCCGCCCCGTTGAGGTGGATCGCCTGGATCTCTCCGCTGTGGCACGGCAACGAGGCCGCCAGGGCGGTCAGCCTCGGCACCGTCGGCCCGCTCGCCACGCTGGGCCACCTCGCCTTCCTGATCGTGCTGGCCGGGGCGGGCTGGGCGTTGGCGCACAAGTACTTCTACCGACGGCTGGTGGTCTGAAATGGCGGTGCTCACCGAAGCCCCGCGCCGCGGGGTGCTGCTGCGCGTCCTGCCGTCCGCGCTGTACAGCGGCCGGTCGACGGCGGTGCTGGAGCGCACCTTCCTGACGTACTCGCACGCCTGGATGCTGTTCGTGTCCGGCGTCTTCGAGCCGCTGTTCTACCTGATGGCCTTCCAGCTCGGCTTCGGCAAGCTCGTCGGCGAGGTCGTCGGGCCCGGCGGCCAGGTGATGAGTTACGTCGCCTTCGTCGCGCCCGGCCTGCTGGCGGCGTCGGCGATGAACGGCGCGATCCTCGACTCGACGTACAACCTGTTCTTCAAGCTCAAGTACGCGAAGCTGTACGACGCCATGCTCGCCACCCCGATCGGGCCGCTGGACATCGCGCTCGGCGAGGTCGGCTGGTCGGTGCTGCGCGGCGGGATCTACTCGGCGACCTTCCTCGGCGTGATGACCGTGATGGGGCTGCCCGGGTCGTGGTGGGCCCTGTTGATGATCCCGGCGGCGCTGCTGATCGCGATGGCGTTCTCGGCCATCGGCATCGTGCTGGTGACCTTCCTGCGGTCGGTGTCGCAGTTCGACTACATCAACCTCGTGCTGATGCCGCTGTTCCTGTTCTCCACGACGTTCTACCCGCTTTCGGTGTATCCGGCGGGAATCCAGTGGATCGTGCAGATCTTCCCGCTGTACCACGGCATCGAGCTGATGCGAGGGCTCTCGGTGGGCGTCCTGTCGTGGGGCATGGTCGGCAACGTGGCGTACCTGGTGGCGCTGGCGGCGGTCGGGATCTACGCGTCCTCGAAGCGGTTCGGCAAGCTCCTGCTGCGCTGAACCGTCACCGAGCCGGGTTCGGGCCCGTCCGCCGGGGCGCCACCGCGGCCAGCGCGTCGACCATCCCGTGCCCGTAGAAGCCGTTGAACCCCGCGTAGCCGGTGCAGTACGCGTCCTGTGAGCCGTCACCGGTCAGGTCGTAGTCGGCGGGACACGCGATCGGGGTGGCCTGGGCGTCCAGCATCCGCCGCAGCTGACGGGCGCTGTGGCCGGGATGCGTCGAAGCGAGCAACGCCGCGACCCCGGCGACATGCGGCGCCGCCATCGACGTCCCGCACAGCGGCGCGTACCCGCCGGGAACGGTCGAAAGCACGCACTGCCCCGCCTCGCCACCCGGAGCGGTCACGTCGATCACGCCCAGCCCGTACGAGCTGTAGCCGGCCTTGACCCGCTCTTCGCTCACGGACGACACCGCGACGACGTCACGCAGACCGGCGGGGAGCGCTTGACAGCCCTCGGCGTGGCGCCGGGCACCCGAGCGCGGTGACGGCACCAGCTCGGCGGCTTCGTTGGTCGCCGCCGCGACGTTGAGGGTGCCCGCCGAGGTCGCGTACTCGACGGCGCGGGCCATGACCTCGTTCACCACGCCCCGTTCGTCGGCGTGGGCGCACGAGAGCGACCACGGATCGACGAAGTAGCTGCTGTTCGTCACCGCCATGCCCTGTGAGGCGGCCCACATCAGCCCGCAGACGGCGGCTTCGGGGTCGGCGTACCCGCGATCGTCGATCACCTTCACCGAGGCGATCCGCACGCCGGGCGCCACCCCGGTGACACCTTTGCCGTCGTCGGCCGCGGCGATGACCCCCGCGACGTGGGTGCCGTGCACCGACGTCGTCGCGGCCCAGTTCCGGTCGGGCGCGCCGGTCAGGCAGCCCGCGGACTTGCCGGGGTCGAGGGCGTTCGCGAGTTCGGGGTGGGTCGGGTCGACGCCTGAGTCGAGGACGCCGACGACGACGTCCCGGTTGCCCGGCTCGATCGCGTGGGCCTTGTCGGCGCCGATCGCGCGCATGTCCCACTGCTCGCCGGTGCGGTCGGCGGTGGGCACCTTCGCCGGATCCGTGGGTGCTAGTTCGGCGCGGGCGGGCGCGGACCTGGCCGGTGACGTGCCGTTGGCCCGCTGCACGGCCAGCCGTTCGGCCTGCGCGCTGAACGCCGCGGCGGGCCGGACCAGTTCGGCGAAGTCCCGGTCGGCCGAGGTCGCCACGGCCACGGCGATCTGCGGGTAGTAGACGGTCGTGCCGCCGCACCCACCGGCGACGGCCGCCCTGGCTTCTGCTTCGGAAGTGCCCTTGTCGAAGGCGACGACGTAACGCAGTGCCCGTCCCTGGGGATGACACGAGGGCTCGGCCTCGGCCGTCGCGACAGCGGCGACCGAACCGCAGAGCACCACCAAGGCGCATACGGCCGCTCGCAGGGAACGCCCCAGCAGGGACACCGGACCTCCCACCGGAGAACATCGGGCAACGGGGGCACCGCCGCCTACGCTTCAGTACCCCCGAGCGGCACGCTAGCCACCCTCGGCCGGGTCGACAAGCTCTCCCGCGAAGTTCGCTCGGCCGGTGGCCGCGGCGCGCCCGGGAGCCAGGTCTGTGGCACCGAGTACACCGGAGTGGGGCCGGGGTGTGGGATACTCGCGGTGGCCGCTGGCCGACGGGCACACGTGAGAGGTGGCGCTCGCGGTCTCGTGGCCCGGTGGTGTGCTGCACATCCTCCACACGCGTCGCCGCTGTATGCGGCTCGACGACGTGGCGGGCGGCCCGATGTCGCGAACGTGGCCAGCGCTCCGCCGAGCAGACCTTCAGCCGTACGCGGCGCCCGGACAACCCCGGCGCCGTCGCGGTGCCGGGCAAGGATTCCCGCTGCTGGTGACCACCACGGCGGAACGAACAGAAAGGGGCCCCTGCGCGGCCGCGTCGAGCCGGTGTGAGCCAGCCGACGCGCCCGGGGGCGGAGGAGATATATGTCGAACGCGGACACACCCGCCGTCACCGGCGGGAATACCGCCACACCCATCGCAGGCCAGCTGGGCGAACTGCCTCCCCGGATCCGGGTGCACGCGCTGGCGAAGCTGCTGGGATCCAACAGCCGTGAACTGATGGCCAAGCTCGGGGAGCTCGGCGAGACCGTACGCAGCGCGCAGTCCAGCGTCACCCGTGAGGTGGCGCACAAGCTCGCCGAAGCCCTCGCCGGTGGAGACGAGCCCGAAGCCGCCGAGGCGGCGCCTGCCGCCGAGGCTCCCGTCGCCGAGACCCCGGCGGCACCCGAGCCGAAGCCGGAGGCCGAGCCGGAGCCCGCTCCGCAGGTGGAGGCCCCTTCGCGGGGTGTTCCGCCCGCGCTGGCCGCCCCGGTGACCCCGGAGCCGCCGCAGCCGACGACGAAGCGTGCCAGGGCCGCTGTGCACGTCCCGGTGTTCGCCGCGCCGTCGCCGGTGTTCCTGCCGCCGGAGCCCGTCGCGGCGAAGCCCGCCCGCAAGCCGGAGCCGGCCTTCAGCCCGACCGAGGAAACCGCCTCCGACGAGGACGAGACGCAGACGGAGCAGGCCGAAGGCCAGGGCACCGACGAGGACGGTGACGACGCCAACGGCCGCCGCCGCCGTCGTCGCGGACGTCGTGGTCGCGGCCGGGGCAAGGGCGGCGACGAGAGCTCGGCCGAGTCCGAGAACGAGGACGAGCAGCCTGCCGAAACCCCGCGAGGTCGTCAGCAGCGCGCGAAGGACGCCGACGCCGAAGAGACCGGCGCCGAGACCACCGAAGAAGCGTCCACCGAGTCCGATTCGGACAATGACGGCGATTCGGACGGCGGCAGCAAGCGCCGCCGTCGCCGCCGCCGTCGCAAGGGCGGGGACGACGACAACGCCGAGGCCACCAGCGACGACCCGCCCAACACGGTCGTCCACGTGCGCCAGGCCAAGGCCGCCGAGACCGAGCGCCCCGCGCGGGACGAGGTCCGCAGCGTGCGCGGCTCGACCCGGCTCGAAGCCAAGCGCCAGCGCCGCCGGGACGGCCGTGAGGCGGGCCGTCGCCGCGCGCCGATCCTGTCCGAGGCCGAGTTCCTCGCCCGCCGCGAGTCGGTCGAGCGCACCATGGTCGTCGCCGAGAAGGGTGAGTCCACGCAGATCGGCGTGCTCGAGGACGGCGTCCTGTGCGAGCACTTCGTGACGTCGTCGGGCACCGGCTCGATCGTCGGGAACGTGTACCTCGGCCGCGTGCAGAACGTGCTGCCGTCGATGGAGGCCGCCTTCATCGACATCGGCCGCGGCCGCAACGCCGTGCTCTACGCCGGCGAGGTCGACTGGGACGCCGCCGGTCTCGAGGGCAAGGCCCGCAAGATCGAGCAGGCGCTCTCCACCGGCGATTCCGTGCTTGTCCAGGTCACCAAGGACCCGGTCGGGCACAAGGGCGCCCGGCTGACCACGCAGATCTCGCTGCCGGGCCGCTTCCTGGTCTACGTGCCCGCGGGCGGCGCCACCGGTATCTCCCGGAAGCTCCCGGAGAACGAGCGCCGTCGCCTGAAGGACATCCTCAAGCGCATCGTCCCCGAGGACGCCGGTGTGATCATCCGCACCGCGTCCGAGGGCATCAGCGAGGAGGAGCTGGACCGGGACGTCCGCCGCCTCAAGGCGCAGTGGGACGTCATCAAGGAGAAGGCCGAAGCCGGCAACGGCGGCAAGAAGAACAGCGCCCCGGTCATGCTCTACGAAGAGCCGGACCTGCTGGTCAAGGTCGTCCGGGACCTGTTCACCGAGGACTTCGCCAAGCTGGAGATCCAGGGCGACAAGGCCTGGGACACCATCTACAACTACGTGCAGCACGTGGCGCCGGACCTGGCGGATCGCGTCAAGCGGTACACGGGCACCGGTTCGGCCTTCGCCGACCACCGCATCGACGAGCAGATCACGAAGGCGCTGGACCGCAAGGTCTGGCTGCCCTCGGGCGGGTACCTGGTCATCGACCGCACCGAAGCGATGACGGTCATCGACGTCAACACCGGCAAGTTCACCGGATCGGGTGGAAACCTCGAGGAGACGGTGACCAGGAACAACCTGGAGTCGGCGGAGGAGATCGTTCGCCAGCTCCGGCTCCGGGACATCGGCGGCATCATCGTCATCGACTTCATCGACATGGTGCTCGAGTCCAACCGTGAGCTCGTGCTGCGACGGCTGACCGAATGCCTCGGCCGCGACCGCACGCGTCACCAGGTCGCCGAGGTCACCTCGCTCGGCCTGGTGCAGATGACCCGCAAGAAGATCGGCACCGGGCTGCTCGAGGCGTTCTCGACGCCGTGCGAGCACTGCAAGGGCCGCGGTGTGGTCGTCTCGACCGAGCCGCAGCGCACCGGTGGCGGCGGCAACGGTCACAGCCACGGCGGTGGTGGCGGCGGCAAGGAGCAGGGCTCCCGCCGGTCCCGCGGCCGGGGCAAGGGTGAGGACCAGGGCCAGAACGAGCCCGCCGCGGCGAAGACCGAGGCGCCCCCGGCGCCCGCCCAGCGCGAGTCGGTGGTTTCGGCGGTCCAGGCCGTGGCCAACGCCACCAAGGCGGCCAAGGGCGAGCACTCGCACGAAACCACCGAGAACGTCGAGGGCGCCGCGCTCAACGGTCACGCCCCTCAGGCGGCTGAGCAGCCCGCTGAGCCCGTTGCCGAAGCGACCGTCGAACAGGCGGCCGAGGCGGCCGCTGAGCCGGTCTCGGAGCCGGTCGCAGAGGCACCCGCGACGGAACTCGCCGGTGAACCGGTGACGACTCCGGACGACGAGGCCCCGGCCGCGCGCGAGGAAGAGATCGCCGTCGTCGCGGAATCGGGCCCCGAGCCCGAAGTGCCCGAGGTGCCGGTGACGCCTGAGGCTGTTGTGACAGAAGAGGTTTCCGAGCCCGAGGCTCCTTCCGCTCAGGAGGAGACCGAGCCCGAGGTGGACGTTCCGGCCCCGGCCGTGCGCTCCACCACCCGCCGTCGTCCGCGACGGGCGGCCTCACGGCCGGCCGGACCGCCGGTCAAGGCGTCGGAAAAGAGCTAGTGAACACCTAGGGGCACCCCGGTGTGATCGCACCGGGGAGCCCCACGTAACCTGTAGAACGGCCCGCCACCTAGAGCGGGCACCTTGCGCAGCATCCGGACCACCGAGAACTTCCTGGTGGGCCGATCACGCAAGCCCCCACCCGTTGTCGAGTAAGCAGGAGACTTCCGTGTCGGCGTACGCGATCGTCAAGACTGGCGGCAAGCAGTACAAGGTGGCCGTCGGCGACGTCGTCGAGGTCGAGAAGCTCGAAGGCGAGCCGGGTACCGAGCACACCTTCCCCGCAGTCCTTTTCGTGGACGGTGGCGACGTCACCACGGACGCCGACGCGCTGGCGAAGGTCTCGGTCACCGGCAAGGTCGTCGAGCAGACCAAGGGTCCGAAGATCCGGATCCACAAGTTCAAGAACAAGACCGGCTACCACAAGCGTCAGGGTCACCGGCAGAAGCTGACCCGCGTCGAGGTCACCGGCATCTCCAAGTAGGACTTTCTCCGGATCTTCGTCAGAAAGAGGATTGAGCCATGGCTCACAAGAAGGGTGCGTCCAGCTCCCGCAACGGTCGCGATTCGAACGCGCAGCGGCTGGGCGTCAAGCGCTACGGCGGCCAGGAAGTCAACGCGGGCGAGATCCTGATCCGCCAGCGTGGCACCAAGTTCCACCCCGGCGTGAACGTCGGCCGTGGCGGCGACGACACGCTGTTCGCGCTGGCCGCCGGTGCGGTCCAGTTCGGCGAGAAGCGTGGCCGCAAGACGGTCAACATCGTGCCGACCGAAGCCTGAGTTCCGGCTTCGAGTTAGAACCTCTGACGAGGGGTGGGGCCGGAATATCCGGGCCCACCCCTCGTTTGTTTTGTGTATCCCCTTTTTCTCGACAGTGAATAGAGGCAAGTCATGGCGTCCCGGTTCGTGGACCGAGCGGTGATCCATCTGGCCGCCGGCGACGGTGGGAACGGCTGCGCCTCGGTGCACCGCGAGAAGTTCAAACCCCTCGGCGGCCCGGACGGCGGCAACGGCGGCAACGGCGGCGACGTGCTGCTGGTCGTCGACCCGAACGTGCACACGCTGCTCGACTTCCACTTCCGGCCGCACGCCCGCGCCGGCAACGGCAAGCTGGGGCAAGGCGGCAACCGCGCCGGCGCGGCCGGGGAGACGCTGGAGATGCGTGTCCCGTCCGGCACCGTCGTGATGACCGAGGACGGCGAGATCCTGGCCGACCTGGTCGGGCCGGGCACCACCTTCGTCGCCGCCCAGGGCGGCCGTGGCGGCCTCGGCAACGCGGCGCTGGCCTCCAAGGCCCGCCGGGCGCCCGGGTTCGCGCTGCTGGGCGAGCCGGGGGAGACCCGCGACCTCGTCTTGGAGCTGCGTTCCGTCGCGGACGTCGGGCTGCTGGGCTTCCCGTCCGCGGGCAAGTCCTCGCTGATCTCGGTGCTGTCCGCGGCCAAGCCGAAGATCGCCGACTACCCGTTCACCACCCTGGTACCGAACCTCGGCGTGATCACCGCCGGTTCGACCGTGTTCACCATGGCCGACGTGCCGGGGCTGATCCCCGGCGCGAGCGAGGGCAAGGGCCTCGGCCTCGACTTCCTGCGCCACATCGAACGCTGCGCGGTGCTGGTGCACGTCGTCGACTGCGCCACCTTCGAGCCAGGCCGCGACCCGCTGTCCGACATCGACGCCCTCGAAGAAGAACTGGCCCGCTACACCCCGAGCCTCGGCGGCGACCTCGCCGACCGGCCGCGCGTGGTGGTGCTGAACAAGATCGACATTCCGGACGCCGCCGAGCTCGCCGAGTTCGTGCGCCCGGAACTGGAAGCCCGCGGGCTCAGCGTCTTCGAGATCTCGACGGCGTCTCGCCAGGGGCTGAAGGAGCTGACCTACGCGCTCGCCGCCGTCGTCGAGAAGTACCGCGCCGACCAGCCCGCCCCGGAACCGGCGAAGGTCGTGCTCCGGCCGATGGCCGTCGACGACGCCGGCTTCACCGTCGAACTCGACCCGGACGAGGAAGGCGCGTTCATCATCCGCGGTTCCCGCCCGGAGCGGTGGATCCGGCAGACCAACTTCGGCAACGACGAAGCCGTGGGTTACCTCGCGGACCGGCTCAACCGGCTGGGCGTCGAGGAAGTACTGGCACGCAAGGGCGCCGTACCCGGCAGCCCCGTCACCATCGGCGACGTCCAGTTCGAATGGGAGCCGTCGACCCCGGCCGGGGTCGCGGTGCACCTGTCGGGCCGGGGCACGGACGTGCGGCTGGAGAACACCAGCCGCGTCGGTGCCGCCGAGCGCAAGGAAGCCCGCCGGATCCGTCGTGACGGTCCGGACGGCGTCGAAGACGAAGACGAGATGGACGACGAGTGAGCTCAACCCGGGTGGCGATCGCCGACGCGAAGCGTGTGGTCGTCAAGGTCGGTTCCTCCGCACTGACCACCGCCGGCGACGGTCTCGACGTGGCCAGACTGGACGCGTTGGTGGACGCGATCGCCGACCGGGTCTCCCGCGGCACGCAGATCGTGCTGGTGTCCTCGGGGGCGATCGGCGCGGGACTCGCGCCGCTCGCCCTCGGCAAACGCCCGCGTGACCTCGCCACCCAGCAGGCCGCGGCCAGCGTCGGCCAGCTCGCGCTTGCCCACGCCTACGCCGAGTCGTTCGGCCGGTTTTCCCTGACCGTGGGCCAGGTGCTGCTGACCTCGGACGACGTCGTGCGCCGTGCGCATTACCGCAACGCGCAGAACACGTTCACCCGGCTGCTGGCCCTCGGCGCCGTTCCCGTGGTCAACGAGAACGACACCGTGGCCACCGAAGAGATCCGCTTCGGCGACAACGACCGGCTGGCCGCGCTGGTGGCGCACTTGATCGGCGCCGACGCGCTCATCCTCTTGTCCGATGTGGACGGTCTTTACGACGGGGATCCCCGTGACGGCGCGACCCGCAAGATCGCCGAGGTCGCCGGGGAGTCCGATGTGGACGGAATCACCGTCGGCATGTCGAGCTCCGGACTCGGCACCGGCGGCATGGTGTCGAAACTCGCCGCCGCCCGCACCGCCGCCGGTGCCGGGATCCCGGTCCTGCTCGCCGCCGCTTCCGAAGCCGCACGCGCCCTGACCACCGCCGAGGTCGGCACGGCGTTCGCCGCCGCGGACTCCCGGCTGTCGGCCCGCCGGTTCTGGCTGGGCTACGCCGCGGGCGCGTCCGGGAAACTGCACCTCGACGACGGCGCGGTCGCCGCCGTCGTCCGCCGCCGTCGCTCCCTGCTGGCCGCCGGGATCACCGGCGTCGACGGTGACTTCCAGGCGGGCGACGTCGTCGACCTGGTCGATCTCCGGCAGCGGACCGTGGCGCGCGGTGTCGTGGCCTTCGACGCGGGCGAACTGCCCGACCTCATCGGCCGCTCCAGTCACGACCTCCCCGTCGAGCAGCGGCGCGAGGTCGTCCACGCGGACGATCTCGTTCCCCTGCGGCGCTAGGGCACCGGGCCTCGCTCAAAGGCGGTCGCGCGTTCTCTCGGTCGCTCGGCCTGCGCCAGGTCCTCGGCGCCTTGCCCCTGGCCCGGTCGAGGCCCGAAAGGTTCAAGCGACAGCAGGGGACCTTTGCTACCGCTTTCCCGGATCGGCGAGGTGGCCGACCAGACGAGCCAGCTGTTCGCCGTAGGCCTCGGCGAACTCGGCCGACTGCGGGTCCTGGCCCGAGACGGCCCGGACGACGCGAGGGAGCGCCAGCGCGGCACTGGACGCGGCCATGAAGATCACCAGCAGGAACGCCGGGTCGAGGTCGGCGGGGAAGTCGCCCGCGGCCTGCCGGGCCCGCACGTACTCCACCTGCCGCTGGAGGAATCCGCGCTGCCCATCGACACCGATCGCGTCAGGTGCGCCGTCGGTCAGGTTCTCCCAGAGGAACAGCTTGGCGAGGTCGTGATCCCGGACGCCGGACTGGGCGAAGAACCGGACGACCTCCGCGAACGGTTTCCCGTGGTCGGCGACCGCGACGTAATCGTCGTACATCGTCGCGGTCAGCGCGTTGTACAGCCCTTCCTTGCCGCCGAAGTAGTACGAGATCAGCTGCTTGTTCACGCCCGCTTTCGCGGCGATCTCGCTGACGCGTGCCGCGGCATAGCCCTTCGCGCCGAACTCGGCCTTCGCCGCGTCGAGGAGCTGTGCCTTCGTGCGCTCGGGATCGCGCTGGCGTTCGACGGGGGCACGGCGAGGGCTGCGCGGGGCGGGTTCGGACATGCGGTTCAGCTTAGCCGCTGACTCTTTCAAACATGCGGTTGACACTATCATCCATATGGTTGATAGTTGTCGGCGGAGAGAGGAGAAACCCATGACCACGAGAATCGCGATCATCGGCGGCGGAACGGGCGGTCTCTGCTTGGCGCAAGGCCTGCGCAAGGCGGGAATCGACGTGTCCGTTCACGAACGCAGCCGCACCCGGACCGAACGCCTGCAGGGCTATCGCGTGCACATCAACCCGCACGGCTCCGCCGCCCTGCACGAATGCCTGCCGCCCGAGCTCTGGCAGCGGTTCCTGGACACCACGGGCACCACGAGCGGCCCGTTCGCCTTCGTGACCGAGCAGCTTCGGGACCTGATGGTGATCGACGCCGAGCTCACGTCGAGCCCCGATCCCGCGTCGGACCATCATTCGGTCAGCCGGATCAGCCTGCACCAGGTGCTGTCCGACGGGCTCGAAGGAGTTCTGCACCATGGCAAGGAGTTCGTCGGCTACCGCCGTGAAGGCGAGGTGGTCGTCTGCGAGTTCGCCGACGGCAGCACCGTCGAAGCCGACTTGGTCATCGGCGCCGACGGCGCCAATTCCCGCGTGCGCAAACAGTTCCTTCCCGAGGCCGAGCGGGTGGACACCGGGATCATCGCGATCGCGGGCAAACACCCGCTGACCGAAGAGACCCGCGAGCGTCTGCCCGCCCGGCTCACCGACGGCCCGAGCATGGTGATGCCGCGTACCGGGGCCGGCCTGTTCACCGCGCCGCACGAGCTGGCCGGCGTCCCGTCGGTCAACGACGAGACCGCGGACTTCGATCCCGTCCTGTTCGACAACACCTCGAGTTACGTCATGTGGGCGTTCGCGGCGGACGACCGGCGCTACCCCGGCAATCTGTCCTCATTGGACGGTGCAGCGTTGCGAGACCTGGTGCTGGACCTGATCGACGGCTGGGATCCCGCGTTCAAGGAACTGGTCGCCGGTTCACCCGAGGAGGCGGTGTCCCGGCTGCCGATCTTCACCTCGAAGCCTGTACCGCCGTGGCCGACGAGCAACGTCACGTTGCTCGGCGACGCGATCCACAGCATGACCCCGTTCCGCGGCATCGGCGCGAACACCGCGCTCCGGGACGCACAACTGTTGTGCCGCAACCTCGTCGAAGCCCGGAAGACCGGCGCGGTGCGCGCCGCGGTCGCCGACTACGAGCAGCGGATGCGTGACTACGGCTTCGCGGCGGTGCGCGACTCGGAACGCAGCGCCCGCCAGTTCGTGTCGGAGAACCGGGCTGGCCGCACGATGGCACGGGGGATGTTCCGCTTCTTCCAGGCGGTCCCTCCGCTGAAGCGCAAGGTCTTCAGCGACCACGGCGACTCATAGCCGGGCGGGAGTGGAGATGCCCAGCAGGGACAGGCCGAGTGTCAACGTCTTCGAGGTGAGCTCGGCCAGCAGCAGTCGCGAGTCGCGGACGCCGGGACCGTCCGCGTCCAGCACCGGGCACTGTTCGTAGAACCGAGAGAAGACGACAGCGGTCTCGTACAGATACGTGCACAGCTTGTGGGGGAGATGACCCGCGGTCGCCGCGCCGATCGCCTCGGGGAAGCGGGTCAGCGCGAGTGCCAGCGCGCGCTCCGCGGGATGGCCGGGCACGACCCGCGCGCCGGTGAGGTCCTGATCCGCTTTCGCCAGTACGGAACGGATCCGCGCGTTGGCGTACTGCAGATAGACCGAGGTGTTGCCGCTCTTGGCGAGCATCCGGTCCCAGGAGAAGACGTAATCACGTTCGCGATCACCGGAAAGGTCGGCGTACTTGATCGCGCCGATCCCGATCGCCCTGGCGACCTCTTCCCTGACGCCGGGGGAGAGGTCGGCCCGGTCGTCGATCACTTCGGCGGCGTGGGAGATCGCTTCGGTGAGCAGGTCGGAAAGCCGGACCGACTCGCCCGCCCGGGTCTTCATGGCGCGGCCGTCTTCGCCGAGCACCGAGCCGAACCCGATGTGCTCGGCCCGATGTTCCTCGCGGAGCCAGCCGGCGGCACGGCACACGGCGAACACCATCGCGAAGTGCTGCGCTTGCGGCGTGCCGACGACGTAGAGCAGGTCGGTGACCTCGCGTTGCTCCGTCCAGTACCGCAGGGTCGCGAGATCGGTGGCGGCGTAGCCATAACCGCCGTCCCGCTTGCGCACGATGAGCGGCAGCGGATCGCCTTCCCGGTTGCGGAAACCGTCGGGAAAGACACAGACCGCGCCGTCGCTGATCTCGGTCAACCCGGCGGTGTCCAGGTCGGCCACGACCGCGGCGAGAAACGGGTTGTAGAAGCTCTCGCCGTAGACGTCCTCACCCGCCAGCCCGATCCCGAGTAGTTCGTAGACCTGGGTGAAATGCCGGGTCGACTCGTCGACCAGACGCTGCCACAGCGCCAGCGTCTCTTCGTCACCGCTTTGCAGGAGCACCACCCGCTCGCGCGATCGGCTCGCGAAGCCGTCGTCGGTGTCGAACTTCGCCCGGGCGGCCCGGTAGAAACCGTTGAGGTCCCCGATCGCGTACGGGCCGGACGGGCGCTCGTCGAGCAGATGCTCGATCAGCATGCCGAACGGAGTACCCCAATCGCCGAGATGGTTGTGCGGGACGACCTCGTGCCCGGCGAACCGTGACAGCCGGACGATCGCGTCGCCGATGACCGTCGACCGCAGGTGCCCGACGTGCATTTCCTTCGCCACGTTCGGGCTGCTGTAGTCGACGGCGATCCGCCGAGGCCGCGGCGTCACCGCGACACCCAGCCGCGGGTCGCCGTTGAGCGCGGTCGTCCGCTCCGCGAGCCAGGACGAGCGCAGCGTGAAGTTGAGGAAACCCGGCCCCGCGACCTCCGGTGGTTCGGCGATGTCGGCGACGTCGAGCCGCGCCGCGATGTCGGCGGCGATCTCCCTCGGCGGCTTGCCGAGCCGTTTGCCCAAGCTCATCGCGAGATCGCACTGATAGTCGACGCCGCTCTGCGCGGAGACCCGCACCAGCGCGGACGGAGGTTCGAAGTCGGTGACGTGGCGAAGGGCCGCCACCACGCGTCGCGCCAATTCCTCGCTTACATCGCCGAACAACACGGTGTCCCTCCTTCGCGCTCGTCGTAGGAGCGCGAGGGTAGCCACCTGCCCACGTCTTCGGCGACGGAGTTTCAGCGCAGGTCGCTGCCCTTGGTCTCCGGAAGGGTCCGGATGACGAAGAACGCGATCACCGCACCGGCGGCCACGTACCAGAAGAACAGCGTCGACAGCCCGGCGTCGGACAACGCGGTGAGCACCAGGGGCGCGGTTCCGCCGAACAACGCGACGGTCAGGTTGTACCAGGCGCCGATGCCCAAACCGCGGAGTTCGGTGGGGAACAGCTCGCTCATGATCGCGGGCGCGATCGACGTCATCGCCGTGTACAGGCAGAGCCCGACGCAGAACACGACGAGCAACCCCGGCAGTCCCGGCCGGACCAAAGTGGACAGCGGGACGATGAGGATCGCGGTCGCCGCCGCCCAGACGAGCAGCTGTGGCTTGCGGCCGAAGCGATCCGACAGAGCGCCCATCGGGTATTGAAGCGCGACGAACAACG
Source organism: Amycolatopsis sp. NPDC058340 (assembly GCF_042723975.1). Lineage (NCBI taxonomy): Bacteria > Bacillati > Actinomycetota > Actinomycetes > Pseudonocardiales > Pseudonocardiaceae > Amycolatopsis > Amycolatopsis sp. NPDC058340. The sequence goes on along the minus strand of NZ_JBHXIB010000026.1, from coordinate 65,418 downwards.
CCGTCGCGATCGACAACGCGAGGAACACGTCGACGTCGTCGGCCTTGCGGGTCTTGACCGCGAACGAGGTCAGGGCGCTGAAGAACGTGTAGTAGCAAAGGGTCGAGAGCATCGAGAAACCCACGAGCTGCACGACGGCCCGGGGGTGCTCGCGAAGGGTGGTGCGCAGCGGTCGCTCGACCCGGCGCGCCGTCGACTTCTTCTCCTCGAAGATCTCGGTCTCGGCGAGACTGCGCCGCAGCCACAGGCCGATGATGCCGAGAACGCCACCGAGGAGGAACGGGATCCGCCAGCCGTACGCCGTCAGATCCGCCTTGGACATCGTCCGCGCGAGCACGAACCCGAGGATCGAGGCGATCAGGACGGCGGAACCGGTCGAGATGTAGAAGAAGGCGGAGTACCGCCCGCGGCGGGTGGGCGGCGCGATCTCACCGAGGTACGCCGAAGCGTTGGAGACCTCGCCGCCGAGCGACAGTCCTTGCGCCACCCTCGCCAGCAGCAAGAGGATCGGGGCCAGCCAGCCGACCTGGTCGAACGTCGGCAGGAGACCGATGGCCACCGACCCGCCCGCCATCAGCACGATGGTCAGGATCATCGCGGGCTTCCGGCCCTTGATGTCGGCGAAGCGGCCGAGCAACATCCCGCCGAGCGGCCGGAAGAAGAACGCCAGCGCGTACGTGGCGAACGTGTTGATCAACGCCAGGGCTTCGTTGCCCTTTGGGAAGAACTCGCTGGCGAAGTAGATGCTGAAGGTCGCGTAGATGGTCCAGTCGAACCACTCCAGCGCGTTCCCGACACTGGCGGCGAACAACTTCTTCACCGGGAGCCGATGCTTCAGCCGCTCCGTCGTTGCGTCCGCCATCGGCACCTCCGTACTCGCGCGTGGACGGAACCTTGCCAGAAAGTTCCCGCGCGGGAAAGAACCTGTCGAATGTCGGGATCGTAACGCTCTCCGGCTTACGGTCGCCGACTCACGAGGTGCTCGCGAGAGCGAACGGCAGGACGGCGCGAGCCCCGGCCTGGCGGAGCAAGCGTGCGGAAAGGGTCATCGTCCATCCGGTGTCGATCAGGTCGTCGACCAGCAGGATCGGCCCCTCGGCCGAGGCGACTTCGGCGGCGAGCCCTTCGGAAAGGCCGAGGCGATTCCACAGGTCGGCCAGCCGCTGCGCGCTGTTCGCCTGGCGCGGGGGCGGGCCCGTCGAAGTCATGGCGCCCAGATAGTTCAGCCTTCCGATGGACGCCAGCTTCGTCGCCAGGCTGTGGACCAGCTGGGGGCGGGTGGCGGACGGCACCTCGACCACCGCGACCGGACGCTCCGCCCACTGCCAGCCCTTCAGTACCTCGATACAGGCTTGGAAGACCGGATCGGGGAGTTCGGTGTCCGCCGCGGACGGGCCGACGAGTTCGCGCAGCCGTGTGCCCCAGCCGACGTCGGTCACCCGCCCGACCACCTGGCCGGTTTCGGCCTGCTCGCCCGCCGGCAGCCGCCCGGAGAGCGGGACCTCCAGCCCGGCCATCCCGGTCGGCCACATCTTCCTCGGCGCGACCTCGACCCCAGGACGGCGCAGCCGCTGCCGGGTGGCGTCGACGACGTCGTCGGAGATCGTGGTGTCCCAATGCTTTCCGGTGCAGTTGTCGCACCGCCCGCAGGGTGTCGCGTCGGGATCGTCCAGCTGCTTCCGCAGGTACTCCATCCGGCAGCCGCCGGTTTCGAGGTAAGCCAGCATGGCGTTCTGTTCGTTCGTCCGTGCCGCGCTCACCCGCGCATAGCGTTCCTTGTCGTAGCGCCACTCCTCGCCGGTGCCTTCCCAGCCGCCTTTCACCCGGCGGACGGCGCCGTCGACGTCCAGCACCTTGAGGACCATCTCCAGCCGGGAACGGGACAGCTCGACGAACGGTTCGAGCGCGGGTGTCGACAGTGGACGGTCCGCGTACGCCAGCGCGTTGAGCACCTGGGTCACCCGCAGTTCGTCCGGGAACGCGAGCGAGCCGAAGTACGCCCAGATGTCCTTGTCCTCGTGGCCCGGCAACAGGATCACTTCGGCGCGATCGACACCACGTCCGGCACGGCCGACCTGCTGGTAGTACGCGATAGGGGAGGACGGAGCCCCGAGATGGACGACGAAGCCCAGATCCGGCTTGTCGAAGCCCATGCCCAGCGCCGATGTGGCCACCAGGGCTTTGACGTTGTTGTTCAACAGATCGTCTTCGGCCGCCTGGCGGTCCGCGGGGTCGGTCTTCCCGGTGTAGGCGGCGACCGGGTAGCCGCGTTCGGTCAACAGGCCCGCCACGTCGTGGGCGGCGGCGACGGTGAGCGTGTAGATGATGCCGGACCCCGGCAGTTCCTCCAGGTGCTCGGCCAGCCAGGCGAGCCGCGCCTGCGACGTCGGCAGCTTGGCCACCGAGAGGTGGAGACTTTCGCGGTCCAGGCTGCCGCGCAGGACGAGGGTGTCACCCCCGTTGCCGATGCCGAGCTGCTCGGCGACGTCGGTCGCCACACGGTCGTTCGCGGTCGCCGTGGTGGCGAGCACCGGGACGCCGTCGGGCAGGTCCTTCAGCAGTGTCCGCAGCCGCCGGTAGTCCGGCCGGAAGTCGTGGCCCCAGTCCGAGATGCAGTGCGCCTCGTCGACCACGAGCAGGCCGGCGCTCGCGGTCAGTTTCGGCAGGACGGTGTCCCGGAAGTCCGGGTTGTTGAGTCGTTCCGGGCTGACCAGCAGGACATCGACCTCTCCGGCCGCGATCGCGGCCTGGACCTGATCCCACTCCTGCGGGTTCGCGGAGTTCATCGTCGCCGCGTGGATACCCGCCCTCGCCGCCGCGGAGATCTGGTTGCGCATCAGCGCGAGCAGCGGCGAGATGATCACGGTCGGGCCGTTGCCCCGCTCCCGCAGCAACGCGGTGGCCAGGAAGTACACCGCGGACTTCCCCCAGCCGGTGCGTTGCACGACGAGCGCGCGGCGGCGATGCGCGACCAGCGCCTCGATGGCCGTCCACTGGTCGTCGCGCAGCCGGGCGCCCTCGCCCGCCAATGACTGGAGGAGGGTCTCGGCGCGATCCCGGAGAGTCGATGTGTCCACGTCCCCACCTCTACCCCATGCCACCGACGAAGTCGCGACCGGGAAGTCGTGAACGGACCGTTCATCCATGGAACCGACTGTAATGTGATCCAGATCACGCCTGGTCGGTGGGTCCGGCGACCCGCGCGTGAGGCCTCGCGCGCTGTATAGGCTCACGACCCATGTCACCACGCAGGATCGGGGTCATGGGCGGCACGTTCGACCCCATTCACCACGGGCACCTCGTCGCGGCCAGTGAGGTCCAGTCGCGGTTCGCGCTCGACGAGGTCATCTTCGTGCCCACCGGTCAGCCGTGGCAGAAGTCCGACCGGGTGGTCACCCGCGCCGAAGACCGCTATCTGATGACGGTGATCGCGACGGCGTCCAACCCCGTCTTCTCGGTCAGCCGCGTCGACATCGACCGCGTCGGGCAGACCTACACCGTCGACACCCTGCGCGACCTGCGCGCGGAGTACCCGGACGACCAGCTGTTCTTCATCACCGGCGCGGACGCGCTCGAACAGATCCTCACCTGGCGCAACGCCGACGAGCTGTTCGACCTCGCGCATTTCATCGGTGTCACCAGACCGGGTTACCGCCTCAACTCGCAGCATCTGCCGAGTGGGAAGGTGAGCCTGGTCGAGGTGACCGCGATGGCGATCTCGTCCACCGCCTGCCGCGAGCGCGTCGAAGACGGGGAGCCCGTCTGGTACCTCGTCCCCGACGGTGTGGTGCGCTACATCGCCAAAAAGGACCTCTATCGCAAAGACCGGGGTGCCCCACCGGGTACCCTCGTCGGGCGCACCCGCGAGTAAAGCCATCTGTTTGAGGAGAACTGTGACAGCCACGTCCGAGGCACGAGAGCTGGCCGTAGCGGCCGCCCATGCGGCGGCGGACAAGAAGGCGAGCGACGTGGTCGTGCTGGACGTGTCCGACCAGCTGGTCATCACCGACGCCTTCGTCATCGCGTCCGCGCCCAACGAGCGCCAGGTCGGCGCCATCGTCGACAACGTCGAGGAGCAGCTGCGGCTCGGCGGGCACAAGCCCGTCCGCCGTGAAGGCGCCCGCGAGGGCCGGTGGGTCCTGCTGGACTACGTCGACGTCGTCATCCACGTCCAGCACCAGGAGGAACGCTCCTTCTACGGTCTCGAGCGGCTCTGGAAGGACTGCCCGCGGATCGAGGTCGCCGGTCTGGAGACACCCGCCGAGGAGGACTCCGCCGACGCGCAAGGCGCCTCGTGAGCCCGCGGCGGCTGGTGCTCTGGCGCCACGGTGAGACCGATTACAACGCGGCGGGCCGGATGCAAGGGCATCTGGACTCCGCGCTGACACAGATCGGCTGGAACCAGGCCAGGTTCGCCGTGCCCGCGCTCGCCCGGTTCTCGCCGGATCTGGTGATCGCCTCGGATCTGCGCCGCGCGACCGACACGGCCACGGTGCTCACCGAGGCCATCGGCGTCCCGCTGCGCATCGACAAGCGTCTGCGGGAAACCCATCTGGGTGAATGGCAGGGCTTCACCGGCCAGCAGGTCGACGAGGCGTATCCCGGCGAACGCGCCCGCTGGCGGGTCGACGCGACCTGGGCACCGCCCGGCGGCGAATCGCGGGTCGACGTCGCCGAACGCGCGATGGAGGTCGTCGCGGACCTCGACCAGCCCAATTCCGACGCCGGCGACGCCGTGCTGCTGGCCACGCACGGCGGTCTGATCATCGCGCTGACCGCGAAACTGCTGGGCCTGCCGGTCGCCTCCTGGCCGTCGCTCGGCGGGATCGCGAACTGTCACTGGGTCGAGCTGACCAGGCGCGACGGCAACTGGCGCTTGGCCGCGTACAACGCGGGAATCACCGGCTGACCCATGGCCCCGCGCCTGCTGGTGTTCGGCGATTCCCTCAGCTTCCACGGCCCGGATGGTCCGCACGCCGCCGACGACGCGCGTCTGTGGCCCAACATCGCCGCCGAAGCGCTGGGTGGCGAAGCGGATCTTGTCGCCGGGTTCGGCTGGAACGCCCGTGACGCCTGGTGGTCGTTGATCGGCGACCCGCGTGTCTGGGCGGATCTGCATCACGTCGACGCCGTCGTGCTGGCCGTCGGGAGCATGGACACGCTGCCCTCGCCGCTGCCCACCTACCTGCGTATCGGCCTGCGGTACCTGCGGCCCGACCCGCTGCGGCGAGCGGCGCGCAAGGCGTACCTCGCCGCCCAGCCGCGGCTCGCGGTCGCTCTCCGAGGACGGCCGGTGGTCTTGCCGTCCAAGCTCACGGTCCAGTACCTCGACACCGCTGTCGGTGCCCTGAGGGTGCTGCGCCCGGACCTGCCGATCTTCGGCATCCTGCCGTCCGTCCACCGGTCCGACGCCTACGGCCGCGTGCACACCGCTCGCGCCGGTGCCGCCGCCGCCATCGCCGCGTGGGGCCGTCGTGCGGACGTCCCGCTGCTGGATCTCGGAGCCGTCGTCGGCGACCACGTGCTGAGCGGACGGGGCAATCCGGACGGGATGCACTGGGGGTGGGAAGGACATGCCGCCGTCGGCGCGGAAATGGCCCGCCTGATGGCCCCGGTGCTCCGCCCCGCGGCAACGTAGGCTGGCTGCCGTGTCGGTCGCCGTAGTCACGGATTCCACCGCCCACCTGCCGGAAGGCTTCGCCGAACGGAACGGGATCCGGGTGGTCCCGTTGCATGTCCTCGTGGACGGCGTCGTATTCCTCGACGGTGTCGAGATGGGGCCCGCGGCCCTGGCCGAGGCACTCGGGAAACGCAGCCTCGTGACGACTTCCCGGCCGACGCCCGCCGAGTTCGTCAAGGAGTTCCGCGCGGCGCTCGCCGAGGGCGCGGACGCCGTCGTGTCGGTCCATCTGTCCCGGGAGCTGTCGGGGACCTGGGAGGCGGCGGTGCTCGCGGCCCAGGAGGTCGGACCGGACAAGGTGCGCGTGGTCGATTCGCGCAGCACAGCGATGGGGCTCGGATTCGCCGCCCTGCGCGCGGCGGGCGCCGCCGCGGCCGGAGCCGAACCGGCCGAGGTGGAGGCCGCCGCGGTCGACGCGGTGAGCCGCTCGGAGACCCTGTTCGCCGTCGAGACCCTCGAATACCTGCGCCGCGGCGGACGGATCGGCCCGGCGGCCGCCCTGCTCGGTACGGCGCTCGCGGTGAAACCGGTACTCCACATGTCCGATGGCCGGATCCAGCCGCTGGAGAAGGTGCGGACGATGAATCGCGCGGTGGCTCGGCTGGTCGAACTCGCCGTGAAAGCGGCCGATGGCGGGCTCGCCGACATCGCCGTCCACCACCTGGCTTCGCCCGAGCGCGCCGTCGAGCTGGCCAACCGGCTCGAGGAATCGATCGACTGCCCGGAAGGGTGCGTGGTCTCGGAGATCGGCGCTGTCATCGGGGCCCACACCGGACCCGGTGTGCTCGGTGTCGTCATCCAGCGAGCGGGTTAGGGAAACCCGCCAGCGTTCCATACGGCCCCGACGGAAACGGTGATCCGGTCCCGGTCGCGGCCGAGTTGTCCACAACACCCCACTTGTCCACAGCCTCGGCATTCACCACTGCCGCCCGCCGCCCCGGCTCCGTAGCGTCGTTCACGTGTTCGACCAAACCGCCCGGTCACCGGGTCCCTCCGTCAACGCCAGGCTGGCGTGGCTGGCCGCGCAGCTGTCGCCGCCCACCCAGGGCCCGCCCGCGGGCAGGCTCGTACGCCGCTGGGTGCCCGCCCGGTTCACGGCGGACGGGATTCCGGTGAACCGGCGGTGGTTCGCCGTGGTGGCCGTGCTGATCGCGGTGGCCGTGATCGTGGCCGGAGCGATCGCCTTGTTCGGACACCGGCCAGGGGCGGAGACCGTGCCGCCCCTGCCGTCGGCGAAGGCCGCCGGAGACGTCCCCGCCGCGGCGGGGAAGGCGCCTCTGGTGGTCAGCGTCGTCGGCCGGGTGCTCAGACCCGGCCTGGTCACGATCCCTCCGGGCGCACGGGTCGCCGATGCCCTCACGGCGGCCGGTGGGGCACAGCCCGGAACGGATCTGACCGGAGTGAATCTGGCCCGGCGGCTCACCGACGGTGAGCAGGTGGCCGTCGGCGTCCCCGTCCCGGCCGCGGCCGGAACGGCGGCACCGGCGGGAAAGCTCGACCTGAACACGGCCACGGCCGAGCAACTCGACACGCTGCCCGGAGTCGGCGAGGTGATGGCGAAACGCATCGTCGACTGGCGGTCCGGGCACGGCGGGTTCACCACCGTCGAGCAACTCCGTGACGTAGAAGGGATCGGCGAAAGCAAGTACCGCAAGCTCCGGGAATTGGTGTCCGTCGGATGAACCCGTCCGCCGATCCGTCCGAAGTGGACACCGCGTCGTGGCGAGGTCAGGACCTGCGGCTGTTACCGGCCGCGGCGACGGCCTGGCTCGGCACTCTTTCCGGGCTTCTCGCCGGCTGGTGGATCACGATGCTCTGCGGTGCGGCCGCCGTGGTGCTCGCGATCGCCGCCGGTGTCCGTGCCCGCCGGACGGCGTCCCGGTGGGTGGCGGGCATGGGTGCCCTGGCGGTCCTCGGCGTGCTCACCGCCGGCCCGGTGGCGCTGCGGATCCGGGCCGCCGAGCACGACGACCTCCGTGCCGCCGCCGCACGGGGGAGCGACGCCACCACGAGGGTGGTGGTCACCGAGCGGCCACGTCCGGTCCGCGGCGCCGGATACGCCGATCGCCGGGCAGGCACCCGCCTGGTGGTCGTCGCCGCGACGGTGGACGCCGCCGTGACGGGTGAGCGGGCGGTGGATTCGGCCGGCCGGATCCTCCTGCTCGCTCCCGCCGAGGGGTGGACGGACCTGCTGCCCGGGCAGCAGGTCACCGCCTCCGGGCGGCTCGCACCGGCGAAGGGGGCCGAGCTGACGGTCGCGGTCCTCTCGGTGCGAGGCCCGCCGTCGGCCGTCGGACCGGCGCCCTGGTGGCAGCGAGCCGCGGAATCGCTGCGCACCGGGCTCCGGGGGCTGTGCACCGTCCTCCCGGAGGAGGAGGCCGGTCTCGTGCCCGGACTGGTCGTGGGGGACACGAGCACCCTCTCCCCGAGGGTGGAGCACGAGTTCACGGACTCCGGCATGTCCCACCTGATGGCCGTGAGCGGTGGGAACGTGGCGATCGTCTGCGGCTCGATCCTTCTCCTGCTGCGAGTGCTCCGGGTCGGGCCGCGGGCTTCCGCCACCGCGGCCGCCGTGGGGCTGGCCGGGTTCGTGGTCCTCGCCGGGCCCGCGCCCAGCGTGCTCCGCGCCGGGGTGATGGGGGCGGTCGGGCTGCTGGCGCTCGCACTCGGGCGCCGGGGGTCGGCGCTGCCCGCGCTGGCGTTCGCGGTGGCCGGACTGGTGGTGGCCGATCCCGCGATGGCCGCCGACTTCGGGTTCGCGCTTTCGGTACTCGCCACGGCCGGGCTCGTACTGTTGGCACCGAGGTGGGCGGAGTGGCTGGTCGGACGCGGTGTTCCGGCCGGCTACGCCGAGGGGCTGGCCATCCCGCTGGCCGCGTTCGTGATGACCGCCCCGGTCATCGCGGGCATGGCGGGATCGGTCAGTCTCGTCTCGGTGCTGACCAACGTGCTCGCCGCGCCGGTGGTCGCGCCTGCCACCGTGTTCGGCGTGCTCGCCACCGCCGTCGGGCCTTGGTGGCCGTCGGCGGGCAGGCTGCTGGTCCGCCTGACCGAACCCGAGGCGAGCTGGCTCATCACCGTCGCCCGCCACGGCGCCCGGGCGCCGGGAGCGGTCGTGGACTGGCCGGGTGGCTGGTGGGGCGGGCTTTTGGCGGCAGGGCTGCTCGCCGTGCTGCTCGTCGTCATCCGGTTGCGGCACGCCAGGATCCTGCTGGCGATCGCGTTGGCCACCGGGCTGATCGTCTTCGTACCGGTGCGGGTGCTGGCACCGGCATGGCCGCCAGCGGCGTGGAATGCGGTCGCCTGTGACGTCGGACAGGGCGATGCCGTCGTCCTCGCCACGGGTGAGCAGGGGAGGGCGGTCCTGGTCGACACCGGTCCGGAACCGGGACCGGTGGACGAATGCCTGAGCAGGCTCGGCGTGGATCGCGTGCCGCTGATCGTGCTGAGCCATCTGCACGCCGACCACATCGGCGGTCTCGGATCCGTCTTCGAGGGCCGGTCGGTCGGAGCGGTCGCCGTCGGCCCGGGCCGGGCTCCGGCCTGGGCTTGGCAGCAGGTCGCGGACGAGACGGCGCGCCGCGGGATTCCCTTGCTGGAGCTGGAGATCGGACAAAGGCTGGAGTGGCGGGCGTTGTCACTCGACGTACTGGGACCGCGCTATGTCACCCGGCGCTCGGTCCGGGAACAGGACGGCACGGTGATCAACAACGGTTCGGTCGTCCTGCGCGCCGGCACCCCGGCCGGCCGGCTATTGCTGACAGGCGACATAGAGCTCGCCGCACAGGCCGACCTGATGGCCGAGGGCGCCGATCTGCGCGCCGAGATCCTGAAGGTCCCGCACCACGGAAGTCGTTACACGGCACCGGATTTCCTCAACGCCGTCGCGCCGCGGGCGGCGTTGGTGACCGTCGGTGCCGGAAACACCTACGGCCATCCGAACAAGTCCACTTTGGACAATCTGGTGGCCGTCGGAGCGTCGGTCGCCAGGACGGACACGGACGGCGACACCGCGGTGGTCGCCGACGCGCGAGGCCTCGCCCTGGTACGCCGGGGTGAGCCCCGCGGCCCGCCTCGTTCCTGAGGCGGGCCGCGGAGAACTCAGATGCCCGAGCTCTTAGATACCCAGAGCCTCGCGGACCGCGTCGGCCGAGGCGCTGACGGTGGCCTTCGGGCCGATCTTGTCCTCGACGGCGTCAAGGGTCTTGAGGCCGTCACCGGTGATCAGCAGGACGATCTCCTCGTCCGGGTTGAGCTTGCCGGTCTCGATGAGCTTCTTGGCCGTCGCGACGGTGACCCCGCCCGCGGTCTCGGTGAAGATGCCCTCGGTACGGGCGAGCAGCCGGATGCCCTCGACGACCTCTTCGTCGGTGACGTCTTCGATCGCACCGCCGGTGCGGTTGACCACGTCGAGGACGTAGGGGCCGTCGGCCGGGTTCCCGATCGCCAGCGACCGGGCGATCGTGTCCGGCTTGACCGGCTGGACGACGTCGTGACCGGCGCGGAAGGCCGCCGAGACGGGGGAGCAGCCGGTGGCCTGCGCGCCGAACACCTTGTACGGCGTCTCGTCGACGAGGCCAAGCTGGCCGAACTCACGGAAACCCTTGTCCACCTTGGTGAGCTGGGAACCGGAGGCGATCGGCACCACGATCTGGGAGGGAAGCCGCCAGCCGAGCTGTTCGGCGACCTCGAAGGCCAGCGTCTTGGAGCCTTCCGAGTAGTAGGGCCGGACGTTCACGTTGACGAACGCCCAGCTCTCCTGCTCGGCGGCGAGCTGGGTGGCGAGCCGGTTCACGTCGTCGTAGTTGCCGTCGACCGCGATCAGGTCGCCGTCGTACACGGCGGTGGTGAGGATCTTGGCACGCTCGAGGGTCTTCGGGATCAGCACGACCGACCGCCAGCCGGCGCGGGCCGCCGCGGCGGCGACGGCGTTGGCCAGGTTGCCGGTCGACGGACAGGCCAGTACGTCGAACCCGAACTCGCGTGCGGCGGCCAGTGCGACGGCGACCACGCGGTCCTTGAACGAGTGGGTGGGGTTCCCGGTGTCGTCCTTGACCCAGACCTTCTTGACGCCCAAGGCTTTCGCGAGCCTGTCGGCTTGGATGAGGCGGGTGGCGCCGGGTTCGGTGTTGGGGATTTCTTCGACGTTCGACGGAACGGGAAGGAGCTTCTTGTAGCGCCAGATGTTCTTCGGCCCGGCTTCGATGTCCTCGCGGCGCACACGGCCGAAGTCGTAGGCGACCTCCAGCGGCGAGAAGTCCTCGGCGGAAACGAATTCGGGGGCGAGCGGCTGCCGGTGTCCCTCTTCCTTCGACACCAGTTCGACGGCCGGTCCGAGATCCGGGGTCTTGGTGGTGGAGGTCGTGCCGAGGGTTGCGGTCATCGCGAGGTTCCTTTCCTCATCTGCCCCGCCGTGGCGGGCCGGAATTGGCACCGTGTTCGTCAGCTATCCCGCGATCGCGGGATGACAGGCTGACGCCGGTTGCCGGGGCTTCATCGGGCCGTTCCCTCTGCCCCTCTGGATGAGCGGTATTCGATTGTCGGCACGCGAGTGGTCGCGTCGCCTCGCCAACACCGTACGACATGAGCCTCAGGTGGGGCCACCGTGCCCGGAACACATCACCGGGCAAAGCACACGAGAGGAGGAGTGGCAGGATCGTCACCGTGACGACGCAAGCTTCCGCCCCATCGCCGCTGGTCCTGGTTCTCGGTGAGGAAGAGCTGCTGATCGAACGTGCGGTCCGCAGTGCTTCGGACGCGGCCAAAGCGGCCGATCCGACGGCGGATCTCACCCGGATCCGGGTGTCGGACCTCACAGTCCCGGCGCTCGCGGAAATGGTCAGCCCCTCGCTGTTCGCCGAGGGAAGGGTGATCGTCCTCGAGTCCGCGCACGACATCTCGCAGGAGCTCGCCGACGGGGTGATGGCCTACGTCAAGGCGCCCGCCGATGGCATCGTGCTCGTCGTCGTGCACAGCGGAGGCGGCCGGAGCAAGGCCGCGAAGGGGCTCCCCGCCGCCTTGAAGAAGGCCGGTGCGGAGGTCGTCGAGTGCCCGAAATTGACCAAGGCCGCCGAGCGGGAATCCTTTGTCCGCAACGAGGTCCGCCGGGTCGGCGGGAAGATCGACGGCGCGGCCGTGCTCGCGTTGATCGACGCCGTCGGCTCGGATCTGCGCGAGCTGTCGTCGGCTGCGACCCAGCTCGTCGCGGACGCCGGCGGGGCGGTCGACGAGCAGGCGGTCCGGCGCTACCACCGCGGCCGCGCGGACGTGAACGGTTTCGCCGTCGCGGAGAAGGCCGTGGCCGGTGACAAGGCGGCGGCGCTGGAGTCGCTGCGCTGGGCGATGCAGCTGGGCGTACCGCACGTCCTGGTCGCGGACGCCCTCGCCGACGCCGTCCGCACGATCGCGCGGGTTTCCGGCGCCGGTCGCGGGAACCCGAATCAGATGGCGGGCGAGCTGGGGATGCCGCCGTGGAAGGTGCGCAAGGCCCAGGGGCAGGCCCGCGGCTGGGGGCAGGACGGTCTGGCCACCGCGATGCGGGTGGTCGCCCGGCTGAACGCCGAGGTCAAGGGGGTCGCGGCCAATCCGGAGTACGCGCTGGAGCGTGCCGTCCTGGAGGTCGTCGACGCCCACGGCACAAGCCGCTGAGAACGGCGAAGGGCCCCGGCGACCGAGTCGCCGGGGCCCTTCGAAAGCCGATCAGAGAGAGTTCGCGCGCTTCGCGAGCGCGGACTTCTTGTTGGCGGCCTGGTTGGCGTGGAGAACGCCCTTGGTCACGGCCTTGTCCAGCTTCTTGGCCGCGTCCTTCTGCAGCTCCAGGGCCTTGGCCTTGTCGCCGGCGTCGGCGGCCTCACGGAACTTGCGGATCGCGGTCTTCACCGAGGACCGGATCGCCTGGTTGCGCTGACGCGCCTTCTCGTTGGTGGTGATGCGCTTGATCTGCGACTTGATGTTGGCCACGGGGGCGCTCCTCTTGAATCTCTCGGTGGTTTCACCGCCGCGCTGTGACCGGCCCTGCGTGCTCGTGGAGCGGCGCGGGTTTCCTCCATGACGGAATGCCACACGACGGTGAAAGACAAGCTTAACAGCCGTCCCGGCGCGGCTCGCGGCAGCCTCGGGCGGGGTGCTTGCGGTACGGTGAAGATCGTAGTGCCTAGGGTTCCGCCGCCTGCCCGTTCAGCGAAAACACACAATCAGGGCAGACGGGACCGGTCCGAGCGGCACCATCGGCGGAGCCGGAAGCATCGCCGTTCATCTGACGGGACAAAAGCCTGGAGGACCGGGTTTTCCGCATGCGCGGAAAACGTGAAAGGTCCGCTGTGAACGCCACCGCTCTGTCCTTCGTCATCATCGCCGCCGTCATCCACGCGGGCTGGAACCTCGCCGCCAAGCGGATCCGCCGGGGCGGAGCCCGGTTCGTCTGGGCTTACTACAGCCTTTCCGCGATCCTGCTCGTCCCCGTCATGGCGGTCTCACTGGCCGTGGAACCACAACGTCCACAGTGGACCTGGCTGTTCGCCGCCGTGGTCACCGCGGTGTTCCATGTCACGTACGGCATCGTCCTCCAGCGGGGATACGCCGTCGGAGATCTGTCCGTCGTCTATCCCGTCGCCCGCGGTACCGGGCCGCTGATCTCGGTGCTCGCCGCTGTCGTGTTGCTCGGCGAGAGGCCGGGGATCCTCGGCCTGGTGGGCGCTTTCCTCGTGGTCGCCGGGGTGCTGGTGATCGGTACCGGGCGAGCACCGGCCCACGTCGGCGCTGTCGAGCGTGCCACTCGACGCAAAGGTCTGCTCTACGGCCTGCTGACCGGCCTCACGATCGCCGCCTACACACTGTGGGACGCACATTCGGTCACCGGTCTCGGTGTCCCGCCGATCGTGTACTTCGGAACCGGCGCGATCGTGCAGTGCCTGCTCATGGCGCCATACGCGCTGAAGGACCGCGAGGAGGTCTCGTGGCTTTGGCGCGAGCACAAGCGTGAGGTCGTCATCGTCGGTGTGCTCTCGCCGGTCGCCTACCTGCTGGTGCTCTATGCCCTCCAGGTCGCCCCGGTGAGCCTCGTCGCGCCCGCGAGGGAGCTGAGCATCGTCCTGGGCGGCATCGCCGCTTGGCTGGTCCTGGGGGAGGCGAACGCCGTCCGGCGGCTGGCCGGGTCCGTGGTGGTGCTGGCGGGTATCGCCGCGATTGCGATGGCCTGAACCCATCCGGTAGGGATTGAGCCATGGACGTGCTGAGCAGCAGGGTATTGATCCACCCGAAGGACCTCGACGTGTCGACGGCGTTCTATCGGGACACCCTGGGCCTGGCCATCGACAAGGAGTTCCCCGGCGGGACGGTGTTCTTCGCCGGGAACGGGTCGATCGAGATCGTCGGTACCGGGACGGCCGGCCCGACCCCTGACGTCGCCTTGTGGCTCCAGGTCCGGGACCTGCCCGCGGCGCTCGAGGAACTCGCGGAGAAGGGTTTGGAGCCTGTCCGCGGGGCGCGACGTGAACCCTGGGGTCTGGACGAAGCGTGGATCGCCGACCCGGACGGCACCAGGATCGTGCTGGTCGAAGTGCCGCGTGAGCACCCGCTGCGTACTGACCCGCGCTAGACGAGGGGCTTGATCGCGCGCAGCTGAGCGGCGAGGGAGGCGCCGAAGCCGGGCGGGTCCCAGGTCCAGGTCTGCAAGTCGACGAAGCCGGCGGCGGCCGCCTCGTCGGCCAGCTCGTGCCGGGACACCGGCAACCACTTCTCGTGCGACGAAAGCAGCAGCCTGCCGCCGGGGCGCAGGACCCGGAACAGCTCGGCGAATCCGGCCGCCCGGTCGTCCCACAGCTGCACGTTGTTGACGCTCAGGACCACGTCGACGCTGTCGTCGGGCTCACCCGTGGAGTCCGCGGTGCCCTGCCGTAGCTCCACCTTGTCGCCGCAGCGGCGGCGAGAGCGGGCAAGCATCTCCTCGGAGGGGTCGACACCGATCGCCCGGCCCGCACGTTCGGCGGTGGCCTGCAGGCCGACTCCGGGTCCGGGGCCCACGACCAGGGCGGTTTCGCCGGACTCGATCGAGGCCAGTTCGACGACGCGAAGCTCGGTGGCCGCGTTGCCGTGTGCCATCGCCCGTCCACCGAACCGGCCGAGCAGCCCCCGTGGATGGCCGAACGTCCGGTCGAGCATCTGGGACAGTGAAGTACTCATACTTCGAGGGCACCACAGCTCATCACGGGCCGCATCGGGGATGACCCCCACTCGCACCCGGAGCGGCATGGGACCATAGAGGTGGCACACCCCGACCTTCGCGAGGAAACCCGTTGACGACGTTCGCCGACACGACCTTCACGCCCCCGGAGCTCATCCGGAACTTCTGCATCATCGCGCATATCGACCACGGCAAGTCGACCCTGGCCGATCGGATGCTGCAGCTCACCGGCGTGGTCGAGGAGCGGGCCATGCGCGCTCAGTACCTCGACCGCATGGACATCGAACGGGAACGCGGGATCACCATCAAGGCGCAGAACGTGCGCCTGCCGTGGAAGGTCGACGGCCAGGACCACGTCCTGCACCTGATCGACACCCCCGGCCACGTGGACTTCACCTACGAGGTCTCCCGGGCCTTGGAGGCCTGTGAAGGGGCGATCCTGCTGGTCGACGCCGCGCAGGGGATCGAGGCGCAGACGCTGGCGAACCTCTACCTCGCGCTCGAGAAGAACCTGCACATCATCCCGGTGCTGAACAAGATCGACCTGCCGTCGGCCGACCCGGACAAGTACGCGGCCGAACTGGCGCACATCATCGGCTGCGAGCCCTCCGACGTGCTCCGCGTGTCGGCGAAGACCGGCATGGGCGTGACCGAACTGCTCGACGAGTGCGTGAAGCAGGTCCCGCCGCCGGTCGGCGACGCGGACGCGCCCGCCCGGGCGATGATCTTCGACTCGGTCTACGACACCTACCGGGGCGTCGTGACCTACATCAGGGTCGTCGACGGGAAGATCACGCCGCGCGAGCGGATCAAGATGATGTCCACCGGCGCCACACACGAACTCCTCGAGGTCGGGATCATCTCTCCGGAGCCCAAGGCCAGCAAGGGGCTCGGGGTCGGCGAGGTGGGCTACCTCATCACCGGGGTGAAGGACGTCCGCCAGTCGAAGGTGGGTGACACCGTCACCTCCGAGCGCAAGGGTGCGTCGGAGCCGCTCGCGGGGTACCGCGAGCCGAAGCCGATGGTCTACTCCGGCCTGTACCCGGTGGACGGTTCGGACTACCCCGAACTGCGTGAGGCACTGGACAAGCTCCAGCTCAACGACGCCGCGCTCGCCTACGAGCCGGAAACCTCCGTGGCCCTCGGGTTCGGGTTCCGCTGCGGCTTCCTCGGCCTTCTGCACCTGGAGATCACGCGTGACCGGCTCGAGCGCGAATTCGGCCTCGACCTGATCTCCACCGCCCCGAACGTCATCTACAACGTCGTGCTCGAGGACAAGAGCGAGGTCGTGGTGACGAACCCGTCGGACTGGCCGTCCGGGATGAAGATCTCCGAGGTCCACGAGCCGGTTTCCAAGGTGAGCATCCTGGCACCGTCGGAATTCGTCGGCACGATCATGGAACTGTGCCAGGCCAAGCGCGGCACGCTGCTGGGGATGGACTACCTCTCCGAAGACCGCGTCGAGCTGCGTTACAACATCCCGCTCGCGGAGATCATCTTCGACTTCTTCGACACGCTGAAGTCGCGTACGCGCGGTTACGCGTCGCTCGACTACGAAGAGGGCGGAGACCAGATCGCCGATCTGGTCAAGGTCGACATCCTGCTGCAGGGGGAGACCGTCGACGCCTTCTCGGCGATCGTGCACAAGGACGCCGCCTACGGCTACGGGAACCGGATGGCGACGCGGCTGCGCGAGCTGATCCCGCGGCAGCAGTTCGAGGTGCCGATCCAGGCGGCGGTCGGGTCGCGGATCATCGCCCGCGAGACCATCCGCGCGATCCGCAAGGACGTGCTCGCGAAGTGTTACGGCGGTGACATCTCGCGTAAGCGCAAGCTGTTGGAAAAGCAGAAGGAAGGCAAGAAGCGGATGAAGACCGTCGGCCGGGTCGAGGTCCCGCAGGAGGCCTTCGTCGCCGCTCTGTCCACTGAGGACGCCGGTAGCAAGAAGAAGTAACCGATACTCGCGAAGGCCGCCCGGATCACCGTCCGGGCGGCCTTTTCGTGTCAGCGGTTCCCGGAGACCCGGTTCGCGGTGACGAAGACGGCGACTCGGCGTTCGGCGGCCATCACACGGTCGTACTCGTCCCAGTCGTCGTGGGTCCCCGTCGCCGCCATGAAGACCTCGCGCAGCAGCCGGGGCAGACCGGCGGGGTCGAAGTCCGGGTCCGGGTCGTCCGGTCCGATGAGGTGGGTGCTTCCCTGGACCGCGGCCCACTCCCAGCCGCGCCGGAAGGTGATCGTGCCGTGGCCCGCCCGGCGGAACAGGTCGAGTTTCTTCACCCCGCCCATCGCCACGAACGTGACTCCCGGCACCTTGGTGACCGGGTCTTCGAAGACCCCGGCGTTGACCACCGAGGAGTGGACGGTGCCGTCCGCTCGGACCGTCGAAACGGTCGCGAGACCGTTTTCGCGCAAGGAAAGAGTGCGGACGAGTTCGAGGTCTGCGGCCATGGGACCACCGTAGCCCCGCTCGGCCCGGTGAAGGGCCGAGCGGGGCTACGGGGACGATCAGCAGGTGCCGTTGTCGCGCCAGACACCCCATTGGCCGGTCGTTCCGGGCTCTTCGCCTTGCGTCCACCACTGGGCCGTCCACTTGTGCCCGTTGTGGGAGACGGTCGCTCCGCCGGTGTAGACCGACGCGCGGTCCCACGCGGGGAGCGTGCAGGTGCCCGGGTTGCCGGATCCGGTCTCCCAGGGCACCTGGCTCGACTTGTAGTAGTCGAGACCCTGCGCCTGCCAGCGCGGCGCCTGTGCGCCGAGGCGCACCCGGAAGGTGTTCCAGTCGTGGGACGACCACGGTGACCAGCCGAGTTCGGCGTGCGCCGGGAGCCGGGGGAAGGCGAGATAGTCGATGTTCGCCGGGGTCACCACGGTTTCGGTCCACAGCGGGGATTCGACGCCGCGGACGGCGGATTCGGGCACGCCGGAGAGGTAGGCGCCCGGGTTCCAGTTGTAGGCGTCCTGGACCTCGATGTAGCCGGCCCACGAGAGCCCGATCGGCGTGCTGGAGTTGTACTTCATGTCCAGGTACGCCTTGTTCGCCGGCGACAGGATCACCTTGCTGCCGCGGGCGACGGCGTTCGAGACCTCCGTGCTGGACGTCGTCGTGCCCCAGAACTGCGGGGTCGCCGTGGCGGGCAGGGTGGCCTTGCCGATCTCGTGCCAGCCGACGACCTGTTTGCCCGCGGCGGCCACCATCGGCAGCACCCGGTTCATGAAGGTGCGGTAGTCCGCATCGCTGGTGGCCTGGGCCTCGTCGCCGCCGAGGTGGAAGTACGGTCCGGGCGTCAGCGCGGCGACCTCACGGATGACGTCGTTGACGAAGGTGTAGGTGATCTCCTTCGAGATGCAGAGCGAGCTGTAGCCGACGGCGGTGTCGGTGCGCAGCGGAGGAGCGGTGTTGTTGCAGTTCAGCTCGGCGTACGACGCCAACGCGGCGTTGGTGTGCCCCGGCATGTCGATCTCCGGGATGACCGTGATGAACCGCGAGGCCGCGTAGTTCACGATCTCCGTGTACTGCGCCTTGGTGTAGTAGCCGCCGGCGCCGCCACCGACCTGGGTACTGCCGCCGTAGGTGGTCAGCCGCGGCCAGCTGTCGATCTGGATGCGCCAGCCCTGGTCGTCGGCGAGGTGCAGGTGCAGGTTGTTGATCTTGTACTGGGCCAGCTGGTCGATGTATCGCTTGACCGTGGCGACCGGGTGGAAGTGCCGGGCGACGTCGAGCATCGCGCCTCGGTAGCCGAAGCGCGGGTAGTCCAGGATGTTCGCGCCCGGGATCGTCCAAGGGCCTTGCTGCACCGTGGGGCTTTCGATCTTGCCGGGCAGCAGTTGGCGGAGTGTCTGGACGCCGCCGAAGAGGCCTTGTGCCGTCGTCGCGCGCAGGATGACCGAAGCGGATGTCGAGTTCAGCTGGTAGCCCTGGTCGCCGACGCGGGAGTCGGCGCCGGACAGGAGGAGCGAGATGCCGTCGGCCGGCGTGCCCGGCGGCGCGTCGGCGACGGGCAGGGGGAAGCCGGTGGACGTACGGAAGATCCCGGCGAGGTACTCGCCGACGGCCTTGGCCTGCGCGGACCCGGCCTGGGTGTAGATCTTGGTGTTCGCGGTCAGGGTGTGGTCGGAGCCGGTGACCGCTTGGACCGAGACCGGGACCGGGACGATCGCCTGCAGTGGCGGGGTGGCCGCGTCGGCGACGGGGGCGGCTGCGGTGGTGGCGCCGGCGAGCAGCGCCACCCCGACGAAGGCGCGACCCAGCCGCGCTCTCAAGGTCTTCACCGGGGCCTCCAGGGGGACGGGGCGGGCGTGACGTGCGTCACGACGGTCCGATCGTCGCATTTTCGCCGTTAAAGGTCTAGACCACCACGAGGGAACCTTGGGGTGACTCGAACGTCACAATGCGTGCCGCCACGAGGGGACTATCGTCGGAAACGTGTTCGAAGACTTGCGTTTCCCCGTGATCGCGGCCCCGATGGCGGGCGGGCCGACCACTCCCGAGCTCGTCGCCGCGGTGACCGCGGCGGGTGGATTCGGCTTCCTGGCCGGGGGCTATCTGAGCGCCGACGTCCTCTCGGACCGGATCGCCAAGACGGCCGAGCTGACCGGTGAGCCCTTTGGCGTGAACCTCTTCGTATCGGGTGGCTCCGCCGCCGAAGCGGATCTCGGTGCGCACATCGAGCGCTGGAGCGCGGAGGCCGAGCGGCTCGGCGTCGAGCCCGGCGAGCCGCGCTGGGACGACGACGCCTATGCCGCGAAGCTCGAGGTCGTCTTGGACCGGAAGGTGCCCGTCGTTTCCTTCACCTTCGGCACGCCTTCGGCCGAGTACGTCGAACGCTTGCACGCCAACGGGAGCAAGGTGGCCGTCACGGTCACCAGCCCGGCGGAAGCCGATCGGGCCGTGGCCGTCGGCGCCGACGCGCTCGTGGTGCAGGGATTCGAGGCCGGAGCGCATCGAGGGCTTTTCGTCGACGAGCCCGCAGCCGAAGGCGGGGGCGCGCAGTACGGCGTGCTGAGCCTGCTCCGGCTGGTTTCGGCGCGGACGGACCTGCCGCTCGTCGCGACCGGCGGGCTCGTGCACGGCGCCGACATCGCGGCGGTGCTGGCGGCGGGGGCGGTCGCGGCGCAGCTGGGCACCGCGTTCCTGCGGGCGGACGAGGCCGGGACACAGCCAGCGCACCGGCAGGCGCTGGCGGACGGGGGAAGGCCGACGGCGTTCACGCGGGCGTTCAGCGGACGTCCCGCCCGGTCGCTGGTCAACCGCGCGGTCGCGGACTTCTCGGCCACCGCTCCTTCGGCGTATCCGGAGGTCAACAACCTGACCAAGCCGATCCGCGCGGCGGCGGGGAAGGCGGGCGACCCCGAGATCATGTCCCTCTACGCGGGGCAGACCTACGAACTCGCGGGCTCCGGCCCGGCGGCGTCGATCGTCGAACGCCTCCAGGCCGAAGCCCGCGAAGCCGCTACGCGTTTGAGTCGTCTTCGCTGACCTGCTTCGCGTCGCCGTTGTTCGCGTTCATCGCGGAATGACGGCGGCTGTAGGCGAAGTAGATGATCAGGCCGACACCGAACCAGGCCGCGAACCGCAGCCAGGTCTCCGGGTTCAGGAACGTGATCAGCCAGATCGAGAAGACGATCCCGATGATCGGCACGATCGGCATACCGGGGGTCTTGAAGGATCGGGGCAGGTCCGGCTGCTTGTAGCGCAGCACGATCACCGCGACGCAGACCACGACGAACGCGAGCAGGATGCCGATGTTCGTCAGTTCCGCGGCCTCACCGATGGGCAGCAGCCCGGCGATGACCGCCGACGCGATACCGAGCACCCAGGTCATCCGGCTCGGCACCTTGCGCACCGGGTGGGTCTTGCTGAACCACTTGGGCAGCAGGCCGTCGCGGCTCATCGAGTAGCCGACGCGGCTCGCGCCCATGAGGAAGGTGAACAGCACCGTGGTGATACCGATGATCGCGCCGACCGCGATGATCAGGCCGAGCCACTTCATGCCGAGGCCCGCGAAGGCGCTGGAGAAGGCGGCTTCGCTGTCGATGTCCTTGTAGTTGACCATCCCGGTCAGGACCAGGCAGGCCAGCACGTAGAGCACCATCGAGATCGCGAGCGAGTAGATGATCGCCTTCGGCATGTGCTTCTGGGAGTCGGTCGATTCCTCGGCCGCGGTGGACATGGCGTCGTACCCGAAGACCGCGAAGAACACCGTCGCCGCTCCGGTGAACGCGCCGCTGAGGCCGAACGGGAAGAAGTTCGAGTAGTTGTCGGTGTTGATGTGGAAGACACCGACGACGATCACCAGCAGGACCAGGCCGACCTTCAGGTAGACCAGCAGCGTTTCGAACCGGGCGGCGTTCTTCATGCCCTGGTTGAGGATGAAGGCGATCAGCAGGCACAGGAGCACGGCGAACAGGTTGATCTTGTAGGACCCCGGCTCGACACCGGCCGCTTCGGTGCCCGGGGCGCCCAGCATCCACGTCGGCAGCTCGATGTTGAGATAGCCCAGCAGCTCGTTGAAGTAGCCGGAGATGCCGATCGCGACCACCGCCACGATCGCGGTGTACTCCAGCAGCAGGTCCCAGCCGATGAACCAGCCGACGATCTCGCCGAGCACGGTGTAACCGTAGGTGTAGGCCGATCCGGCGCGGGGGATCAGCCCGGCGAACTCGGCGTAGGAGAACGCGGCGGCGGCGCTGGCGATACCCGCGATGAGGAACGAGATCAGCACGGCGGGGCCTGCGGTCTTGTTGGCGACCGCGCCCGCCAGGGAGAAGATCCCCGCGCCGATGATGCCGCCGACGCCGATCGCGGTCAGCTGCCGCAGGCCCAGCGTTCGTTGGAGCCCTCCGCCTCCACTGAGTTCTTGGATCTGATCGATCGGTTTGCGGCGGAATATCCCGGATCCCGAGCCCAGGCTGCGCGGTGCGGACATCGTCGTCTCCCAACAGGTTGTGCCCTTCGGACTGGGTCACAGTCCGAAGGGCACCGTACTGGCAGACGGGCGATCGCACCTATCCGGCGACGGTGTCCTCGCTCACTTCGGCGGCCACGCGAGCGGCGATCTTCGACGGCCTGGACGCGCCGGCGGAGAAGTAGGTGAGCAGCTCCGAGATCTCGACGGGGTCGTCCAGCTGCGGGCAGTGGCCCCAATCCTCGCGCACCATCAGCCTGCTGTGCGGGACCAGCGCGTGCAACTGCCGCCCGGAGGCGGCGCTGACCAGCTTGTCCTTGCCGCAGACGACCACCAGGAGGGGGACACGGATCTCTTCGAGCCGGTACGCGTTCGCCAGCTCTTCCACGAGCTGCCTCGCCTGTTCGAGCCTGGTGGTGGTGGACCGGTAGTCCGGGAACAGCGAGGTGAACCGGCGCACCTGGGCGGCGTCCGCGGCGGCGGAATCGGCGTACAGGAGCCGGGGGACGACCTGCTCGGCGACGGCGCGCACGAGAAAGCCGGGGATCGGCAGCGGCAGGGCCGAGTACATCCGCAGCGGCAGCGGGTACCTGGCCACGGTGCGGATGAGCCAGCTGTCCACGAAACCGGGCGCGGCGATCGACACCACGCCCGCGACCGGCAGCCGGTGGTTCTCGGCGGCGCGCAGGCTCATCGTGCCGCCGAGCGAGTTGCCGGCGAGTACCACCGTGCCGAGTACGGCCTGTTCCTTGACCACGGCCGCGGTGAACGCGTCGAGCTGCGGCAGCATCGGGCCCGGCCGCAGTGGCTGAGCGTCACCGAATCCGGGCAGATCGACCGCGACCGCCGGAACACCGGCGGCCGCGAGCAGCTCCAGGACCGGGCGCCAGGTGTCGGCGCTGTCGCAGTAGCCGTGCAGCAGCACCAGCCTCGGCGCGGTCGGCTTGACCTGTCCGCGGGCCGTGGCCCGTTTGCCGAGCATTCGCCGTGGGGCGCGGTCGGCGGATTCCACCGGCTGCGGCCCGACTTCGAGCACTCTGGTGCGGACTCCGGCGTAGCGCCGGAAAGAGACGCGGATCGGGTCGGTGTCGGTGGTGGTCCGGCCCCCCGGGTCCGCCGGTTCGGGCCGCTGCGATGCGGTCATGGTTCCAGGCTAACCGCGAGAGGTCGGATTTTGGTCGAACTTTGGTCGTAAGAACCTCGCCAAGTCATAACGTTCTTGACACTTGACAAGACCGCGAAATGGCTGTTTGACCTGGGCGGAACGCGCGTACGTGCGCTTGTGTGCGCGCTTGATCTCGGCGAGGGGGTGAACTCACCCCTCCGATCAATGCGTGAAGACCACCTTGCCTGAGGTTTCCCCGTCGAGCATGTTCTTAAACCCGGTTTCGGCTTCGGCGAACGGCAGCTCGGCGCCGATCTGCGGACGGACCCCGGTGAGTTCCAGGTAGGCGAGGAGATCGTTCAGTTCGTCCCTGGTCCCCATGGTCGAACCGGCGATGCGCAGTTGCAGGAAGAACACGCGCTGCAACTCCGCGTGAGCGTCCGGGCCGCTGGTCGAGCCCGAAACGACGATGATCCCGCCCGGTTTGAGCGACTTCACCGAGTGCGACCAGGTCGCCTTGCCGACGGTTTCGAAGACGGCGTCGACCCGCTCCGGCAGCCGCGCGCCGGACTCAAAGGTCTGATGTGCGCCCAGATTCTCGGCGAGCGCACGCTTCTCTTCGCTACGCCCGGTCACCCAGACCCGGAATCCGGCCGCACGTCCGAGCTGGACGAGCGCGGTCGAGACGCCACCGGAGGCACCCTGGACGAGCATCGTCTGTCCCGGCCTCAGCCCGGACTTCACGAACAGCATCCGGTATGCCGTCAGCCATGCCGTGCCCATGGTCGCGGCTTCCGCGAAGCTCAGGCCCGACGGCTTCGGGACGACATTGCGTGCGGGGACCACGACCTGCTCGGCGAAAGTGCCCTGGTGCTTCTCGGTGAGCAGGGTGCGCTTCGGGTCGAGGGTGTCGTCGCCCTGCCAGCCCGGGGCGTTGATCACCGAGTGGACGACGACCTCGGTGCCGTCGTCGAGGGTGCCCGCGCCGTCGCAGCCCAGGATCATCGGGAACTGCTCGGGTTTGATGCCGACGCCGCGCAAGGTCCACAGGTCGTGCATGTTGAGGCTGGCGGCCTTGACGTTGACCCGCACCCAGCCTTCGGGGACCTCGGGTTCGGGTCGCTCGCCGATCACGAGCGAGTCCAGCGGCTTTTCGGCGTTGGGTTCGGAAGCGTAAACGGCGAACATGCCAGCAACTTACCCGGCCTGACCGGCGGCGGCAGTGCCTGCGAGCGTAGGCTCACAATGTGTTCAACGGGCTTGCAGACTGGTGGGACGGCGTGGAGCTGTGGCTCGCGCAGGCCCCGTTCCCCGTGCAGTTCGTGCTGGTCATGGCGGTCGTGGTGCCGCTGTGCCTGGTCGCCGCCTGGGTGCTCGACGCGGTCTTCGGCAAGGTCGCCCGGCGCTTCGGCACGGCCCGCGATGCGAACGACCCCGACCGGCCCTCCTAAGCTGGCACACCATGTTCAACCGTAGGCGGATCACCGCCGCCCTGATCGGCCTGATCGTGCTGGTGCTCGCAGGCTGGTTCGTCAAGGACGGCATCAGCGGTGACGACACGAAGAGCGCTCCGGCGAGTTCGTCCGCTTCGGCCGCGCCGTCCGGCGACGCCGCGGCGAGCGGGGCGAAGGGCAAGGTCGCCGGCGAGGAATCCGGTCTCCCGGTCAAACCGCTGACGAAGCTTCCTCCGCAGGCGTCCGACACCTGGAAACTCATCCAGGCGGGCGGGCCGTACCCGTACCCGCGCAACGACGACGTCACCTTCCAGAACCGGGAGAAGGTCCTGCCCGCCAAGGGTTCCGGCTACTACCGGGAGTACACGGTGAAGACGCCGGGCAGCCCGGATCGCGGGGCGAGGCGGCTGGTGACCGGCACCGGCAAGGAGCTGTACTACACCGAGGACCACTACAAGTCCTTCGTCGTAGTGGATCCCAGCCGATGAGCGCGGGCAAGGAAGCGGCGGACAAGGCGTTCGCCCGCGGCGCGTATCCCCATCTGATCGACGGCGCGCGGACGGTCGACAAGGACTCGACGCTCGACGTGATCGCGGAGGCACTGTCCTTCCCGGACTACTTCGGGAAGAACCTCGACGCGCTCTACGACTGCCTCACCGACCTGTCCTGGCTCCCGCCCGGCGAGCACGTACTGATCTGGGCCGGTTCCTCGGGACTGCGCGAGCGTGATCCCAAGGCGTACCTGGCCGTCCGCAGTGTGCTTTCCGATGCGCAGCGGGCGCTGGGGCCTTCCGGTGACCGGAAGGACTCCCGGCGCCTCACCGTCGTCTTGCCGGACTAGGCCTCCGGGACCCAGTTCGGTTTGCGCTTCTGCGCGAAGGCCGTGATGCCCTCCTGTCCTTCTTCGCTCGCGAAGAACCCGGCGGACAGCTTGTTCATGGCCTCGAACCCTTCGGCGGGGGTCGCCGGGCGCGGCTTGCTGAGCAGTTCCTTCGTCGCCGCGAGCGCCTTCGGCCCGCCGAGCGCGAGCGCCTTGACGTAGCGGGCGACCTCGGCGTCGAGTTCGTCGGCGGGGACGGCCGAGTTCAGCAGGCCGATCTCGACGGCGCGTTTCGCGTCGAAGGTGTCACCGGTCAGGAACAGCTCGTGCGCGGCGCGGGCGTTGAGCCGCGGCAGCACGGTGAGCGAGATGACGGCGGGTACGACGCCGATCCGCACCTCGGAGAAGGCGAAGGTCGCTTCGGGAACGGCGACGGCGATGTCGGTCGCGGCCACCATGCCGATCCCGCCCGCCCGCGCGGGGCCCGCGAGCCTCGCGACGACGGGCTTGGGGCTGGTCCACAGCTGCTCGAGGATCTTCGGGAACTCGTTCACGCCCTGGGCGCCCGCGCCTGCGCCGCGGGCCTCCTTGAGATCCATACCCGCGCAGAACACCGGACCGGTGTGGGTGAGCACGATGACCCGCACCGCGTCGTCGGCCTGTGCCTTGTCCAGCGATTCGCTCAGTTCACGCCGCAGCTGGGCGGAGAGCGCGTTGCGGTTGTGCGGGGAGTCCAAGGTGATCGTGGCGGTGCCGCCCACCACGTCGTAGTGCACCAGTTCGTCAGCCATGCCTCACCTTCGCACGGGCGAAGTCGGGCCGGGCAGTGGCCTGCGCCACCATCGCCTCCGACGGTGGCGCAGGCACGGATCAGCCGATCGTCGTCGTGGTGAACGTCGGGCTCGGGTTCGGGAAGCACGCCGTCGGCGCGGAGACGTCGAAACCGGCGCTGACCACGGCGGTGAACGTCAGGCCCGGGTCGCTGTAGCTGGTGCCGCCCAGTTTCGTCTCGATGGTGCCGGACGAGCCCGCGGTGAGGTGCGCGGTCACGGTCGGCAGTTCGAACGTCGAGCCGCCCGCGATCGGGCCGGGGAAGCTCAGCGTCGCGACGCTGCCGGACACGGTGATCTTCGGCGGGGTCGAGCCGATGCCGGAGCCGCCGGCGAGGTCGGCGCCCACCCAGGTCGAGTTCGCCGGGATCGGGATCTTCAGGGAGAAGTCCTTGATGTTCTTGACCTGGTAGCCGCTGACCTCGGCCGGGACGGTGTTCGGCGCCGGGTCGATGACGACGTCGAGCGCGGCACCGGGGGCGACCGTGGCCGGGGCGGTGACGTCCGCGTCCTGGTTCAGCTTGAGGTACTTGTTGCCGACGAGCGGCGGCTTAGCCTCGCAGTCGAAGACGACGGTGGTCGCCGCCGAAGCCGGCGCGGCCAGACCGGCGATCGGGACGAGTACGGCCGAGGCACAGACGAGGGCACGGATGGCAGCCTTCATGTTCCACCTACCTGGGGGTTCGATGGGGAGAGAGGGAGCTGCGCAGCGTTTAGAGAGTTACCGGCAAGTTAAGTAACTCGTCAAGAAATCTCCGTTCCCATAAGCGGGGTGTCACGGAAATGGGAATGAGACCCACCGAAGATCGGTATCAAGGGTCCGAACGGGACGAAACGTTCTACTGAGCCGATGAACGACCAGGGCCTATGAACGATCAGGGCCTATGAACGATCAGGCGGCGAGCCGGGCGCAGGCGACGTCGTAGCGGTCCAGGACGAGCCCGGCGATCCGCGGATCCGGCCCCAGCGGCCCGGCGACGATCACCGACGGATCGGCTTCGCGGGCCAGGCGGGCGATCCGGTCCGGCAGCAGCCCTGGCGCGAGGAACCAGCCCGCGACCGCGAGCCGCCGCGCGCCGTTGAGCCGCAATCGCGCGATGGCGGCCGGTACGTCCGGCTGGGCGGCGCTGGCGAACGCGGGTGTCGCGAGCAGGCCGCGACGCAGGTGCCAGCGGGTGGTGATCCCGGCGACGGCGTCGTTCGCCGCGACGTTCGACGAGCCGACACCCGCGAGCAGGACTCCCAGCTCGGGATTGTCCAGGTCGGCGCCCGCCTCGGTGAGCCGGTCCAACGCGACCGTCTCGATGAGCGGGTCGATGCCCAGCACCCCGGAAACCCGCACGTCGAGACCGGGGCAGTCCGCGGTCGCCTCGGCGACGAGCGCGGGCAGGTCGACCCGGGCGTGGTAGGCCACGCCGAGCAGCAGGGGCACCACGACGACCTCGCGGTGCCCCTCGGCGTACAGGCCACGCAGGGCGTCGGTGAGCAGCGGCTCCGAGAGATCCAAAAAGGACTCGCGGATGTCGAGACCCGGTGCCAGCCCACGGGAGACGTCGAGCAGGGCGCGGATGGTCGCGGCGGACCGCGGGTCGCGGCTGCCGTGGGCGACGGCGAGGAGCGGTGGGGTCATGCGAACCTTTCGCCGACGAGTCCGGCCGCCAGTGTATCGCCGTCCTTCGGGTCGATGACCAGGAAAGCGCCCGTCCGCGGGCTGACGCCGTAGTCGTCGACGCCGATCTCCTCGGCCAGCCGGAGCGTGACCCGGCCGATGTCGTTGAGTTCCAGCGTGCCCGGATCGTCCACACTGGACAACGTCTGCTCGTCGAAGCGGGCGTGAAGCTCGCCGACCAGCGCCTGCACCGTCCGCGTCCCGTGCTTCACCAGCACCCGTGCGCCCGGCTTCAGCGCCTTCGCCGAAAGCCAGCACAGGGTCGCGGTGATCTCGTCGGTCACCGTCGGCTGCCGGTCGGCGGCGGCGATCAGGTCCCCGCGCGAGATGTCGACGTCGTCGGCGAGCAACAGGGTCACCGAGGTGCCCGCGCCGGCTTCGGCGAGCGGCCCGTCGGCGGTGTCGATGGCCTCCACCCGGCTGCGGATTCCTTGTGGGAGCACGACGATCTCGTCACCGGGGCGGACGGTGCCCGCCGCGATCTGCCCCGCGTACCCGCGGTAGTCGGGATGGTCGGCCGTGCGCGGCCGGATCACGTACTGCACCGGGAACCGGAACGCCGAATCGTGCGGATCCGGCGCCACCGGCACGGTTTCCAGATGCTCCAGCAGGGTCGGGCCGGAGTACCACGGGGTCTTGTCCGACTTCTCCGCCACGTTGTCGCCCACCAGCGCCGAAACCGGCACCGCGAGCACGGAACCCCGTTCGTAGCCCAGTGACGCGGCGTGCTCGGCGAACTCCTCGGCGATCACGGTGAACGTCGCTTCGTCGTAACCGACGAGGTCGATCTTGTTCACCGCCAGCACCAGGTTCGGCACGCCCAAGAGCGCGAGCACCGCGGCGTGGCGGCGGGTCTGCTCGATGACGCCCTTGCGCGCGTCGACCAGCAGCACGGCCAGCTGCGCGGTGGACGCCCCGGTCACCGTGTTCCGCGTGTACTGCACGTGGCCCGGCGTGTCCGCGAGCACGAAACTGCGCTTCGGCGTCGCGAAGTACCGGTACGCCACGTCGATCGTGATGCCCTGCTCGCGTTCCGAGCGCAGGCCGTCCACGAGCAGTGAGAGGTCCGGAGTGGACAGTCCTTTGTCGACACTGGCGCGGGTGACCGCGTCCAGCTGGTCGGCGAGGACGGATTTTGTGTCGTATAGGAGCCGCCCGACCAGGGTCGACTTCCCGTCGTCCACACTGCCCGCGGTCGCGAGCCTGAGGAGGCTGGACATCAGAAGTACCCTTCCCGCTTGCGGTCTTCCATCGCCGCCTCCGACATCCGGTCGTCGGCGCGGGTGGCGCCGCGTTCGGTGAGCCGGGAGGCCGAGACCTCGGCGATGACCTCGTCCACCGTGGCGGCGGTCGATTCGATGGCGCCCGTGCACGAACCGTCGCCGACGGTCCGGTAGCGCACGGTCAGTTCCCGGACGACCTCGTCCGGCCGCGGCCCGCCCCACGGGCCTTCGGCCAGCCACATGCCGTCGCGCTGGTAGACCTCGCGCCGGTGCGCGTAGTAGATCGACGGCAGCTCGACCTTTTCCCGCGCGATGTAGTTCCAGACGTCCGCCTCGGTCCAGTTGGACAAGGGGAAGACGCGGACCTGCTCGCCCGGACGGTGCCGCCCGTTGTAGAGGTTCCACAGTTCCGGGCGCTGCCGTCGCGGCTCCCACTGGCCGAAAGCGTTGCGCAGGCTGAAGATCCGCTCCTTGGCGCGGGCGCGTTCCTCGTCGCGGCGCCCGCCGCCGAAGACCGCGTCGAACTTGTTCTCGGCGATCGTGTCGAGCAGCGGCGTGGTTTGCAGCGGGTTGCGCATCCCGTCGGCGCGCTCTTCGAGCCTGCCGTCGTCGATCCAGTCCTGGACCTTCGCCACCACCAGCCGGAGCCCGTGCTGCTCGACCACGCGGTCGCGGAAGTCGATGACCTCGTCGAAGTTGTGCCCGGTGTCCACGTGCAGCAACGGGAACGGCACCGGGGCGGGCCAGAACGCCTTGATCGCCAGATGCAGCAGGAGCGTCGAGTCCTTGCCGCCGGAGAACAGGATCACCGGCCGGTCGAACTCACCCGCCACCTCGCGGAAGATGTGGATGGCCTCGGATTCCAGCGCCGCCAGGTTGTCCTGGGCAGCGTCGGTGGCCGGTTCGAGCGTGGTCATTTCGTCCCTTCTCACCCGTGCAGGCCGCATTCGGTCTTGCCCTGTCCGGCCCACCGGCCGCTGCGCGGGTCCTGGCCCGGAGCGACCTTGGCGGTGCACGGCGCGCAGCCGATCGACAGATAACCGATGGACACCAACGGGTTCTCGAGGATCCCGTGTTCGCTGATGTAGCCGTTGAACTCGTCGTCGGACCACGGCGCGATCGGGTTGATCTTCACCAGCCCGTTGCGGTCGTCCCAGGTGACGATGGGGGTGTTCGCTCGGGTCGGGGCGTCGACGCGGCGGACGCCGGTCACCCACGCCGAGTACTTCGCGAGCGTCTTCCGCAGCGGTACCACCTTGCGCAGGTGGCAGCACTGGTTCGGGTCGCGTTCGTGCAGTTTCGGGCCGTACTCCGCGTCCTGTTCGGCGACGCTCTGTTCGGCTTCGGCGTTGACGATCCGTACGCCGGGGTACACCGCCTGCACCGCGTCACGGGTGCCGATGGTCTCCGGGAAGTGGTAGCCGGTCTGCAGGAACAGCACGTCGACGTCGGGTTTGACCTTGGTGGCCAGATCGATCAGGACGGCGTCCTGCATGTTCGACGCGACGATGAAGTCGTCGCCGAACGTCTCCGCGGTCCAGCGCAGGGCCTCGGTCGCGGTCGCCTCCGCGAGCTCCTTCGAGGCCCGTTCGGCGAGGGTCTTGTAGTCGGCAGTGGCGGTCATCCTTGCGACACCTCCGGAAAGGACAGTCCGAGGAACTTCACGGTGAAGACCCGCCGGCAGCCGGAGCACAGCCAGGAGCCGCCCTCTTCCGGTCGAAGGTCTTCATCGCCACAGAAAGGGCAGTGGTACGGGGTCGCGCGTTCGGTCATTGCAAGACGCCTTCGTCGGCCCGCAGGACCCACTGGGCGAACCGCTCGCCGGGTTCACGGCCGGCGATGTACGCCCGCACGACCCGCTCGACGTACGCGGTCAGCTCGGACGCGGTCACCTTGTGCCCGCGCAGTTTCCGGCCGAACCCGGCGTCCAGGCCGAGCCCGCCGCCGAGGTGCACCTGGAAGCCTTCGACCTGCTTGCCGTCCTCGTCGGTGACGATCTGGCCCTTGAGCCCGATGTCGGCGGTCTGCACGCGGGCGCAGGAGTTGGGGCAGCCGTTGAGGTGCACGGTCACCGGGTTCTCGATCTCGGCCTGGATGTCGGCGAGGCGCTTCTCCAGGTCGGTGACCAGTTCGATCGCGCGGGCCTTCGTCTCGACGATCGCGAGTTTGCAGAACTCCAGGCCGGTGCAGGCCATGATCCCGCGCCGCCACGGCGAGGGCTCGGTCTGCAGGCCGAGATCGGCCAGCTCGGTCTTCAGCCCGTTCACCTCGGCCTCGGGAACGTCGAGGACGACGAGCTTCTGGTGCGGGGTGAGGCGGACGCGGTTCGACCCGGCCCGTTCGGCGGCCTTGGCGACCGCCAGCAGGGTTGCCCCGGAGACGCGGCCCGCGACCGGCGCCGCGCCCACGTAGAACTTCCCGTCGATCTGCGGGTGCACGCCGACGTGGTCGATCTGGGTGGCGGGCACCTCGGGCGCCGGGCCGTCGGTCAGCTTGCGCTTGAGGTACTCGTCTTCCAGTACCTGGCGGAACTTCGCGGCGCCCCAGTCCTTCACCAGGAACTTGATCCGCGCACGGGCGCGGAGCCGCCGGTAGCCGTAGTCGCGGAAGACGCTGATCACGCCTTCCCAGACGTCCGGGACCTCGTCGAGCGAGACCCAGGCGCCGAGGCGCTGCCCGATCATCGGGTTGGTGGACAGACCACCGCCGACCCAGACGTCGAATCCGGGGCCGTGCTCGGGGTGGTTCACGCCGACGAAGGCGACGTCGTTGATCTCGTGCGCGACGTCCTGCTGCCCGGAGACCGCGGTCTTGAACTTGCGCGGCAGGTTCGAGTAGCGTGGGTCGCCGATGTAGCGGCGTTTGATCTCGTCGATCGCGGGAGTGCCGTCGATGATCTCGTCGGCGGCGATACCCGCCACGGGGGAGCCGAGGATGACGCGCGGGCTGTCGCCGCACGCCTCCATCGTGGTCATCCCGGCCTTCTCGAGTTTCGCCCAGATCGTCGGGACGTCCTCGATCTGGATCCAGTGGTACTGGATGTTCTGCCGGTCGGTGATGTCGGCGGTGTCGCGTGCGTGGGTCTGCGAGATCTCGGCGAGCACGGCCAGCTGTTCGGTGGTCAGAGCGCCGCCGTCGAGCCGCACCCGCAGCATGAAGTAGCGGTCGTCGAGCTCTTCGGGCTCCAGCGTCGCGGTGCGGCCCCCGTCGATCCCCGGCTTGCGCTGGGTGTAGAGACCGAACCAGCGGAACCGGCCGCGGAGGTCACCCGGGTCGATCGAATCGAAGCCGCCGCGGGCGTAGATGTTCTCGATCCGCGCCCGGACGTTGAGCGGGTTGTCGTCCTTCTTGGACCGCTCGTTGGGGTTCAACGGCTCGCGATACCCCAGTGCCCACTGTCCCTCGCCCCGTTTCTGTTTCACCCGGGGCGTACGGGCAGGGGTCTCGCGCGTGGGCGACGACATGGGAATCCTCCGGCTTATCGTGGTGGTGGCGGGGAGTCAGCGGTTCGTCGCACAGAGCGCGCTCGCCACACGACGGAGGTCCACGTGGCGGCGTGCCACGAGGCTGATTCCGGCGCGGGTCATTCATTCAGCGTGCCACGCGCCCACTATGTGGTCTAGGCCGGTCCGAATACTGGGAACCATGTCCGAACGCGGCTGTTTTCGCTGGTCAAGGGCATGCTTCGCGGGTCAAGCCCGGGTTCGCGGCCCGGCATTGTGACGCAGAACGCGCACGACTCAAGAGGGCAGGACGCGGTCCACGATGATCCGGATGACCTCCTCGTCGGTGACGTCCGCGAGCACCTCCGGCAGGGTGAGCCGTTCGACGGTCAGCCCGGTCAGCGCGAGGTACATCAGCAGCACTTCGGCGCGCCCGCCCGGCATGCCCGCCGCGACGTGCCAGTCGACGCTCATGTCGATGCCTTCGCGGACGGTCTTGGTCAGTGCGGCCGAGAGATCCGGGCGCCGGGTGGCTTCGAGGCGGAGTTCGAGCAAGGCGAGATAAGGCTCCCGATGGCCGGTCAGCCGTCCCATGAGCTCGCCGAGCAGGACGCCGACCCGGTCGTGGGACGGCGATTCGGCCTGCGGGTTCGCCATCACCTCGGCAGGCGCCGACAGCCGCTCCTGCACGCGGACGCCGACCTCGCCGAGCAGCTGGTCCCGGTTGCGGAAGTAGTTGGACGTCGTTCCCGGCGGCACGTCCGCTTCGACGTCCACGGCACGGTAGGTGAGCCCGCGTGCGCCCTCGCGGGCGAGGACGGTGATGGCGGCGTCGGTGAGCGCGGTCCGGCGCTCCGGGTTCTGTCGCATCGGGACATTCTCCTTGCCTCATTCAAACCACTATGTCTATAGTACTACGCATCAAGTGGTTCAACCTGGGAGGAACACCAGATGCAACTCAACGGTTTCGGCGCCTGCGTGGTCGTCGAGGACATCGCCGAGACCACCGCCTGGTGGAAGCGGCACCTGCAGTTGGAGGTCACGATCGAGCTGGACTGGTTCTCCAGCCTCAACGTCGGAGTGCCGGGTTACGAGATGAGCTTCGTGAAGCGCGGCCACAAGTCGACGCCGGAGCCTTGGCGAGCGCAGGAAGCCGCCGGGTCGATGGTCGGGTTGATGGTCGCCGACGCGGCGGGCGAGTACGAGCGGCTGCGCGGGGAGGGGGTCAAGATCGTGACGGAACTCGTGGACGAGGAGTTCGGCCAGCGGCATTTCTACATCGAGGACCTGAACGGCTTCCTCGTCGACATCATCGAGGCCATCCCGCCGTCCGCGGAATGGCTGGCCGCTAACGGGTTGGCCTAGTACCGCTTCGGGTGAGTGAGGCCGCGCGGGGCCGCCGTCGCCGCTAGCTTCGGTCTCCGATCCACAGAGGACGGAGGAGTTGCGCATGCGCCGATGGGTGGTCGCCGCGATGGTGCTGGCGTCCCTGCTGATCCCGGGTACGGCTTCCGGGGCTCAGCAGGGCTGCAGGCTGGTCTCGCCCGAGGAAGGGGCGGTGCTGCACAAGGGTGACTCGTACCGGTTCGAGGCGGTCGGCTGTTCGCCGGGTGTCCGGGGACATCTGTCGCATATGGTGCTGGTCGAGGTCGCCATGAGCCGCGACGCCGTCGCGGACGAGCACGGTGACTGGTCGGTCGACCACGTGGTCAACGACTACTCGCTGAACATGGAGACCCTCGTCTGGGTGCGGTTCGACGACGGCACCCGCTCGACCTCGGTCAAGGTGCGCATCGCCGACCGATGACGCGTTCCGTGAAGGCCTCTTTCCCCCGGGAAGGAGGCCTTCACGACGTGGGGGACACTGGGGTGTGCCCGCGTTGCTGCCCGAAACCACCACGCCCGTCGAATCCGCGCTGCCCGAGAGCGCGCTGGAAGGGCTCGGCACGCGACCGTTCGGCGTCTACGTGCACGTCCCCTTCTGCGCGACCCGGTGCGGCTACTGCGACTTCAACACCTACACCGCCGGTGAGCTGGACAGTGGTTCGTCGCCGCAGTCGTGGCTCGAAGGCCTCAAACGCGAGTTCGGCCTGGCCGTGCGCGTGCTGAAGGAGCCGCCCGCGGTCGACACCGTCTTCGTCGGCGGCGGGACCCCGTCGCTTCTCGGCGCCGACGGGCTGCGAAGCGTTCTCGACGCCGTTCGCGACACCTTCGGGCTCGCGCCGGACGCGGAGGTGACGACCGAATCCAATCCCGAGTCCACGTCGCCCGAGTTCTTCGCGGGCATCCGTGACGCCGGATACAACCGGATCTCGCTCGGGATGCAGTCGGCGGCGCGGCACGTGCTGAAGATCCTCGACCGCGTGCACACCGCCGGCCGTCCGGTCGCGGCCGCCGGGGAGGCCCGCGCCGCGGGGTTCGACCACGTCAACCTCGACGTCATCTACGGCACGCCGGGGGAGCGGACCGAAGACCTCCAGGCTTCGCTGGACGCGGTGCTCGCCGCCGGGGTCGACCACGTCTCGGCGTACGCGCTGATCGTCGAAGAGGGCACCGCGCTCGCCCGCCGCATCCGCCGCGGCGAACTGCCCGCCCCGGACGACGACGTGCTCGCCGCCGACTACGAGATGATCGACCGCGTCCTCGCCTCGGCGGGATTGCGCTGGTACGAGGTCTCCAACTGGGCGACCTCGGAGGAAGCCCGCTGCCGGCACAACATCGGCTACTGGCGCGGCGGCGACTGGTGGGGCGCCGGGCCGGGCGCGCACAGTCACGTCGGCGGCGTGCGGTGGTGGAACGTCAAGCATCCGGCCCGCTACGCCGCGTCCCTCGCGGCCGGGGAGTCGCCCGCCGCCGGCCGCGAGCTGCTGACCGGCGAAGACCGGCATCTGGAACGCGTGATGCTGGAACTCCGGCTGTCCGAAGGGCTTCCGCTCGACGCGCTCGACGACGACGGACGGGCCGAAGCCCGCGCCGCCGCCGCCGAGGGGTTGCTGGAACAGTCCGCTTTGGACGGTCAGGGCCGTGCGGTGCTGACCGATCGTGGGCGGTTGCTGGCCGACGGGCTGGTGCGCCGGCTCACCTGAGCTGAAGAGCGCGTTGCGAAAGCCACTTTCGCAACGTTGAAGGTTGCGAAAGTGGCTTTCGCAACACGGCCAAGCCGATAGCCGTGCCGTGGCCGGCCCGAAGCCGTGACTCGCGTGATCAGACACCGAACTCACGTGTTTGAAGGCGGATCTCGCGTGATTGAACACCGAACTCGGCGTGCGGCCTCTGATCACGCGAGTTCCGGCTCTGATCACGCGAGTTCGGCGCCCGATCACGCGAGTTCGGCGGCCGGGTGCGGAGCGTTACGCCGACCGGCGGCCCGGAAGCCATCCGGTTGGACCTGTCGCGTCGTCGGAGCGAGCCCTACTCTCCAGTATTGAGAGTGACACAGGACACACCACGGTCTTGGGAGGCTCCATGGGGTGGCACGTTCGCGAAACGATCGACGAGGATCGGCGCGAACGGCGGATCCGCCATGTCACCCGATGCCTGAGTTGCACGCTCACCTGTGTCCATTGTGGACTCCCTGCCAGATTCTCCGTGCCCGCAGGACATCCCGGCCTCGGCGTCGTCGAACACCTCCCCGGCGTGACCTCCCCCGGTCTCCCCGATCTCGCCCTGCTGCACCGATTCTGCCGCGACAATCTCGCCGCG
The DNA here is from genome assembly GCF_042723975.1 of Amycolatopsis sp. NPDC058340. NCBI lineage: Bacteria > Bacillati > Actinomycetota > Actinomycetes > Pseudonocardiales > Pseudonocardiaceae > Amycolatopsis > Amycolatopsis sp. NPDC058340. The sequence continues at coordinate 29,403 of NZ_JBHXIB010000026.1, read as the reverse complement.
GAGCCGGGGATCGCGCTCAGACGCGCCTATCTCGGTCTGGCGACCGAACTCTTCGAAACGGGACGGCGGATCCGCCGTCACCGCAGGCTCGGCGTGCATCCGCCACGGCCGGGACATCTCGAGGCCTACCGAAAACGGTGGCGAGTGGCCAAAATGCGGTACGCCTGCAAGGCGTGCCGGTACTACACCGGCTCTCACTGAGCCGATTCTCCCCCGGAGGACTCGTGCTCGTTCGTCTCATCCTCGGTCTGCTCATCACCGTCGCCGGCCTCGCCTTCGCCGCCCGTCGCGCCGCCTGGCTCTACAGACTGATCCGCTCCGGCCAGCCGGACGAGAAACGCTCCGACGTCATGGCCGTCCGCGCGAAAACGCATCTGGCCGAGGTCTTCGGGCAGCGCAAACTGCTCAAATGGTCCGTCCCCGGGCTCGCGCATCTGTTCACGTTCTGGGGTTTCGTGATCCTCGGGTCCGTCTACGTCGAGGCGTACGGCGCCCTGTTCGACCACGACTTCCACATCCCGCTCATCGGGCACTGGGCGGTGCTGGGTTTCCTGCAGGACTTCATCGCGGTCGCGGTACTCGTCTCGCTCGCGGTCTTCGCGGTCATCCGGATCCGCCAAGCACCCGAACGGAAAGAGCGCGCGTCGCGCTTCTTCGGCTCGCACACCGGCGGCGCCTGGCTGATCCTGTTCATGATCTTCAACGTGATCTGGACGATGTTCCTCTTCCGCGGCGCGTCGGCGGCGGTCGGCGTCTTCCCGTACGAGTCGGGCGCGTGGGTCTCGCTCGGCGTTGGCGAACTCCTGGAGCCGCTGGGCGCGCCGGTCACCGAGCCGCTGGAGACCGTCGGGCTGCTGCTGCACATCGGCGTGATGCTGGCGTTCCTGTCGATCGTGCTCTACTCCAAGCACCTGCACATCTTCCTGGCGCCGGTCAACGTCACCGCGAAACGGCTCCCGGACGCGCTCGGCCCGTTGCTGCCGATGGAATCCGGCGGCAAGCCCATCGACTTCGAGGATCCCGGCGAGGACGACACGTTCGGCCGCGGCAAGATCGAGGACTTCACCTGGAAGGGCATGCTCGATTTCGCCACGTGCACCGAATGCGGCCGCTGCCAGTCGCAGTGCCCGGCGTGGAACACCGGCAAACCGTTGTCCCCCAAGCTGTTGATCATGGATCTGCGCGACCATCTCTTCGAGAAGGCGCCGTACATCCTGGACGGGAAGGAAGCCCCCGAAGAGCGTCCGCTCGTCGGCACCAAGGAGGACTTCGGCGTCATCGATCCGGACGTCCTCTGGTCGTGCACCACGTGCGGCGCGTGCGTCGAGCAGTGCCCGGTCGACATCGAGCACGTGGACCACGTCGTGGACATGCGCCGCTACCAGGTGATGATCGAGTCGGCCTTCCCGAGCGAGCTCGGGGTGCTGTTCAAGAACCTCGAAACCAAGGGGAATCCCTGGGGCCAGAACAACTCCGACCGGCTCGCGTGGACGAAGGACCTCGGCTTCGAGGTGCCGATCTTCGACGGTGAACTCGCCGACGACGTCGAGTACGTCTACTGGGTCGGGTGCGCGGGCGCGTTCGACGACAACGCCCGCAAGACCGTCCGCGCCACGGCGGAACTCCTGCATCTCGCCGGGGTGAAGTACACGATCCTCGGCACCGACGAGTCGTGCACCGGCGACCCGGCGCGCCGCTCCGGCAACGAGTTCCTCTTCCAGATGCTCGCGCAGCAGACCGTCGAAACGCTGAACGCGGTGTTCGAGGGCCGCGAACCGGGGACACGCAAGATCGTCACCACCTGCCCCCACTGCCTGAACACCCTCGGCCGCGAGTACCCGCAACTGGACGGGCATTACGAGGTCCTGCACCACACGCAACTGCTGAACCGGCTCGTCCGCGCGGGCAAGCTGACGCCGGTCAAACCGGTCGACGCCGGCCCGGTGACCTACCACGACCCGTGTTACCTCGGCCGCCACAACAAGGTCTACGAGCCGCCGCGCGAACTCGTCGGCGCGACCGGCGCGACACTCAGTGAGATGCCCCGCCACGCGGACCGCTCGCTGTGCTGCGGCGCCGGCGGCGCGCGGATGTGGATGGAGGAACAGATCGGCAAGCGCATCAACCTCGAACGCGTCGACGAAGCGCTCGGCACGGACGCCGAAACCATCGTCACCGGCTGCCCGTTCTGCCGCGTGATGCTGAACGACGGTCTCGTGCAGCGGCAGAGCGAACAGCGTGGCGAGAACGTCACCGTGCGCGACGTCTCCCAGCTCCTGCTGGAGACGGTGAAGGAGCGCGACCGGACCGCGACGGAGATTTAAGGCACACGGGAGTTGGAAGTTCGGCGTGCCGAACTCTAGACTCACGGGATGGCGAATCTGCGCAAGACCGTGTGCGCGCTGGCGGCGTCCGCACTCGTCCTTTCGGCGTGCGGCGGGCCCGCCGGCGGCACGGACGACAAGCGGCCCGTGGTGCTGACGACGTTCACGGTCCTGGCGGACATCGCCTCGAACGTCGCGGGCGACAAGCTGAAGGTCGAGTCGATCACCAAGCCCGGCGCCGAGATCCACGGCTACGAGCCCACGCCGGACGACATCAAGAAGGCCGCGAAGGCGGACTTGATCCTCGACAACGGGCTGAACCTGGAGGCGTGGTTCGCCCAGTTCGTCAAGGAGATCGACGCACCGCACAAGGTGGTCAGCGAAGGCGTCCAGCCCATCGCCATCGGCGAAGACGCCTACCAGGGCAAGCCGAACCCGCACGCGTGGATGTCTCCGAAGAATGTGGGTATCTACGTGGACAACATGGTGAAGGCGTTCAGCGAGCTCTCCTCCGGCGACGCCGCCGTGTTCAAGGCCAACGGCGATGCCTACAAGGCGAAACTGCAGGGAGTGCAGGACGAGATGACGAACGCGCTGAGCACCCTGCCGAAGAACGAGCGCGCCCTGGTCACCTGCGAAGGCGCCTTCTCCTACCTCGCGCGCGACACCGGCCTCACCGAGCGGTACATCTGGGCGGTCAACGCCGAACAGCAGGCGACGCCGCAGCAGATCACCCGCGCCATCGGATTCGTCAAGGAGAACAAGGTCCCCGCGGTGTTCTGCGAGTCGACCGTCTCCGACGCCCCCATGCAGCAGGTCGTCTCCGCGACCGGAGCCGCGTTCGGTGGCGTGCTCTTCGTCGATTCCCTGTCCGGGCCCGAAGGTCCGGTGCCGACGTACCTCGACCTCATCCGCCACGACTCGAAGACGATCGTCGCGGCGCTCACCGGGGCGAAGCCGTGACGGCCGCGATCCGCGTCGAAGGCGTCACCGTCCACTACGGCGACGTCCTCGCGCTCGACGGTGTCGACGTCACGCTCGAACACGGTCACGTCTGCGGGCTGGTCGGGATGAACGGCTCCGGCAAGTCGACGCTGTTCAAGACGATCATGGGCATGGTCCGGCCGGACACCGGCACGGTGTCGATCGACGGCGGTACCCCCGCCCGCGCCCGCAAGACCGGCGTGATCGGCTACGTGCCGCAGAGCGAGGACGTCGACTGGTCGTTCCCGCTGTCCGTGCGGGATGTCGTGATGACAGGCCGCTACGGGCGGCTCGGCTTCACGCGCCGCCCGCGCCGCGCCGACCACGAAGCCGTCGACCACGCGCTGGAGCGGGTCGAGCTGACCGAACTCGCCGGACGTCAGATCGGCCAGTTGTCCGGTGGGCAGCGCAAACGCGCGTTCGTCGCGCGCGGCATCGCCCAAGGCGCCCGTGTCCTCCTGCTGGACGAGCCGTTCGCCGGGGTGGACAAGCGGTCCGAAGCCACGATCACCCGCCTGCTCAAGGAACTCGCGGCCGACGGCGCCGCGGTGCTGATCTCCACGCACGATCTGCACGCGCTGCCCGGCCTGGCCGACGAGGCGATCCTGCTGATGCGCAAGGTGCTCGCGCACGGCTCACCCGGCGAGGTGCTCCGGCCCGAGAACCTCGCGCTCGCCTTCGGGCTCGACGTCCTGCAACGGGAAGAAGAACCCGCGTGAGCCTCTACGACCTGTTCCTCGAACCGCTGAGCTACGACTTCATGGTGCGGGCGCTGGCGTCCACGGTCATCGCGTCGGCGGTCTGCGCGGTGCTCTCCTGCTGGCTGGTGCTGATCGGCTGGTCGCTCATGGGCGACGCGGTCTCGCACGCCGTGCTTCCCGGCGTCGTGCTCGCGTACGTCCTCGGCGCGCCCTTCGCGCTGGGCGCCGTCGTCTTCGGTTTCCTCGCCGTGGCGCTGATCGGCGTCGTCCGCGACACCAGCCGCGTCAAGGAGGACGCCGCGATCGGCATCGTGTTCACCACGTTGTTCGCGCTCGGGCTCGTGCTGATCTCGGTGACGCCGAGCCAGACCGACCTGAACCACATCATCTTCGGGAACCTGCTGGGCGTCGACACCTCGGACCTGATCCAGATCGGCGTCCTCGGCGCGATCACGCTCACCCTGCTGGTGCTCAAACGCCGCGATTTCACCTTGTACGCCTTCGATCCCACGCACGCGCACGCGATCGGGCTCAACCCCCGGGTGCTCGGCGCCGCGCTGCTCGGCCTCCTCGCGCTGACCGCGGTGGTGGCGCTGCAGGTGGTCGGCGTGATCCTGGTGGTGGCGATGCTGATCATCCCCGGCGCGACGGCGTACCTGCTGACCGACCGGTTCGGCCGCATGCTGGTGATCGCGCCGTCGTTCTCGGTGCTGGCGGCGGTGGCCGGGCTGTACCTGAGCTACCACCTCGACACCGCGTCCGGCGGGATGATCGTGCTGGTGCAGGGCGCCGGGTTCACGCTGGTGTACCTGTTCGGGCCGCGGCACGGGATCGTCGGGAAACGGCTGGCCAAGCGGCGCCGAGAGCTCGCCCGGGCCGCGTAACCGGACAATCACCCCGCGCTCTGTGTCTCTCGTGACATGGGTCCGAACCTCGTCTTAGGTTAGGCTCCCCTCATGTCTACGGAAGACGCGCTGCTCACCGGCCATGACCTGGTGCTCGCGCACCAAGAGCGGGCCGTGGTGGACGGGGTGTCCCTGTCACTGCGCGCCGGTACGGTGACCGCGCTGGTCGGGCCGAACGGCTCCGGAAAGTCGACGCTCCTGCGTTCGCTGGCGCGGCTCCACAAGCCCCGCGAGGGCGGCGTCCGGCTCGGAGAACGCGCCGTCTGGGGCGGCAACGCGTTGTCCGGCAAGGAATTCGCCCGCCTGGTCACGCTGCTGACCCAGCACCGGCCAACCCCGAGCGGCGTCTCCGTGCGCGACGTCGTCTCCTACGGCCGGTATCCGTACCGCTCCGGCTGGCGCGGGGTCGACATCGACGGCGCCGCCGCGATCCGGCGCGCGATGGAGCTCACGGGCGTGACGGCGATGGCCGAACGCGGTGTCGACGAGCTCTCCGGCGGCGAACTCCAGCGCGTCTGGCTCGCTTCCTGTCTCGCGCAGCAGACCTCGGTGCTGCTGCTCGACGAACCCACCAACCATCTCGACCTGCGCTACCAGGTCGAGATCCTCGATGTCGTCCGCGATCTGGCCAACGAAGGCGTCGCGGTCGGCGTGGTGCTGCACGACCTCGACCACGCGGCGATCATCGCCGACGAGGTCGTGCTGCTGAGCGAGGGAACCATCGTGGCCACGGGTGACATCGGGCAGGTGCTCACCTCCGAACACCTCTCCCAGGCCTACGGCGTCACCGTCCACGTCGCGAACGACCCGGTGACGGGCGCGATCCACTGCAGGCCACTCGGGCGGCATTCGCCCAGGCCCGCCTGAGAAATCCAGGAAGAACCATGCGTTTGCTGACCCCTGCCGCCCTCGTCGCGGCGACGGCCCTGCTGTTGTCCGCCTGCGGCACCACCGAGAACACCGCGGCCGCGCCGAGCGACACCGCCGCCGCGAGCGGACCGGTCACGGTGACCGACGCGCGCGGAAAGGCCGTCAACCTCAAGGCCCCGGCGAAGCGCGTCGTCGCGCTGGAGTGGGGCGAGGCCGAGATGGTCGCGTCTCTCGGTGTCATGCCGGTCGGCGCCGCGGACGTCGCGGGCTACAACGTCTGGGACAAGGCCGCCCCGCTGACCGCCGAGGTCAAGGACGTCGGCAAACGCAACGAGCCCAGTGTCGACGCGATCGTCGGGCTGAACCCCGACGTCGTCATCATCGCCGACGAGCGCGACTCGACGCTGGTGCCGCAGATCGAGAAGTACGTGCCGGTCGTGGTCACCAAGTCCAGCGACGCGAGCCGCAACTTCGACCGCCTGCGCGAGGACTTCAAGCTGATCGCCAAAACCGTCGGCAAGGAGCCGGAAGCGGACAAGGTGCTGTCCGAAATGGACGCCAAACTCGCCGAGGGCAAGAAGGCCGTCGAGGCCAAGGGCGCCGCGGGCACCCCGTTCCTGATGGCCGACGGCTACCTCGAAGGCAGCACCGTCAGCATCCGGCCGTTCGGCAAGGGTTCGCTGGTCTCCGACACCGCCGAGGCCGTCGGCCTCAAGAACGCCTGGACCGGCAAGGTCGACCCGCAGTGGGGGCTCGGCCAGACCGACGTCGAGGGGCTGACCGCGATCACCGACCCGAAGACCGTGCTGTTCTACAGCGCGTCCGAGGAAGACGTCTTCACCACCGGGCTCGCGCAGAACGCCGTCTACCAGCGGCTGCCGTTCGTGGTGTCGAAGAAGATCCACAAGCTCGAGTCGGGCACGTGGACCTTCGGCGGACCGAAGTCGATCATCATGACCGCCGACCAGATCGTGAAGGCAGTCACGACCTGATGCGTGCCCGCACCATCGCGGTGTCGGCGGGACTGGTGGTGCTCATCGCCGTCCTCGCCGGCATCCACCTGACCCAGGGCACTTCGACGTCCGGCCCGCTGGACGTGGTGAAGGCGCTCTTCGGCCAGGGCGACGCGCAAACCCTCGCGGTACTGGAGGGTGCGCGCGTCCCCCGGCTGCTCGCCGCGTTGCTGCTCGGGGTCGCGCTCGGCGTCGCGGGCGCGGGAATGCAGTCCGTGGCACGGAATCCACTCGCCTCGCCCGACACGCTCGCGGTCAACGCGGGCGCGCATTTCGCCGTGGTCGCCATCTCCGCGTTCGGTCTGTCCCTCCCCCTCGTGCCCGTGGGCGGGGCGGCGTTCGCGGGCGGACTCGCCGCGGCCGTCGTCGTGCTCGGTCTCGCGGGCGGCGGTGCCGCGAGCCCGCGGCTGGTGCTCGTCGGTTCGGCGATGCTGCTGGCGCTGCAGTCGGTGACCGTCCTGCTGCTGCTCCTGTTCGAGGAGGAGACGAGCGGGCTGTTCGCCTGGGGCAGCGGTTCGCTGACGGTGGCCGACCTGCGCGCGACCGGCCAGATGACGCCGATCGTCGTGCTCGCCGTGGTGGCGCTCATCGCGATGGGCGGCAAACTCGACATCCTCGCCCTCGGCGACGACAACGCGACCGTGCTCGGCCTGCGCGTCCGCCGGACCCGGGTCACCGCGATCGTGCTGACCGTCGCGCTGACCGCGGCGGCGGTGACCGTCGCCGGACCGGTCGGGTTCGTCGGGCTGAGCGCGCCGGTGATCACGCGGCTGCTGCTGCCGATCGCCAAACATCGCGCCCTGCTGCCGGTTTCCGGGCTGATCGGTGTCGTCACGGTACTCGGCGCCGACGTCGTCCTGCGGGCGATCATGGGTTCGGCCGCCGCCGTGCGGGTGCCGACCGGTGTGGTGACCACGATCGTCGGCGCCGTCGTGATGGTGTGGCTGGCGCGGCGCGGCCGGGGAAGCGGCTCGCGCCGTCCGGCTCCGGCCGGGCGGGTCGGGGTCGCCGGATCGACCCGGCGGCTCGTGCTCATTTCCGTCGTCCTGGTGGCTCTCCTCGCTGTCGTCCCGGTGGTGGGCCTGATGCTGGGCGACCGCATGGTGCTGCTCGGCGATCTCGCGAACTGGGTCACCGGCAACACCGGGACCGCGCTCACTTTCGTGCTGGACCAACGGCTTCCGCGGGTGCTGGCCGCGCTGCTCGCCGGTGCCGCGCTGGCCGTGTCCGGCTGCGGGATCCAGTCGGTCAGCCGCAACCCGCTCGCCGAACCCGGTCTGCTCGGCATCACCGCCGGCGCCGGGCTCGGCGCGATCACGCTGATCACCATCGTCCCCGCGGTCGGCGCCTGGTCGATCGCCGGTGCCGCCGGTGTCGGCGCGACCGTGGTGTTCCTGCTGGTCTACGGGCTGGCATGGCGTTCGGGGCTGGATTCGGACCGGCTGGTGATCATCGGTATCGCGGTCTGGTCGGCCGGGATGGCGCTGATCACGTTGCTGATCGTGGTCTCCGACCCGTGGAACTCGGCCAAGGCGCTGACGTGGCTTTCGGGCTCCACCTACGGCCGCACGCTGGAACAGGTCGTGCCGGTGGCGCTCGCGCTCGTCGCGCTGACGCCGTTGCTGTGGATCAAACACCGCGAACTCGACCTGCACGCCCTCGACGAGGACACCCCGCGCGTGCTCGGGATGCGTATCGAACGGTCGCGGCTGGTGGTGCTGGCGGCTTCCGGGATCCTCGCGGCCACGGCGGTGTCCGCCATCGGCGTTGTCGTCTTCGTCGGTCTGGTCGCTCCGCATCTGGCGCGTTCGCTGGTCGGTGGACGGCACGGCCGGGTCGTCCCGGTGGCCGCGGCGCTCGGCGCGCTGCTGGTGAGCGTCGCGGACACCCTGGGGCGCACGGTCATCGCGCCCGCCCAGATCCCGGCGGGCCTGGTCATCGCGATGGTCGGGACGCCGTACTTCGTGCTGGTGCTCTGGAAGACCAGGCCGTAGCGAGCCGTCAGGATGCCGGGCCCACCTCCCACTCCGGGTGGCCCGGCATCGGCGGCAAGGTTCCGGAGGCGTACAGCCAGCTCCGCAGGAACGGGCCGAGGTCCTGGCCCGCCACCCTGGACGCGGTCGCGATGAACTGCCCGGTGCCGGCGACCTTGTCGTGGTTCTCGGCGACCCAGGCCCGCTCGATCCGCTGGAAGGTCCCGTCGCCCACCTGCTGCCGCAGCGCGTACAACGTCAGCGCTCCGCCTTGGTACGCCCCGGATCCGAACGGGCGGTTGTCGCCGGGTCCGAAACTCGCCGGATCCGGAGCGGCGACCGGACCGTTCTCGGTGAGCCAGGAGCGATGGGAGCGATACGCGCTCCGCGCCGAGGCGTCCAGCGCGTTCCCATGGTGCGCTTCGCCCCACAGCCATTCGTAGAAGACCGCGTGCCCCTCGTTCAGCCACAGGTCGCCCCACAGCGCAGGGGACACGGAATTCCCGAACCATTCGTGGGCGAGTTCGTGCGCGATGACACTGTCCGCGCCGTTCCGGTCGAAGTTCTCGGGCGTGAGCTGATCCGAGTTCAGCCAGGTGAGCCCCTGGGTCTCCGTGGCCCCGCCGGTCGGGGTCGCGTAGGCGCCCGCGACCCGGCCCGGGAACGGGCCGAGCCGCTGCCCGAGGAACTCGATGGCCGTCCGGTACGTCTCGTCGAGCCGGGGCAGGATCGCCGCGGATTCGTCCGTGGGCAGCGCGTACCGCAGGTCGATTCCGCCCGGTCCCCGCCGATGGGTGACGGTGATCGGGCCGACGCCGACCTGGAGCAGTTCGGTGGCGATCGGCCGCGGCTCGTCGAAGACGCGGGTGGTGCGGCCGCCGGCCGTGGTGGTGGCCAGCAACCGTCCATTCGCGACGGACGTGGCCGCGCCGGAAGTGGTGATTTCGGTGGTGGTGGGCGCTTTCGCCGAAGGGTGGTCGCTCACCGCGAGCACGCGCCGAGCGCCGGTGGGCTGGGTGTGGAGCTGGACGTAGTCACCGGCCCGCCAGAGCCCGTTGACGAGGTCCTCGGGCTTCTCTGGCGGGTTCGCCAAGAGGTCGGGAGCGGTGTTGAACACCGTGACGGCGACGGTGAACCGCGTTCCGTCCCGCACCGGCCGGGCCGGGGTGATGACCAGCTCCCCGTCCGGAGTCGTCCGCCAGGCCGCCGGTTTCCCTTCCACCGCGACGGAACGGACCTGAGGACCGAGCAGGTCCAGGTCGAAACGCGACAACGACTGCGTGGCGCGCAGGCTCAGCCGCGACGTCGCCGTATACGACGAGAGATCCGGCGCGAAATCGAAGGACAGCCGCTGCCGCTCGACCCGGTAGCCGCCGTTGCCCGCGGTCGGCCAGAACGGGTCACCGATACCGGGCGCCCCCGGGGACGGCGGCGCGGGTGCGGCGAGGGCCGGTGGCCCGGCGAGCAGCAGCGCCGCCGCGAGGGCGGTGACGGCGAAGGTCCGTGCTTTGTGGTGCATACCGCCAGCCTGGCCCGATCCGCGCCGAAATGGATCAACCGTTCGGCCGATACGGGATCAACCGCATGGCCGGCGAAGTCCTTCAAGGAGGCCTTCACGGACAGGCGACCGGCTGGACATCCGCGGCGCGCGGACCGGCTGTCGGCCTGCCCCTGCGCGAAAGGTCCACAAAGGACGGTGCGTGTCGCCCGAACGGCCGGTTCATGCCTTTACGCACAGTTCCACGTGGGGGTCGTGAGTGGTGAAGACGGTTAGAACGATCCTTGCCACTCACGAGCCCCGACACAAAGCGAGCCAGCCCGGGTGTCCCTTGTGGGCGGTTCAGGCCACGACCCGGCTCGCAACCTGAAGGGGCCCTTCACCGCATGCGATGCGGTGAAGGGCCCCTTCGTGGCGTCTGATGCGGGGAAAGTCCCCTTCAGCCCCGGAGCTACAGCGACTTCTGGAGGTGCGTGGCCAGCAGCTTCGTGAAGCGCGCGGGGTCGGCCAGTTCGCCGCCTTCGGCGAGCAAAGCCATGCCGTACAACAGTTCCGCGGTCTCCGCGAGCCCGTCGTTCTCCCCCTTCGAGGCGAAGGCGTCCCGCAGCCCGGACACCAGCGGGTGCCCCGGGTTCAGCTCCAGGATCCGCTTGATCTGCGGCAGTTCCTGGCCCATCGCGCGGTACATCTTCTCCAGCGTCGGGGTGACGTCGTTCGTGTCGCCGACGATGCAGGCGGGCGACGTCGTCAGCCGCGACGAAAGCCGGACCTCCTTGACCTGCTCCCCGAGCGTCTTCGTGAGCCAGGTCAGCAGCCCGGAGAACGCTTCCTTCTGCTCGTCGGTGGTGTCGGAGCCGAGTTCGACCTCGCCCTTCGCGACCGACTGGAACTGCTTCTCCTCGAAGCCCGGAACCGCGTCGACCCACATCTCGTCGATCGGGTCGGTGAGCACGAGCACCTCGTACCCCTTGGCCTGGAAGGCTTCCAGATGCGGGGAGTTCTCGATGCTCTGCCGCGATTCACCGGTCAGGTAGTAGATGTGCTCCTGGCCGTCCTTCATCCGCTCGACGTACTCACGCAGCGACGTGAGCTTCTCCGGGTCATTCGTCGAAGCGAACGAGCAGATGTCGAGGATCGCGGTGCGGTTCTCGTGGTCGTCCAGCAGGCCTTCCTTGACGGCGCGGCCGAACTCCTTCCAGAACGTGTCGTACTTGTAGCGGTTCTCGTCGGCCATCATGGTCTTGACCGTCGAAAGCACCTTCTTGACCAGGCGACGGCGGATCAGCTGGATCTGCCGGTCCTGCTGCAGGATCTCGCGCGAGACGTTGAGCGAGAGGTCCTGCGCGTCGACGACGCCCTTCACGAAGCGCAGGTACTCCGGCATCAGCGCTTCGCAGTCGTCCATGATGAAGACGCGCTTCACGTACAGCTGGACACCGCGTTTGCGCTCCCGCATGAACAGGTCGAGCGGCGCGTGCCCGGGCAGGAACAGCAGCGCCTGGTACTCGAAGGTGCCCTCGGCCTGGAGCCGGATCGTCTCCAGCGGGTTGTTCCAGTCGTGCGCGACGTGCTTGTAGAACTCGTTGTACTCGTCCTCGGTGACGTCGGACGACGGCCGGGCCCACAGCGCCTTCATCGAGTTGACCGTGACGACCTCGTCGCCTTCGGTCATCCGGATGGGCCAGGTGATGAAGTCCGAGTACTTCTTGACGATCTGCTTGATCTTCGTGGCCGAGGTGTAGTCGAAGAGCTGGTCTTCGGCGTCCTCTGGCTTGAGGTGAAGGACGACCGACGTGCCCTGCGGCAGATCCGGCACCGTCTCGATGGTGTACGTGCCTTCGCCCTCGGACTCCCAGCGGACGCCCTCGTCCGATCCGGCGCGGCGGGTCAGCAACGTGACCTTGTCGGCCACCATGAAGCTGGCGTAGAAGCCGATGCCGAATTGGCCGATCAGATCCTGCGAAGCCGCGGAATCCTTGGTCTCCTTCAGTTTCTTCAGGAATTCGGCGGTGCCGGATTTCGCGATCGTGCCGATCAGCGCCACGACGTCGTCCCGGCTCATCCCGATCCCGTTGTCCCGCACGGTGAGGGTGCGGTTTTCGGAGTCGGTCGCGATCTCGATGTGGAGATCGTCGGTGTCCGCCTGGAGGTCCTTGTCGCGGAACGCTTCGAGGCGGAGTTTGTCCAGTGCGTCGGAGGCGTTGGACACCAGTTCCCGCAGGAAGGTGTCCTTGTTCGAGTAGATCGAGTGGATCATCAGCTGAAGCAGCTGACGTGCCTCCGACTGGAACTCGAGTGTTTCGGCAGAGGTTGTCACGGGCCGATATTACCCAGCGTGGAACGGGCTCAGGTCAGCCTCCGTCTGGCCACTTCGACCAGCCCGTCGCCGGTGGCCTGTTCGATCGTGGTGACGCACGCCCGGCCCTGCGTCTCGACCGTGGCGATGACGTTGCCGAAATGCGGACCGGACACCTTGGCCCAGGTCAGCGGATCGGGCGCGACGCCGCCGCGGCGGGCCCAGCCGCGCGCGATCGCCGCCACCGGGGACGACCAGGTGGCGGCGAAGGCCAGCCGGAGCGGACGTGGCATGGCGTTGTGAACCGGGGAGCAGGTGAGCTGGTACACCGCCGAGGTCACCGGCTCGGGATAGCGCGCCTCGGCGATATAGGCGTGATGGACGTCGCCCGAGAGCACCGCGATGGTGGCGGGCGGATCGTCCCGGCGTCCCTCACGCGCGATCATCGCCGCGAGCCGGTCGAACGACGCGCGGAACGACGCCCAGTGTTCGAGGTCCGCGGCCTGGCGGATCTTCTCCGCGAGCCGTCCGCGCCACCCGGGCCGATCGCAGGCACGCTCGTTCAGCGACTGCAGGTGGGAGACGACCGGAGGCAGCAGCCACGGGAGCGACGAGCCGATCAGCAGATGGTCGCAGGGCGACGCGGCGTTGTTCTCGATCCAGTCGAATTCGTCGTCGTCGACCATGGACCGGGCGCCGCCGGCGAGGATCCGCCCCGCCCGGCTGTCGATGACCAGCAGGCGCACGGCGCCGAAGTCGCGGCGGTAACTCCATCGCGCGCCCTTGGTGCCGTCGCGGTCGTCGTCGGCCTCGTCGGCGAACGCGGTGAGCAGGCCGGCGTTGTCCCCGCCGGAGGCGATGGCCTTCCGATACGTCGGGTCCTCGGCGAGTTCCGCGGGGCCGAGGTTCCCGAGATGCTGGTAGACCCAGTACGACATGATCGCCCCGCGCAGGCGCTACCGCCACCACGGCTGCGCGCGCATCCGCTGCCGCCACGCGTGGGAGGTGTTCCAGTCGTCGCGGACGTCGTGGTCGTCGAAGATCATCGACGGGGCGCGGTCGAGAGCAGCCACCGGATCGAAGGCTCACCCCAGGCTTCGAGGTAGAGGTGGGTGTACTCCTCGAAATCCTTCACCTCCGTGCCCGGCGGCTCGGAGATGTCGCGACGCTGTTTCAGCCATTCCTGCGTCTCTTCGGTGGTCTCGTCGGCGTAGACCTGATCGCCCAGCATCAGCAGCGCCTGCGGCCACTCGCTCTCCACGCCCGCCGCCATCCGGCGGGCGTACGCGACCAGGGCGTCCGGACCGAAGGAGGCTGCCTCGTGCGGTTTGCGGCACGAGCCGAATACGAGCCGGACCCGTGACTCCTCCTCGGGCAGCGTCCGGATCCGGCTCGGCGGGAACCCGGAATCGGCGAGCGGCCACGCCTTTTCGCCGTCCACACGCACTTCGTATTCGACGCACGAGCCGGGTTCGAGTCCGGTCAGCACGAGCAGGGCGTAATGGTGGCCCTTGATCTCGAACGTCCTCGCGGTCGTACCGAGTACTTCGACCTCACTCGCGGCGGTGGTCTCGACCCACACCGTCGCCGACGTCTCGTCGACATGCCGCAGCAGCGGCCCCAGGCGCAGACTCATTCCCAGAACGGTGCCACAACGAAGCCAAGATCGTGCGCTGAGCGGACCCCTCAGCCGAGCCGCGAAAAGATCTCGCGGATCTCGGCCAGCGACTTCTCCCGTTCGGCGTCGTCCTCGTACCAGCCCTCGGCGGCCCGGTCCTCGACGATCAGCTCGGGGGTGAACTCCTCACCGAACCGGTAGTCGCCGAGGCAGTAGGTGAACCCCGACTCGCTCAGCGGGTCCAGACCCTCCCGGTGGCAGTGGTCGAGGAAGCCTTCGGCCTGCGCCCACCTCGTGCCGTCGAACCAGAACACGCCACCGGCGTAGAGGATCGTCGCCCCCGTCTCCGCGTCGACGATGTTCAGGGATTCGTAGTTCTCCGGCCGGTTCCGCACCAGCGCGACGAGGTCTTCGGGGACACCGCCGTAGAGCGACTCCTGCTCCTCGTAGGTGCCTTCGGCGTACAGGTTCAGCGCCGATTCGTGGTCGAAGGTCAGCAGCAGCGCGCGTCCGTCCGGGGTGAAGTACCAGACCGCCGACTGGCCGCCACCGTCGTTCCAGGCGTAGCGCACCGCGCCGTCGACCTCGATCGGCTCGATCCCGGTGACCGCGTCGATCACCGCGGCACGCCGCCGCACCTCGTCGAGGGATGTCGCACCGAGGGCCGCCCAGATCTCTTCGCTCACCCGCGCAGACTACCGGTGCGCACGTGGCCGATCCGGATGCGCTGCGGGTGGTCGCCGACCGGGACGGACTTCACCTTCGCGCCGGTCGCGAAGTCGATCGCGGTCACCTGGTCGGATCCGCTTTCCGAGATGACGCAATGCCTTCCGTCGCCGCTCACGGTCGCCCAGTACGGCTTCGCGGCGGTCACGAGCGGCCCTTCCCGCAGGCTCGCGCGGTCCACGATGGTCGCGTAGTCGTCCATCGTCCCGGCGACGCAGAGCTTGTCACCCGCGGGGCTCATCGAAAGCCCGTGGTGGCGCGAGTCGTTGACCCAGGTCGTGCGGTCTTCGCTGGTGTTCGGGTTCTTCGGCAGCGTCTTCGACCGCGTGATCCGGTCGGTGGCGACGTCGTATTCGAGAAGGCCGTTGAAGAACGACACCTGGAAGTACAGCTTCGACTCGTCGGGCGTGAAGGCCACCGGCCGGACCGCGTCGGAGAGGTCCTTGCGCCCGAAGGCGTCCAGGCGTTCACGCATGTCGATCACCTTGACCTGTTGGAAGGTGTTCGCGTCGACCACGGTGATCTTCCGGTCGCCCTTGGTGAAGTCCTGCCACGGCGCGTCGAGCGCGGTGTTCACCTCGCCGATCGAGCTGTTCCAGAGGTACCGGCCGCCGTCGGTGTAGGTGTTCTCGTGCGGTTTGTCCCCGGTCTTGAACGAGCCGAGCTGTCGTCCGGTCTCGATGTCGAGCACGTGGACGGTGTTCGACGTCGAGGCCGACACCGCGATACTGCGTCCGTCCGGCGACACGGCCATGTGGTCGGAGCGGAAACCCGACACCGGGAACCGCCAGTTGACGTCGCCGGTGGCGAGGTCGATCGACACGACGTCGGCGAAACTCGGGCGGGACGCGACCACCGCACGGCCGTCCGGGGTGGTGTAGAGATCGTCGACGAGCTGGTCGTGTCCCTCGCCGACGCCGTTGCGGATACCGAGGAAGAACGCGAGCTTGATCGGGTTCAGGTAGATCTCGGTGAGCCGTTCGTCCTTGTCCGGCACCATGTTCACGCGCGCGATCTTGGCGTAGTCGCCGGAGGGCGCGATGACGTCCGCGGTCCCCTCCCAGTTGTTGCCGACGAACAGCACCTGCCGCAGGCCGTCTTCCGCCGCGGCGGGCGCCGAGCCAAGTGCCGCGGCGAGGCAGGTCACGAGGACGGTGTTCAGCAACCGGCGTTTCCGCATCACGCGCACCTTTCGGCGAGGGCCTGTTACCTTTCGGTAGCTCACAGGAAACCAACCGGCCGGACACCCTCGGTAGGGGACGGTCGCCAAGGACCGACGGCTTCGTTGTGCACCGGACACAATCCGCGCGGGAAGGCGGTGGCGATGGCGCACCGGTCGCTCCACGACGTGCTGGCCGAGATGGCCGCCGACGCCGACGTCGTCGACGAAGTGGTCCGGGCCGCCCGCACGGAGTCACCGGAGGTGGCGACCCTGCCGGTGAGCGAGAACCGGCGGCACGTCGCGATCGTGCTCGCCGCCGGCCTCGCCTCCTTCGACCGGCCGGGCGGGGCCGGGGAGCAGGACTACGCCGCCGCCGCCGTGCTCGGCGCGGACCGGGCCGCGCAGGGCGTGCCGCTCGCCGCGTTGTTGCGCGGGGTGCAGGCGGGCCGCAGCCGCGCGGTCGAGATCGCCGTCGAACGCGGCAAGGCGGCCGGGGTGCCGGACGGCGTCATGCTGGCGGCGCTGGTCGATTTCGACCGGAACACGCGCGCGCTCGAACGGCAGGTCATCGCCGGCTATCACGAGGCCGAACTCGAACTCACCCGGACGGTGCACGACAGCCGCGCCCGGGTGCTGCGGCGGCTGCTGGGCGGCGACACGGCGGCGCCCTCGGCGGAGGAGGTCGCGAACGTCGGGCTGAATCCGGGCGGGCGCTACCACTGCCTGCTCTCCGACGTCGGCGATCCGTACCAGGCGCGGGTCGTCGAGCGACGGCTCGGCGCGACGGGCGGCGTCTTCGGCCTGGTCGACGGGCGGCTGACCGGGCTGGCGCCGCGGCTTCCCGCCCCTTCGGCGCTCGGGGACGACGTCCTCATGGTGGTCTCCCCCGCCGTCCCGCTCGCGGAGGTCCGCGGGATGCACGCGCTGTGCGTGATGGCGCTGCCGACGGCCGCGCGGTCCCGCGGTCTGCACGCGGTGGCCGATCTGGCCGTCGAGACCGCGCTCGCCGCCCAGCCGGGGCTCGCCGCGCTGCTCGGTGACACCCTGCTGAGCGCGCTGACGCCGGGCGACGACTTCCACGAGCAGCTCGTCTCGACGGCGCTGGCCTACCTCGATCACGGGCGGCGGCTCGACCAGACGGCCGCGGCGCTGCACGTCCACGCGAACACCGTCCGGTACCGGCTCGCCCGGCTCGGCGAGATCACCGGGGCGTCGCTCGACCCGCCGGAAGACGACGGCGGCACGCATGTGCGGCACACCGTCGGCTGGTGGTGGGCGCTGCGTACCTGGCGATCGGGCTGAACCGCCGGGCCCCGCCGTCCGTGTAACCCGGTGAAGGCTTCTCCACCCGGAAGGAACCCGCCTTGTCGGTTTTCCCGCGCCCCGCCCTCGTGGGCCTGCCCGGCGACCGGACGGCCGCCCGCGAGATCGCGTCCAGCGCGGTGACCACCCTGTCCGCCGTTCTCGTGCTGTTCGCGCTGCTCGCGCCGGACGACCTCGACGCGCTGACCCCCGAGGCGTTCGTGCGGTTGCCGGTGGAGGCACTGCTCGGGGTGGCGGTGGTGCTCATGCTGCGCGACGGCGCCCGGCGGATCGTCGCGGTGTCCGCCGGCGCGCTCCTCGGGCTGCTGACCGTGTTCAAGGCCATCGACATCGGTTTCGGGCTCGCGCTCGACCGGCGGTTCAACCCGGTTTTCGACTGGGGTGTGCTCGGCAACGGCGTCGACCTGCTCGGCACGTCGATCGGCCGGGCTGGCGCGATCGCGTCGTTCGCCGGGCTGACGCTGCTCGCGGTGGTGGTGATCGTGCTGATGGCGCTGGCCGTGCTGCGGTTGAGCCGGGTGGTGGCCGGACGGCGCACGGCGTCGACCCGGGTGACGGCCGTGCTCAGCGTGGTCTGGATGGTGTGCGCGGTCTCCGGCGCGCAGCTCGCTCCGGGGCAGCCCCTCGCTTCGCGCAGCGCGGTCGCCTTCGCCTACGACGACCTCCGCCAGGTTCGGGCCGGGATCCGGGACAGGCAGGCCTTCGCCGAGGAAGTCGCCGTCGACGCCTTCCGTGACACGCCGTCATCCGGACTGCTGAACGCGTTGCGCGGCAAGGACGTGCTGTTCACCTTCATCGAGAGCTACGGCCGGGTGGCCGTCCAGGACTCGGACATCGCGCCCAAGGTCGACGCGGTCCTCGACGCCGGGACCGCGCGGCTGAAGAACGCGGGATACGGCTCGCGCAGCGCGTTCCTGACGTCGCCGACGACGAGCGCGGGCAGCTGGCTGGCGCATTCCACGTTCCAATCCGGGGTGTGGGTCGACAGCCAGCACCGCTACGACGACTTCGTGAAGACCGACCGGTTCACGCTCGGCGGCGCTTTCAAACGCGCGGGCTGGGAGACCGTCGGCGTCGTCCCCGCGCACACCGAGGACTGGCCGGAGGGCAAGGTCTACGGCTACGACCGCTACTACGACTCACGAAACATCGGATATCGCGGCCCGCCGTTCTCCTACGCCACGATGCCGGACCAGTTCACGCTTTCGGCTTTCCAGCGCGCCGAACGCGATCGGAACCGCCCGCCGCTCATGGCGGAGATCGACCTCGTCACCAGTCACTGGCCGTGGACGCCGCTCCCCCGCATGGTCGACTGGGCCGCCGTCGGCGACGGGTCGGTCTACAACCCCATGCCCTCGCAAGGGAAAACGCCCGAAGAGGTCTTCACCGACCCCGCCAAGGTGCGTGGCGCGTACGGCGACTCGATCGCGTATTCGCTGAACTCGCTCATCTCGTACGTGGAGACCTACGGCGACGACGACCTCGTCCTCGTGTTCCTGGGCGACCACCAGCCGAACCCGATCGTCGCCGGCGCGGGCGCGGATCACGACGTCCCGATCACGGTGGTCACGCGGGACAAGGCCGTACTCGACAAGATCGCCGGGTGGAACTGGCAGGACGGCCTGAACCCGGACCGGAACGCGCCGGTGTGGCGAATGGACTCGTTCCGGGACCGGTTCCTGACCACCTTCGCCCGCTAGCCGGTCGCGTCGCGATATCGGCAGGCCAACTCGCGCAAGTAGTCGACTAATTGCGTGGGTTCGGTGACGCGGAACGGGAGATTGAGCAGTCCTAAGTGGACAGCCATCGTCTCGATACTGTCTGCGCCGGTGTGCAGGACGCAGGTGTTCGCGTCGACGGCCTCCACCGTCCCGACGGCGGGGTTGATCCGCGCGGTCACCTCTTCGGCGGACGCGTGCACGGTGACGTCGGCCCGGTATCGCCAGGCGGCGGACGACACCCCGCGCCGCACGCGGTCCGTGACGTCTTCCGGCAGCTCGCGCGCGGTGAACCGCGGGCCGGTGGGGATACGCGGGGTCAGCCTGTCGACCCGGAAGGTGCGCCAGTCGCCGCGGTCGAGGTCCCAGGCGACCAGATACCAGCGGCGCCCCCAGTTCACCAGGCGATACGGCTCGACCTTGCGGACGCTTTCCGAACCGTCGTGGGCGAGGTAGCCGAAACGCAGTACCTCGCGATCCCGGCAGCAGGCCGTCAGCACGGTGAGCGTCTCGGCGGCGACGCGCGGGCCGGGCTCGTCCCTCGGCACCGGGACCGTGTACGCCTGCAAGGCGTTCACGCGGCGGCGCAACCGGGACGGCAGCACCTGCTCCAGTTTGGCGAGCGCGCGCAACGACGTCTCCTCCACGCCCGCGATGGTGCCGCCCGCCGCGGTGCGCAGGCCGATCGCGACCGCGACGGCCTCCTCGTCGTCCAGCAGCAGCGGCGGCAGGTCGGCGCCCGCGCCGAGCCGGTAGCCGCCGACGGAACCGCGGGTCGCGTTCACCGGGTACCCGAGCGCGCGGAGACGCTCGACGTCGTTGCGGATCGTGCGGGCACTGACCTCCAGGCGTTCCGCCAGTTCGGTGCCGGTCCAGTCGCGGGGCGTCTGCAGCAGGGAGAGCAGACGGAGCAGTCTTGCCGAGGTTTCCAACATTTCTTCAGGCTGCTCCTTTATTAGGAACGGGATGTTCCTAATGGCACTCTACCTTGGTCTCATGAACGCAAACACCGAGATCAAGCCCTTCCGCGTCGAGGTCCCGCAGGCCGAACTGGACGACCTCGCCGACCGCCTGGCCCGCGTCCGCTGGGCGAACGAACTTCCCGCCGACCAGGTGACCGACGGGGTGCAGCGCGGACCGGTCACGCCGGGCTGGGAGTACGGCGTGCCGCTGGAGTACGTGCGGCGCCTGGTCTCGTACTGGCGCGAGGGCTACGACTGGCGGAAGTGGGAGGCGAAGCTCAACGAATACCCGCAGTTCACCACGGAGATCGACGGGCAGAACATCCACTTCCTGCACGTCCGCTCGCCCGAGGCGGACGCGAAACCGCTGATCCTCACGCACGGCTGGCCGAACTCGGTCTTCGAATACCTCGGCCTCATCGACGAGCTGACGGACCCGGTTTCCCACGGGGGCGACGCGGCGGACGCGTTCCACGTGGTCATCCCGTCGCTGCCCGGGTTCGGCTTCTCCGGCCCGACGCGGGAGAAGGGCTGGAACCGGTACCGTACGGCTCAGGCTTGGGCCGAGCTGATGCGCCGCCTCGGCTACGAGCGTTACGGCACGCACGGGAACGACGCCGGTTCGTTCGTCGCCCCCGAGGTCGGCCGCGTCGACGCCGAGCACGTGCTCGGCGTGCACGTCACCCAGCTGTTCTCGTTCCCCAGCGGCGATCCGGCGGAATTCGAGGGCATGACCGAGAAGGAACTGGAGTACCTGCAGTTCCTGCAGGCCTTCAACGACGACATGTCCGGCTACGCGAAACTCCAGGAGAGCGCGCCGCAGAACCTCGCGCACGCGCTGGCCGACTCGCCGGCCGGGCAGCTGGCCTGGAGCGCGCAACTGCTTTCGGCCACGAACGACGATCACGTGCTCACCAACGCCACGCTGTACTGGCTCACCAACACCGCGGCTTCGGCGGCGCGGTTCTACTACGAGGACAAGCACAGCGAGCATCCGGCCGAACCGACGACCGCGCCGACCGGGCTGGCCAGCTTCGCCTACGACTTCCGTCCGCTGCGGCGCTTCGCCGAGCGGGACCACGCGAACATCGTTTCGTGGCAGGAATTCGACCGCGGCAGCCACTGGGCGACGCAGGACGCGCCGGACCTGCTGGTGGGAGACATCCGGGCGTTCTTCCGCAAGCTTTCTTGACGCCTCGCCGCAAGTCCGTGAAGGCCTCCTTGGGGGACCTTGGGTCCCTCAAGGAG
This sequence comes from Amycolatopsis sp. NPDC058340, assembly GCF_042723975.1. Taxonomy (NCBI): domain Bacteria; kingdom Bacillati; phylum Actinomycetota; class Actinomycetes; order Pseudonocardiales; family Pseudonocardiaceae; genus Amycolatopsis; species Amycolatopsis sp. NPDC058340. Next base: position 8,082 of record NZ_JBHXIB010000026.1, on the reverse strand, counting down.
GCCTTCACGGACTTGGGAAGGTGAGGTTCCTCGCCTGAGCCGCCTTCACGCGCCGCCGCTGGGACAGGTGGCGTTGCCGAGGCCTCGGGTGGCGATCGCGTCGTCCGTGAGGGCCTCCTTCCTTACCTTGAGGGTAGGCAAGGAGGCCCTCACGGACCTGCGACCAACGGCCAGTAGGTACCTAACCGTCCTTGCCACTCACGAGGTCATCAGCCGGGAAGTACCGACTGAACGGCCTCCGGGGTCCGCCCGACCACGGTCGTGCCGTCGTCGGCGGTGATGATCGGCCGCTGGATCAGCTTCGGATGCGTGGCCAGCGCCCCGATCCACCGGTCGCGGTCGGCGGGGGTGCGCCCCCACGTCTTGAGTTCGAGTTCCTTCGCGATCGGCTCGGCGGTGCGGGTGATGTCCCACGGCTCGAGCCCGAGCCGCTTCAGGACGGCCTTCAGTTCCTTCGCCGTCGGCGGCTCTTCGAGGTATTTCCGCACGGTGTACTCGGCCCCCGCCTCGTCCAGCATCGACACCGCGGCCCGGCATTTGGAACACGCCGGGTTCACCCAGATCTCCATCCGGGGCCACTCCCTTCGAAAAGTGCTCACTCGATGAGCACTTTGCTTCCGATGATGGTCACAGACTCCTACGACGAAAGGAACCCTGCCATGGACGAGACCACCGTCAGCGCCGCCTCCCCCGCCGAGTGGCGGGCCTGGCTCGCCGAGCACGCCGAGACCGAGAAGGAGGTCTGGCTGGTCATCCGGCACAAGGGCAGCGGCGTCCCGAGCGTCCGGATCGAAGAGGCGATGGAGCAGGCCCTGTGCTTCGGCTGGATCGACGGGCTGCACCGGAAGAACGACGCCACAAGTTCGCGGTTGCGGTTCACCCCGCGCGATCCCCGGAGCACGTGGAGCCGGGTCAACCGCGAGCGGGCCGCCCGCCTGGTCGCCGGAGGACAGATGACCGAACGCGGCCAGGCGATGATCGACTTGGCCAAGGCGAAGGGCCGCTGGCAGGTCGTGCCGGACGGCGACGGCGTCCCGGGCGACCTGCGTGCCCGGCTCGACGCCGACGAGGCCGCCCGCACCCATTTCGAGAAGTTCCCGCCGTCGTCGAAGAGGCTCATCCTGGAATGGATCCTGACGGCGAAGAAGCCGGAAACCCGCGAGCGACGGATCGCCAAGACCGTCGAACTCGCGGCCGTGAACGTCCGCGCGAATCACCCGGTCCGGTGACTCAGTTCGGTTGGCACCTGGCCACCAGGAGGGCGATGTCGTCCTGCGCCGGCGTGTTGCCGACGAGCGCGGCCATCACCCGCGCGCACACCACTCCGGGCTGATCCGCGGAGACCACGTCCGCGAGCCGCCGCAGGCCGACGTCGATCAGCTGATCCCGGCGCTCGACGAGACCGTCGGTGTAGAAGGCGAGCACGGCACCGGGCGGCAGTTCGACGACGGTTCTTCGGCGCCCCGGCCCGGTGACCCCGATGGGCGGATCGACCGGCGCGTCGACGAACACCGACGGACCGCCGGGCGGCGCGAGCACCGGCGGCAGATGCCCCGCCAGCGAGATCGCCATACTGTCGCGCGAAGCCGCCACCAATCCGTAGACGACGGTGGCCAGCGAACCCGGCTCGAAATGCTGCACCTTGCGGTCCAGTTTGGACAGTACTTCCGCCGGGTCGTCCGATTCGAGCGCGTAGGCGCGCAGCGCGCTGCGCAGCCGCCCCATGATCACGGCGGCGTTGAGGCCGTGTCCGGCGACGTCGCCCATCACGATGCCGAGCCGTCCACCCGGCAGCGAGAACAGGTCGTACCAGTCACCGCCCACCCCGGGTTCGGTACCCGGGACGTACCTCGCGGAGAACTGGATTCCCGGCACGGCGGGCAATCGCGCGGGCACCAGGCTCCGTTGCAGCGCGGCCGCGGCCGCGCGATCGGTCGACGAGAGTTCGATCTGCACCGCCAGCGCGAGGCGCGCGGCCACGAGTCGCAGGAGTTCGATGTCGGTCTCGGAGAACTCCCTCGGCGTCAGCGACCCGACGTGCAGGACACCGATCAGGTCGTCGCCCGCGAGCATCGGCACGCCGAGCAGCGTGTGCAAGCCTCGTTCCCACAGGAGCGCGTTCACCACGGTGGTCTCGTCGACGTGGTCGATGATCACCGGGCTGCGTTGCGCGGCCACCTGGCCCGCGAAACCGGCGCCGACGGGGACCCGGACGTCCTGATAGACCTCTTCCTCGATCCCGGAAGCGGCGATCGCCTGCAGCAGCTGGGCCGACGGGTCGTGCCGCAGCACGGTGGCGGTGTCGACACCGAGAACCTCGCGCACGCGGGCCAGGATCGTGGTCATCACCTTTTCCTGGCCGAGGTGACCCAGCGCCGTGTCGGTGATGGCTTCGAGCACCTGGAGCCGATCGTCGGCTGTCGGGGTCTCGGGCATGCGCAGAGCCTAGCCAGTCCGGCCCGCGGCCACCGCCCAGCCCGCCGCCAGTCCGTCGAGGTCCTCCGCCAGTACGGCACTCGGCGGAATGGCGTCGCGCGGGACGCGGCAGGCGAGCGCCGTGCCGAGACCGGCCATCCGGATGACGGTGTCGATCAGCGCCTCCGGCTCCTCCGGCCAGTCGAACCCCGGCTGGGCGATCAGCAGGCTCACGCAGCCGTGCATCGCCGACCAGAGGCCCATCGCGAGGACCTCCGGTTCGCCGCGCAGGATCCCGGCCCGCACGCAGGCGGCGGTCGCGTCGGCGAGATACCGGGAACAGGCGACCGCGCCGGGTGACGAACCGCCGGAGGGACGCATCAGGAGTACCCGGTATTGCACCGGATGGTCGAGGGCGAACCGGGCGTACACCCGGGCGCAGCGGCTGAGGGCGCGCATCGGATCGGCGACCTCGACGGCGTGCTCGCGCATCCGGCGCGCGAGTTCGTCCCACACCCGCAGGCAGACCGCCTCCAGCAAGGCGTCACGGCTGGGGAAATGCGCGTAGACCGACGGCGTGGAGACGCCGGTGCGCCTCGCGACGGCCCGCAGTGTCAGCGCCTCGTCGCTCCCCGCCTCGCCGAGCAGGGCGTCGGCGGCCGACAAGATCTCGCCGCGCAGCTTGTCCCCTTCGCCCGGCCGCGCCTTCGTCCGCTTCGCGCCCATGCCGTGATGCTGCCAGCATTGACTTGACACCGTCAACTTGACGGTGTCAGCTTGAGTCATGGCGCATTTCCGGACCGCGACCGCCCTCCGCCGCCGAGACGGCGAACCGGTCTTCGACACCGAACTCGATCCACAGTGGACGATCGGGACGAAGCTGCACGGCGGCTATCTCCTCGCCGTCCTCGCCAAGGCCGCCGCCGAGGTCTCCTCGCATCCGCATCTGACCGCGATCAGCGGCTCGTTCTCGGTGGCCCCCGAGCCCGGCCCCGCGGTCGTCGAGGTCGAGGTGCTGCGCGAGGGGCGCGGCCTCACCCAGCTGCGTGCCCGGCTGAGCCAGCACGGCGCGCCCTGCACCGAAGCGCTGATCACCCAAGGCGTCCTGACCGACGGCGACGCGTGGTGGTCCGGAGTGGATCCGGTGGAGATCCCGCCGGAGCAGGACTGCCTGCCCGTGCCCGCCGACGGCGGTGGCGGATTCCGCATCGGACTGATGGACGTCGTCGAGCAGCGGCTCGACCCGGCCGCGGCGGGTTTCGCGGTGGGACAGCCGTCCCGAAAGGGCGTGATCTCGTCCTGGCTGCGGCTCGCCGACGGCAGCGACTGGGACCCGGTGAGCCTGCTCGTCGCGCTCGACCCGGTACCGCCGATCTCCTACGACCTCGGCATCGCGGGCTGGGCGCCGACCGTCCAGTTCACCGCGTACCTGCGCGGGCTCCCGGCGCCGGGTCCGGTGCGGGTGCGGATGCGCGCGGGCGAGCTCGGCGGTGACCGGATGGACGAGGTCGCGGAGCTTTGGGACGAAAAGAACCGGTTGATCGGGCAAGCGACCCAGATCGCCGCCGTCCGGCTCCCCTGAACCACCCGAAAGCGGGTTCATGACGCGCCGCCGGGAGCTAAGATCCGGCTTCGACGTCATTGTTCTGGGGGCAGGACCATGGAAGTGGAACCACGTCGCGCGGGCGAGAACGACTCCGATCCCGGCGGAGCCGAGATCACCCGGCTCTGCCGGACCCTGGTGCCGCTAGCCGCCGCCGGCAAGTACGCCGAGGCCGCGTCGACCTATCGCTGGGTGACCAGGGCCTCGTCCGGTGATCCGCTCCGGTACGGCGATCACGCGTTGCGGCTGGAATTCTGCGCCCTCACCGGCAACGAGCACACCGGTCTCGATCTTCTGTCGCTTTTGGACGGTGTCGGCGACCATTCGGACGCCGTCGGCAGGCTCGAGTTCTTCGCTTCGGCGGCGCTGCTCACCCGCCGGTTGACGGAAACCGGATACGGCGACATCCCGTTCGTCCTCAACGGCCCGTACGACGGCGTTCCCCTGAGCAGGCTGCACGAGCGGATGCGGGCGGCGGCGTTCGTCGAAGCCGAGGAGCTCGACGGACGCGAGCACACCGGCTATTTCACCGGCTACGCCGAACGGAAGATGGCCGCGAAACCGGTCGCGGAATTCGTCCCGCTCCTGCCGTCGGCGCTCCCCCGCGTCCCGATCCTGCCGCCGCCCGGATTGTCCGCGGAGGAGCTCGTCATCCGGGCGGAGATCCACAACCACCGGTGCGAACCGGAGGAGGCGCGGGCCTGTCTCGACGCGATCGAAAGCGTCCCGGACGAAATCGAGCCTCGGCTGAGCGAACTGCGCGCGATCTTCTTCCAGGGCGAGGGCACCGAGGAGCGCCTGCGTGACGCGGCGGCCGGATTCCGGCGCCAGGGCGACGAAATCCGCTTTCTGCTCAACCAGTGCTGGCTTGGCCTGTGGCTCGTCTTCGACGATCAGGCCGAGACCGGGGTCGCGTTGACGACGGTGGCCGCGGCACGGTTGCGCGCCGGGACGGACGAGCGCGCCGCCTGCTGGGGCGAATACTGGCTGGCGCACGTGCTTTCCGGGCAGGGCCGCACTTCCGAGGCGTACGAGGCCTTGCGACGGGGCGCCGAGCGGGCTCGCGCAGCGGGGGATCCTTTGCTCCACGGGACACTTCTGTGTCTCGAAGCGTCGTTGCGGAACGGCGACGGCGAGGATCCGGCGGCCACACTGGAACTCGCGCGGGCGGCGACGGACGCCTTCATCGTCGGGAACGTCGGCGAGAAGGCGGTCGAGGCCGTCGAACAGGTCCGGATCGCTTACGAACGAACGGGATCGCTCGACGAACTGGACGTTTTCGTGGAGCTCCTGCTGGCGACGCTGCCCGTCGGCGGCCCGGAACGGTTGCGCGGACATCTCCGCCACCTCCGGGCGCTGTCGCTGATCGGCACCGGCAGATTCGCCGAAGCCGTCGACGACGCCTACGCGTCTCTCGGTGTCGCCGCGTCGAAAGGCAAGGACACCGCGGAACATTGGTACGTCCTCGTCACCGCGCTGCACGGCGCCGGCCGCTACGACGAAGTGCTCGACGTCGCGCCCCGCGCCATCGCCCTGCTCGCCGCGTCACCGGACTGGGGCCACCGCTGCCGGTGGATGTACGCCGACAGTTACCGCGCGCTTGGCGAATCTTCGCGTGCCTTCAACGAATACGCCGTCCTCGCCGAAATCCTCCAGGATTCGGGCGACACCGGGCATTCCTACATCTCGGTGAGCATGGCCGCCGCCGAACAACTCGACCTGCTCGGCTACGGCGCGAACGCCGCCGACTTCTACGCGCGGGCCGCCGACGCGGCCTTGGCGATCGGCGGCGGTTACGTGGCCGCCACTTGCCGTAACGCCGCGACGCTTTCCCGGCTGCGGTCCGGCGACGTCGACGCGGCGCTGAGCGCGCTCGACGCCGCGGAAACCGCCGTGCACGCCGTGGAAACCGAAACCGCGCCGGCCAGGGAACATCTCGTCGCGCAGCTCGACCACGTCGCCGCCCACGTGCTGAGCGCCGCCGGCCGCGTCCGCGAGGCCGCCCGCCGCGCGCTCAGCGCCGCCGAAACGTTCCACCGGATAGGCGAAGCCGAGTCCGCCCGTGACGTCGACCTGTTGCTCGAACAGATACTCCTCGGCGAACAGACGTGACGTGTGTCCTGTTCTGTCAGTGACATTCCCATCTTCCGGCGCTTATGATTCCTGGCGGTCTAGACCTCTTTGACGCATCCGGATGCCTCATCCCTGCGAGGTAAAGGCGGTTCGGCATGACCGGAAGAATCTCCAGACTCGTGGCCGGCGCGGTGCTGGCGCTCGGCGTCCTGTCCCTGCCCGCTCCCGTGGCGGCCGCGGCCGAAGCCTCGGTGGTCTGCGACGGTGACGGCGTCAGCGGCAAACGCGTTCAGGCGCTTTATGTCCGCGGGAACACGCAAGCGGACCGGTACGGGCAGTTCGTCGGCCAATTCCAGACCTTCACGAGCCAGATCGACGACATCTTCGTCGAAGCCGCGGCCCGGCTCGGCGGCGGCGTCCGGCACGTCAGGTACGTGCACGACGCGAGCTGCCGGGCGACGGTCGCGAACGTCGTCATCGCCCAGTCCGCGATGGCCAACGTGGACACGATCACCAACGCCATCAAGGCACAGGGCCACAACCGCGCCGACCGCAAGTACATCGTCTGGTACGACGCGGGCGGCTGCGGGCTCGCGTTCGGCAACGGCGGGAACGACAGCCCCGGCGCGAGCAATCCGTACAACGGCGGCCCGCATTACGCGACGGTCGGCACGGGATGCTGGAGCTGGCAGGCCACCGGGCACGAACTCCTGCACAACCTCGGCGCCGTCCAGGGCAGCGCGCCGAACGGGACACCGTACGGCCATTGCTGGGACGACGAAGACATCATGTGTTACGACGATGGCGGTCTCCCGCCGGGCGGTCTGAAGAAGGTGTGCCCCGGCGCGCCGGAGAACCAGATCGACTGCCTCGGCGACGACTACTTCCACACCAATCCCGCGCCCGGCAGCTACCTCGCCACCCATTGGAACGTCGCGAACAGCGAGTACCTGATCCGGAGCGGCACCCCGTATCCCGCCGGGCGGATCACCGGCGTGACCGGGAAATGCGTCGACGTCGACCATTCGCAGCTCGCGAACGGCACGGCGGTGCGGCTGTGGAACTGCAACGGCACCCCGGCGCAGACGTGGGCCGTGCAGAACGGGACGCTGCGCGCGCTCGGGAAATGCCTGGACGTCGCCGGCAGCGGCACGGCCGACGGCACGCGGGTGCAGCTGTGGGACTGCAACGCGACCGGCGCGCAGACCTGGCGACGGCAGGGCACGACACTGGTCAACCCGCAGTCCGGCAAATGCCTCGACGTCGAGGGCGGCGCCACCGGCGAGGGCACCCGGCTGGTGATCCGGACCTGCGACGGGGCGGCGGGCCAGTCCTGGCAAGTTCCCGCTTGAGCCGCGTTTAGTCCTCTGAACGCGGCTCGCGATGCCGGCGGATGTGTCGCGAAAGCCACTTTCGGGACATCAGGCGTCTCGAAAGTGGCTTTCGCGACATGGGCCTGGCTCCCCGCCGGCGTCTTGCCAGCCCCGCTCACCAGGAGAAAGATCCCCGGCATGTCCGGAGGAACCAGCGGTACCCGAAGCCTGTCCATCGGCTCGATCGCGCTGTGGATCGTGCGCGTCGCGCTCGCCGCCGAGTTCCTCTACAGCGGCTACCTGCTGTTCTCGGGTGGCCACACCGAACAGGTCTTCGCCGAGATCGGGCTCGGGCAGTGGCTCCGGTACGTCACCGGCGTACTCGAGGTCGCCGGCGCGATCGGCCTGCTCGTGCCCCGCTTCGGCGGACCGTCGGCGCTGCTGCTGGCGGGGGTCATGGTGGGCGCGAGCGTGACGGAACTGTTCATCCTCGCCGACGGCGGCCCGGTCCTCCCGCTGATCCTGCTGATCGTCTGCGCGACGCTGGCCTGGTTCCTCCAGGATCAGACGCGGGCCCTGCTCGGGATCAAAGCTCCCGAAGGCGACGAGGACGACCTCTAGGCACACCGCCCGAGGCGTTGCGAAAGCCACTTTCGCAACGTTGAAGGTTGCGAAAGT
>NZ_JBHXIB010000025.1:114583-114955 GCF_042723975.1 Amycolatopsis sp. NPDC058340 | reverse complement strand
CCCCGCCCTCCGCTCCCTCTTGGCCAGGGGGGGGTTGGCATACCCCCTGTAGCTAAGTTTGCTTGTTTCCCAATGGGCTCTCCCCCACGTCGAGGCGAGCGGTACAGGTGGCCGTGAGGGCCTCCCTTCCTACTCTGAGGGTAGGGAAGGAGGCCCTCGCTACGCCACCGACGTGGCTTTGGCGAGCGTACCCCGTGTCGCGAAAGCCATTCACGACCCGATCCGGCCGGGACGAAGGCGCCTTTCGCCGCATCAGACGCGGTGGCGGGAGCCTTCAACCCCCGTGCGGCTCGGTCTGCCACGTTGGGCTGAGCCGACGGCCGGGGCGGGTGTCGCGAAAGCCACTTTCGAGACATATGACGTCCCGAAAGT
>NZ_JBHXIB010000025.1:80307-114573 GCF_042723975.1 Amycolatopsis sp. NPDC058340 | reverse complement strand
ACCCCCCCCACTCCCGCGGGCCGCTCCTTTGTTTTAAAACCCACTCAGTTGGGGCCCCCCCGCCGGCGGGGGGGGGTGCCCCAAACCCCACTTTCGAGACATATGACGTCCCGAAAGTGGCTTTCGCGACAGGTCGAAACCATTCTTACCACTCAGCCGGGTTTCAGCACATTGTCGATGAAGGCGAACATTTCCTCATCGTCCGCCGATTCGAGTTTCCCGTCGATTTCCGCGGCCGTGTCCTCGCCCCCTTGGAGCGTGCCGAGAAGGGCCCGCAGCCGGGCGGTGAGCCGGGCCCGTTCGGCCTCTCCGGGGTCGGCCGCGGTCAGCGCGGCGGCGAACCGGTCGAGTTCGGCGTCGAGGCCCGGTCCGGCGGCCTCGGTGGCCAGTTCGGCCGCCAGGTGGGCCGCGAGCGCTCCGGCGTTGGGCCGGTCGAACACGAGCGTGGGCGGCAACCGCAGTCCGGTCGCCTCGGCGAGCCGGTTGCGCAGTTCCACGGCGGTCAGCGAGTCGAAGCCCAGTTCGAGGAATCCGCGGTCTTCGGCGATCGCGTCGGCCGACTCGTGCCCGAGCACGGCCGCCACCCGCGCCCGCACCACTTCCAGCAGCAGCCGGACACGTTCGGCCTCCGGCTTCCCCGCGAGGTCGCGCTTCAGCGCCTCGGCCGTGCCCGACGCCTCCCCCGCCCGTCGCGCGGGGACGCGCACCAGGCCACGCAGCAGGGCAGGGATCTCGGCGGCCGCGCGGCCCCGGAACGCGGTCAGGTCGAGCTTGGCGGGGACGAGCAGCCCGTCCCGGCCGGCCACGGCGGCGTCGAACAACGCCAGTCCGTCCTCGGTGGACAGCGCGGTGACACCCGCACGGGCCATCCGGCGGACGTCGGTGTCGTCGAGTTCGCCGGTCAGCTTGCTACGTTCCGCCCAGAAACCCCAGGCGAGCGAGACCCCCGGCAGCCCCTCGGCACGACGCCGGAGCATGAGCGCGTCGGCGTACGCGTTGGCCGCGGCGTAGCCCGCTTGCCCCGGGTTGCCGAAGACCCCGGCCGCCGAGGAGAACACGACGAATTTGCGGACCGGCCCGGCGAGTTCGTGCAGCACGCGGGCGCCGTCGGCCTTCGGGGCCAGCACGGTGCCGAGCCTTTCCGGGGTCAGGCCGTCGACGAGCCCGTCGTCGAGTACGGCCGCGGCGTGCACCACCGCGGTCACCGGATGGTCGGCCAGCAGTGCGCGCACCGCCGCCGGATCCGCGACGTCGCAGGCCGCGACGGTGACCTGGGTGCCGTGGTCCGCCAGCTCCGCGACGAGGTCTTCCGCACCGACGCCCGTCCGCCCGGTCAGCACCAGTCCTCGCACGCCGTGCCGGACGGCGAGGTGCCGGGCCAGCGCCTGCCCGAGCCGCCCGGTGCCGCCGGTGATCAGCACGACGTCGTCGGGCGTCCAGTCCGGTTCGTCAGCGTCGGCGGCCGCCACCCGCGCGAGCCGGGGTACCAGCGGTTTGCCGTCGTGGACGGCGACCTGCGCCTCCCCGGTCGCCAGCGCGGTGCGGACCTCGTCCTCGGTCCGCGCGTCGATCAGCACGAACCGGCCCGGATTCTCGGACTGGGCCGACCGCACCAGACCCCAGACCGCGGCCGCCACGGGATCCGGCGACGCGCTCGCCACCGCGCCCGACGTGAGCACCACGGTGGTGGCCGTCGAATCCGCCTGGATCCGCTTAAGGACCTCCTCCAAGACAGGCCGCAGTTCGCCTTCGGGGCAGCGCCACACCACCGGCTCCTCCGGCGCCGACCCCACCGGAGCGGGCACCCAGTCGAGCCGGAACAGCGAATCCCGGTGGCGTCCGAGCTGGGCCGGGGAGATCGGGCGCAGCCCCAGTTCCCCGACGGTCAGCACCGGGGCGCCGGTGTCGTCGGCCACGGTGAGCGAGCCGCCGTCGGCGGTCGGGGCGAGCCGGACCCGCAGTTTCGACGCGCCCGTGGCGTGGAGGGTCACGCCGGACCAGGTGAACGGCAGGCGCACGGTTTCGCCCTGGGCTCCGAGGCCGAGGGTGTGCAGGGCCGCGTCGAGCAGGGCCGGGTGCACGCCGAAGCGGTCCGCCTCCTCGCCCGCGGGCAGGTCGACCTCGGCGAACACGTCGTCACCCTGGCGCCACGCGGCACGCAGTCCCTGGAACACCGGGCCATAGGCGAGGCCGAGTTCGGCGAAACGGTCGTAGAGATCGGTCACCGGCACTTCGGTGGCGCCGGGAGGCGGCCACTCGGCGAGTGACACCGTCGACGGAGTGCCCGCGGACAACGTGCCCTGGGCGTTGCGGGTCCACGGTTCGGCGGAGTCCTCCGGCCGCGAGTGCACGGACACGGCACGGCGGCCGCGCTCGTCGGGCTCTCCGAGCACGACCTGCAGCGCCACGGGCCCGTCGAGGACGAGCGGGGCTTCCAAGGTCAGTTCGTCGACGCTGTCGCAGCCGGCCTCACGCCCCGCGCGCAGGACGAGTTCGACGAACGCCGTACCCGGCAGGAGCACGGTGTCCAGCACGGCGTGATCGGCGAGCCAGGGATGCGTCTCCGGCGAGATCCGGCCGGTGAGGACGAGACCCTCGCCGTCCGCGAGCGGCAGGGCGGCGCCGAGCAGCGGATGGTCCACCACCGTCTGCCCGAACGCTGACGCGTCCCCGCTCGCGGCACCCGGTTCGAGCCAGAACCGCTTGTGCTGGAAGGCATACGTCGGCAGGTCGACCCGTTCGGCGGGCGGGAGCACAGCGGACCACTCCGGACTCAAGCCCTGGGCGTGGGCCTCGGCGAGCGACAGCACGAACCGCTCCGCGCCACCCTCACCCCTGCGCAAACTTCCCAACGCCACAACATCTTCACTGATCCCAGGCACCAAAACCGGATGCGGACTCGTCTCCACGAAGAACCGGAAACCGTCCTCCACCAAACGATCCACCGTCCGAGCGAACTGAACAGTCCCCCGCAGATTCCGGAACCAATACCCAGCATCCAATTCCAGAGGCTCATCGGTCACCGTCGAATAAAACGGAATCACCGGCGCCTGCGGCGAAATACCCGCCAACGCCGACACCACATCGTGCTCGATCGCATCAACATGCGCCGAATGCGACGCGTAATCCACCGGAATCCGCTTCGCCCGCACATCCAGCAGCTCACACCGCTTGATCAGCGCCTCCAGCCCAGCGACATCCCCCGACACCACCACCGACGACGGCCCGTTCACCGCCGCCACCGACACACCCTCGGGCAGCAACTCCCGCACCCGGCCCTCCGAGGCAGCAACCGACACCATGCCACCGAGACCCGACAACGCCAGAATCGCCTTACTCCGCAAACACACCACCCGCGCCGCGTCATCCAACGACAACGCACCAGCCACACACGCCGCAGCGATCTCACCCTGCGAATGACCCACCACCGCAGCAGGCTCCACACCACACGCCCGCCACAACCGCGCCAACGACACCATCACCGCGAACAAAACAGGCTGCACCACATCAACCCGCTCCAACGCCGCCGCATCCGACAACACCTCGGACAACTTCCAGTCCACAAAGGACGAAAGAGCCGCCTCACACTCGGCCATCGACTCCGCGAACACCGGAGCCGACAACAACAACTCCTCCGCCATCCCCACCCACTGCGAACCCTGACCCGGGAACACGAAAACGGCTTTACCCGGCTCGGCCACACCGGTCACGACCCGCGCGGCGGGTTCACCGTCGGCTAGGAAACGCAGGCCGCCGAGCAGTTCGCCGAGGTCTTCGGCGAGCACGACCGCCCGGTGCGGTAACGCCGACCGCGTGTCGGCGAGGGCTCGCGCGACGGCCTTCGGGGAGGGCTCGCTTGCCAGATGTGCCGTCAGTTTCGACGCCTGAGCACGCAAAGCCTCCTCACTCCGGCCGGAAAGGACGAACGGCAGAGCCGCGGATTCGAGCACCCGAGTGTCCACAAGGGACTCCGACTCGACGGGTGGCGCCTGCTCCAGGATCACGTGCGCGTTCGTGCCGCTGATCCCGAACGACGAGACCCCGGCCCGGCGTGGTTCCCCGGTCTCCGGCCACGGTTGTTCCCCGGTCAGCAGCGAGACCTCGCCCGCCGACCAGTCCACATGCGACGAAGGAGCGTCGACGTGCAGGGTGCGCGGCGCGATCCCGTGCCGGATGGCCTGCACCATCTTGATCACCCCGCCGACCCCGGCGGCGGCCTGCGTATGCCCGATGTTCGATTTGAGGGAGCCGAGCAGCAGCGGGCGTTCCCGGTCCTGGCCGTAGGTCGCCAGCAACGCCTGTGCCTCGATCGGGTCACCGAGCGTGGTGCCGGTGCCGTGTCCCTCGACGACGTCCACCTGTCCTGGCGAGAGCCGGCCGTCCGCGAGCGCCTGACGGATGACCCGTTGCTGCGCGGGACCGTTCGGCGCGGTGAGCCCGTTCGAAGCGCCGTCCTGGTTGATGGCACTGCCCCGCAGCACCGCGAGGACCGTGTGGCCGTTGCGCTGGGCATCGGAAAGCCGTTCCACCAGCAGCATTCCGACGCCTTCGCCCCAGCCGGTGCCGTCGGCCGCGTCGGCGAAGGCCTTGCAGCGGCCGTCCGCGGCCAGCCCGCGCTGACGGCTGAAGTCGACGAACGCGGCGGGATGGGTCATCACGTTCACCCCGCCGACGAGGGCGAGGGTGCATTCCTCCCGCCGCAGGGACTGCGCGGCGAGATGCAGCGCGACCAGCGAAGACGAGCACGCCGTGTCGACCGAGACCGCGGGTCCCTCCAGACCGAGGGTGTAGGCGATGCGGCCGGAGGCGACACTGCTGAAGTTCCCGTTGCCGAGATAGGGCTCCAGTTCCGGCGGGATGTCGGTGAGCACGCCGGTGTAGTCGTTGTGGATGACGCCGGCGAAGACGCCGGTGCGGCTGCCGCGCAGGGCCGCAGGGTCGATCCCCGCGCGTTCGAGCACCTCCCACGCCGCTTCGAGCAGCAGCCGCTGCTGCGGATCCATCGCCTGGGCCTCACGCGGCGAGATCCCGAAGAACGCGGCGTCGAAATCCCCGGCGTCGTAAAGGAATCCGCCTTCGGAGACGTAGGTCTTGCCGGGGGTGTCGGGGTCGGGATCGAAAAGCCCGCCCAGATCCCAGCCCCGGTCGCCGGGGAACTCCGACAACGCGTCGGTCCCCGAGGCGACCAGGTCCCACAGCTGTTCGGGCGAGCGGACCCCGCCGGGGAAGCGGCAGCTCATCCCGACGACGGCGATCGGCTCGTGCCCGGCCTCCTCCAGCTCGACCAGCCTGCGCCGCGCGCGCCGCAGCTCACCGGTCGCCCACTTCAGGTTCTCCAGCAGTTTCTCATCGCCAGACACGGGTCACGACCTTCCGAATTCCTTGTGCAAGATGTCGAACAGCTCGTCGGCGCTGGCGTCGGCCAGATCGCCGTCGCCCTCGTCCCCGGCCGGGCCGCGGGCCTCGGTCCACCGGGCGAGCACCGCGCGCAGCCGGTCGGTGATCCGGTCCGCGGTCTCGTCGTCGGTGACCGCGGCGGCCAGCGCGGTCTCCAGCCGGTCGAGGTCGGCCAGCACCGCCACCTCGGGCTCGTCGCCCGCCGGTTCGCCCAGTTCCGTCAGCAGATGCCGGGCGAGCGCGGCCGGGCTCGGCTGATCGAAGACCAGCGTGGACGGCAGCCGCAGCCCGGTCGCCGCGCCGAGCCGGTTGCGCAGCTCGACCGCGGTCAGCGAGTCGAAGCCGAGGTCGCGGAAGGCCAGCTCGGGGCCGACCTTGGCGACCGACGCGTGGCCGAGCGCGGCCGCGGCGTGCGAGCGCACCAGGTCCAGCAGGAACGGCTCCCGGTCCGCGGCGGGCAGGCCCGCCAGCCGCTGGGCGAGCGACGGTCCGCCCGTGGTGGCCGCTCCCGCGACCCGCTTGGCCGGTGCGCCCGCGAGAACCCGCAGCAGGGCGGGCACTTCGCCGCGGAGCGCGCTGGTGTCCAGATGCACGGGCACCAGCGCCGCGACGTCCCGTTGCCCCGCCGCGTCGAACAGCGCCAGACCGTCCACAGAGGACAGTGGGCTGACCCCGGATCGCTTCATCCTGGCCACGTCCGCCTCGTCGAGGTGTCCGGTCATCGCGCTCCGCTCGGCCCAGAAGCCCCACGCCAGTGCCTGCCCGGGGAGCCCGTCGGCCCGGCGATGCTGGGCGAGTGCGTCGAGGAAGGCGTTGGCCGCCGCGTAGTTCCCCTGCCCGGCGGCGCCGAACGTCGCCGCGGACGAGGAGAACAGCACGAACGCGGCCAGTCCGAGGTCGCGGGTCAGTTCGTGCAGGTGGACCGCGGCGTCGACCTTCGGCCGGAACACGGTGCCGAGCCGGTCCGGGGTCAGCGCCGGGATCAGCCCGTCGTCGAGCACGCCGGCGGTGTGCACCACGGCGGTCAGCGGATGCTCCGGCGGCACGGAGCCGAGCAGTCCGGCGACGGCGGCGCGATCGGCGACATCGCAGGCCACGACGGTCACCGTGGCCCCGAGACCGGTCAGCTCCGAGACCAGGTCCCGCGCGCCTTCGGCGTCGAGCCCGCGCCTGCTGGTCAGCAGCAGATGACGGACGCCGCGTGTGGTCACCAGATGCCGGGCGAACAGGCCGCCCAGCACGCCGGTGCCACCGGTGATCAGCACCGTGCCCTCGGGGTCGAGGACGGCGGGCGGCTCCAGCACGATCTTGCCCGTGTGCTTGGCCTGGCTGAGGAACCGGAACGCCTCGGGGGCGCGCCGGACGTCCCACGCGGTGGTCGGCAGCGGCCGGATCACGTCCTTGCCCGCCAGTGCCAGGAGTTCGCCGAGGATCTCCTGGATCCGGTCGTGCCCGGAGTCGATCAGGTCGAACGCGCGGTAGGTGACGCCGGGATACGCGGCCGCGACCTCGTCCGCGTCGCGGATGTCGGTCTTGCCCATCTCCACGAACCGGCCGCCTGCGCGCACCAGTCGCAGGGACGCGTCGACGAATTCCCTGGCCAGGGAATCCAGCACCAGGTCGACCCCGCGGCCGCCGGTCGCCTCGCGGATCTTGTCCTCGAAGTCGAGGGTCCGGCTGGACGCGATGTGGTCGTCGTCGAAGCCCATCGCCCGCAGCGTGTCCCATTTCGCGGGGCTCGCGGTCACGTAGATCTCGGCGCCGAAGTGCCGGGCCAGCTGGACCGCGGCCATCCCGACGCCACCGGCGGCGGCGTGGATCAGCACGGTCTGCCCCGGCCGCAGCTCGCCGAGGTCGGCCAGGCCGACGTAGGCGGTCAGGAAAGCGACGGGCGCCGACGCGGCCTCGGTGAACGACCAGTCGTCCGGGACGGGCGCGATCAGCTTCCGGTCGGCGACGGCGACCGGGCCGAACGACGCGTCGAACATGCCCAGCACGCGGTCGCCCGGCGCCAGGTCGGTGACGCCCGGGCCGGTCTCGGTGACCACGCCCGCGCCTTCCCCGCCGATGCCTTCCTGCCCGGGCACGAGCCCGAGGGCCACCACGACGTCCCGGAAGTTGAGCCCGGCCGACCGCACGGCGATGCGGACCTGCCCGTCGGCGAGCGGGGCCAGCAGATCGGGCCGGTCTCGCAGCACGAGGTTCTCCAGGGTGCCGCCGCCGAGCGTGTCGACCGTCCACGCGCCGCTGCCGGCGGGCGGGACGAGCGCGGTGTCGGCGGACGCCTTGACCAGCCGCGCGCCGAGCACCGTTCCGGCCCGCACTGCGAGCTGGGGTTCGTCGAGCGCGAGCGCCTCGGCCAACCCGGCCTCGGAGCCGTCGGAGTCGAGAAGGCCGAACCTGCCGGGATTCTCCTCCTGCGCCGTGCGCACGAGACCCCAGACGGTCGCGTTGGCCGGGTCGGACACCGGTTCGTCCGCGGCCACCGAGACCGCGCCCGAAGTGCGGAAGACCAGCCTGGCACTGGAGAACCGCTCGTCGGCCAGCCAGTTCTGGACGAGCGCCAGCGCGTCCCTCGCGGCGGTGTGCGCGCCCTCGGCGAGGTCGCCGGTCACCGGTGCGCAGGTCGTGAGCACCACGTCGGGCGACGGCCTGCCCGCGTCGAGATCCTCGGCGAGCTCCGCGAGATCCGCGCAGTCCTCACCGAGCACGACGATCGACGGCGCGACGACGTCCTTTGTGGACAGATCCGTCCACTGGACCTGGAACAGCGACTCCGCCGGATCCCGCCGGGCACCGGCGAGCTGCGCCTCCGCGACCGGCCGGAACACCACGGAACCGATCGAGGCGACCGGTGCCCCGGCGGCATCGGCGAGAGTCACCGTCACCGCGTCCTCCCCGGCCGGGGAAAGCCGGACCCGCAGGCTCGGCGCGCCGACGGCCGGCAGCGAGACCTCGTTCCATGAGAACGGAAGCCGGATCCGTCCGTCGTCGGGGAGCAGCCCGAAGCCCAGTGCGTGCAGGGCGGCGTCGAGGAGCGCGGGATGCAGGCCGAACGCGGCGGCCTCGGCGATCCGGTCCTCCGGGAGCGCGACTTCGGCGAACACGTCGTCGCCCCGGCGCCACGCGGCACGCAGCCCGCGGAACGCCGGACCGTAGCCGTAGCCCAGTTCCGCGAGACCTTCGTAGTGGCCTTCGAGGGAGATCGGTTCGGCTCCCGTGGGCGGCCACTGGGTCAGGTCCGCCACGGGTGTTTCCCCGTCCGCGGCGAGCAGGCCGGTCGCGTGCCGGATCCATTCCGTGCCAACGGTTTCATCCCGGGAGTACACGGCGACCTCGCGGGTGCCGTCGTCACCGGACGCCCCGACCGTCACTTGCAGCCGCGCGGCCCCGGACTCCCCGAGGACGAGCGGCGCCTCGATGGTCAGCTCGGCGATCCGGCCGCAGCCGGTGCGCTCCCCCACCGCGAGCGCCAGGTCGACGAACGCCGCGCCGGGCAGCAGCGGCGCGCCGCCGACGGTGTGATCGGGCAGCCAGGTCTGGTTCCGCGCCGAGATCCGGCCGGTGGCCACCAGGCCGTCGCTGCCGGCCAGCGGGACGACGGCCCCGAGCAGCGGATGCCCGCCGTCGTCCAGACCGGCCTGCCCGTGGTCGGCGGAAGACCGCGTCCGCAGCCAGTAGCGCTCGTGCTGGAAGGCGTAAGTGGGCAGGTCGACGCGAACACCGGGGGTCAGCGCCGCCCAATCCGGGCTGAGCCCGTGGACGTGGGCTTCGGCCAGTGACGTGAGGAACCGCAGCGGCCCTCCTTCGTCCCGGCGCAGGCTGCCGACGGCGACGGCGCGTTCTCCCGCGTCCTCGGCGGTGTCGGCGATCCCGGTGACCAGCACCGGATGTGGGCTCGCCTCGACGAAGAACCGGAAACCGTCGTCGAGCAACCGCCGGACGGCTTGTCCGAAGTGGACGGTTCCGCGCAGGTTCCGGAACCAGTACGCCGCGTCCACGACCGGATCGAGCGGCTCCCCGGCCACCGTCGAGTAGAACGGGATCTCCGGAACCCGCGGCTCGATACCGTCGAGTGCGGCCAAGACGTCCTGTTCGATGGCGTCGACGTGCGCCGAATGCGACGCGTAGTCCACCGGAATCCGCTTCGCACGCAGTCCGCTCGCCTCGCAAGCGGCCATGAGCGCCTCCAGGCCGGCGACGTCACCCGACACCACCACCGACGCGGGACCGTTCACCGCGGCGAGCGAGACACCCTCGGGCAGCAGCTCGCGGACCCGCGATTCGGGAGCGGCGACGGACACCATGCCGCCCCGGCCCGAAAGCGCCGTGATCGCCTTGCTGCGCAGGCAGACCACCCGTGCCGCGTCGTCGAGCGACAGCGCGCCGGCGACACACGCCGCCGCGATCTCACCCTGGGAATGACCGACGACGGCGGCCGGTTCGACGCCACTGGCGCGCCACAGCCGGGCCAGCGACACCATCACCGCGAACAGGGCGGGCTGCACGACGTCGACCCGCTCCAGCTCGGCCGCGTCCGAAAGCACCTCGGTCAGTTTCCAGTCCACATAGGACAGGAGAGCCGTTTCGCATTCGGCCATCGATTCGGCGAACACTGGCGCGGAGGCCAGCAGGTCGACCGCCATCCCGGCCCATTGCGAACCCTGGCCGGGGAAGACGAACACCGGTTTCCCGCTGGTCGCGGTCCCGGTCACCACCGAACCCGACGGCTCACCCGCGGCCAGCGCGGCCAGCCCGGCGATCGGGTCTTCGCCGACGACGACCGCCCGATGCTCCAAGGTGGTCCGCGCGGTCGCCAGCGAGTAGGCGACGTCCACCGGACGTTCACCGGTCAGGAACGACTTCAGCCGTGCGGCCTGCGCGGCCACGGCCTCGGGTTCCTTCGCCGACAGCGGCCAGGCGACGACGTCACCGAGCAGGCCCGGCGCCGCTTCAACCGGTGTCTCGACCGCCTCGGCCTGTTCGAGGACGACGTGCGCGTTGGTGCCGCTCATCCCGAACGACGACACCGCCGCCCGGCGCGGGCCGCCGGTCTCGGGCCACGGGGTCGGCTCGGTCGCGAGCTCGACCCGGCCCTCGGCCCAGTCGACCCGCGAAGTCGGCGTGTCGACGTGCAGCGTGCGCGGCAGCGTCCCGTGCCGCATCGCGAGCACCATCTTGATCACCCCGGCGACCCCCGCCGCGGCCTGGGTGTGCCCGATGTTCGACTTGACCGAACCGAGCAGCAGCGGCCGTTCCCGGCCCTGGCCGTAGGTCGCCAGCAGTGCCTGCGCTTCGATCGGGTCGCCCAGTGTGGTCCCGGTGCCGTGCGCTTCGACGGCGTCCACTTCGGACGGTTCGAGCCTCGCGTTCGCCAGTGCCTGCCGGATCACCCGCTGCTGCGAGGGACCGTTCGGCGCGGTGAGGCCGTTCGACGCGCCGTCCTGGTTGACCGCGCTGCCCCGCAGCACCGCGAGGACCGGATGCCCGTTGCGACGGGCGTCGGAAAGCCGCTCCACGAGCAGCATCCCGGCGCCTTCACCCCAGCCAGTGCCGTCGGCGCCGTCGGCGAAGGCCTTGCAGCGGCCGTCGGCGGCCAGCCCGCGCTGGCGGCTGAACTCGACGAACGTGCCGGGTGTGGCCATCACGGTCACCCCGCCCGCCAGCGCCAGCGTGCATTCACCCTGCCTCAGCGCCTGGGCCGCCAGATGCAGCGCGACCAGCGAAGACGAACACGCCGTGTCGACGGTGACCGCCGGGCCTTCGAGACCGAAGGTGTAGGAAACCCGGCCCGAGGCGACGCTCGCCGAGGTGCCGGTGGCCAGGTAGCCCTCGACCCCGTCGGGGACCTCCGCCGAACTGGACACGTATTCGTTGTCCATCACCCCCGCGAACACGCCGGTGCGGCTGCCGCGCAGGGTCGCCGGGTCGATCCCGGCGCGTTCGAACGCCTCCCACGACGTCTCCAGGAGCAGCCGCTGCTGCGGATCCATCGCCAGCGCCTCACGCGGCGAGATCCCGAAGAAGCCCGCGTCGAACTCGCCCGCGCTTTCGAGGAAAGCGCCTTGGCGGGTGTAGGAGGTGCCCCGGCGATCCGGGTCGGTGTCGAACAGCCGCTCCAGGTCCCAGCCGCGGTCGGCGGGGAACTCGCCCAGCGCGTCCCGGCCCTCGGCCAGCAATGCCCAGAGCCGTTCGGGGGTGTCGGCGTGGCCGGGGAACCGGCAGCTCATCGCGACGATCGCGATCGGCTCGTCGGCCGTCACGGCCGCCTGCCCGGTCTCGGGCCCGCCCTGCGAACCGAGGACGCCTTCGCCGATGTGGGCGGCGAGCGCTTCCGGGGTCGGATAGTCGAAGATCAGCGTCGCCGGCAGCCGCAGCCCGGTGGCGGCGGTGAGCCGGTTGCGCAGTTCGACGGCGGTCAGGGAGTCGAAGCCGATCTCCTGGAAGGACCGCGTGGCCTCGACCGCGTCCGCCCCGGTGTGCCCGAGCACGGTCGCGGAATGGCCGCGCACGAGGTCGACCAGCAGCGCTTCCCGGTCGGCGGCGGGCACCGCGAGGAGCTTGTCTCGCAACGAGTCCGCGTCACCGGTGGATCCGCCGGACGCGGCGCGGCGTACCGGGCCGCGGGCGAGGCCGCGCAGCAACGGCGGGAGTCCCTCCGCGCCCATCGCGGTGACGTCCAGGCGCATCGGCACCAGGACCGGTTCCGCCAGCGCGCTCGCGGCGTCGAAGAGCCCCAGCCCGTCCTCAGTGGACAGTGCGGCGGTGCCGCTCTGGGCCATCCTGGTCAGTTCGGCCTCGCCGAGCGTGCCACCCATCCCGCCCGTCTCGGCCCACAGACCCCACGCCAGCGATCGCGCGGGCAACCCCCGCACGGCGCGCCGGACGCTGAGCGCGTCCAGGAAACCGTTCGCGGCGGCGTAGTTCGCCTGCCCGGCGTTGCCGAAGACACCGGCGGCCGAGGAGAACACGACGAACTCGGCGAGATCCGCGCCACTGGTCAGTTCATGCAGATTCAGCGCCGCGTCGACCTTCGGCCGCAACACCTTCGCCAGCCGCTCCGGGGTCAGCGAGCCGACGAGACCGTCGTCGAGAACCCCCGCCGTGTGCACCACCCCGGTCAGCGGATGCGCGGCCGGGATCCCGTCGAGGACGGCGGCGAGCGCGTCGCGGTCGGCCGCGTCGCACGCCTCGACCGTCACCGACGCGCCCGCCTCGGTGAGTTCGGCGACCAGCTCGGCTACACCCGGGGCGTCGTGGCCACGCCTGCTGGTCAGCAGCAGGCGCCGGACCCCGCGTTCACGCACCAGATGCCGGGCGAAGAGCGCGCCGAGGGCACCCGTTCCCCCGGTGACGAGCACGGTGCCGCCGGGATCGAGCGCGGCGGGCATGGTCAGGACGTTCTTGCCGACATGCTTGGCCTGGCTGAGGAAACGGAACGCGTCACGGCCGCGCCGGACATCCCAGGCGGTGACCGGCAACGGCGTCAGCGCCCCGGCGGCGAACAGCTCCAGCAGCGCGGCGAGCATCTCGTGGATGCGCTCGGGTCCGGCGTCGATCACGTCGAAGGGGTGGTACTCGACCCCGGTCTCCCCGGGTTCGCGGATGTCGGTCTTGCCCATCTCGGCGAACCGTCCGCCCGGGGCCAGCAGCCGCAGGGACGCGTCGACGTAGTCACCCGCCAGCGAGTTCAGGACGACGTCGACACCGCGTCCGGCGGTGACGGCGCGGAACTTCTCCTCGAACCCGAGGTCACGCGAGGAGGCGAGGTGGGCGTCGTCGAAACCATTGGCACGCAGGGTTTCCCACTTGCCCGGTCCGGCGGTGCCGAACACCTCGGCCCCGGCGTGGCGGGCCAGCTGGGTCGCCGCCATGCCGACGCCACCGGCCGCCGCGTGCACCAGGATCGACTCCCCCGCTTCGAGCCGCGCGAGGTCGAACAGGCCGTAGTAGGCGGTGAGGAACACGATCGGGACCGAGGCCGCCGTGGCGAACGACCAGTCCTCCGGCATCTTCGCCAGCGTCCGGTGGTCGGTGACGACCTGGGGCCCGAATCCGTTCGACATCAGGCCGAACACGCGGTCGCCGACGTCGAGGCCGGTGACACCGGGCCCGATCTCGGTGATCACGCCCGCGCCCTCACTGCCGAGGGTGGCCGCGCCGGGGTACATGCCCAGCGCGATCAGGACGTCGCGGAAGTTGAGCCCGGCGGCCCGCACCGCGATCCGCACCTCGCCCTTGGCCAGCGGCGCGACCGCTTCGGGTGACGGCACCAGCGTGAGATTCTCCAGGGTGCCGCGGCCGGTGGTGTCCAGCCGCCAGGCGCCCTCGGGCGGGGTCAGTTCCGTGGACGAGGCGGTGGTGGCCAGACGCGGCGCGAGTGCCCGGCCGTCCCGCAGAGCGAGCTGCGGTTCGTCGACGGCCAGGACCCGGCCGTCGGGCGGGGTCTCGGCGTCGACCAGCACGAACCGCCCGGGGTTCTCCGACTGCGCGGCGCGCACCAGTCCCCAGACCGCGGCGTGCGCGAGGTCCGTCACCGCTTCGCCCTCGCCCGCGGCGACCGCGCCCCGGGTGTGGACGACGAGCGGACCGCTCGGTTCGTCGTCGAGCCACCGCTGGACGACTTCGAGGACGGCGGCCGTCGTCTCGTGGACACGCTCGGCGGAGTCGCCGCCGAACGGCACGGAGAAAACGGACTCCAGGGCTTCACCGGTCTCCGGGAGCGGGACCGGACGCCAGCCGACCCGGTAGAGCGAGTCGTGGCCCTTGCGCGCCAAGGCGTCGCCCGAGATCTCGCGCAGCGTCAGTTCTTCCGCCGAGACGACCGGGCGGCCGGTGCCGTCGGCGACCAGGACCGCGAACCCGTCGGGACCGGACGGCCGCAGCCGGACACGGAGCCGGGTCGCGCCCGCGGCGTGCAGGCGCACTCCGGACCAGGCGAACGGCAGCCGTGTGCCGTCGTCACCGCCCGCGAGGCCGAGGGTGTGGAGCGCGGCGTCGAGCAGCGCCGGGTGCAAGCCGAACCGGGCCGCCTCAGCGTGCTGATCCTCCGGGAGTTCGACCTCCGCGAACAGGTCTTCACCCGCTCGCCACGCCGCCCGGAGACCACGGAAAGCGGGCCCGTACTCGAGACCGGTGGCGGCGAGCCGCTCGTAGACGTCCTCCACCGAGACGGCTTCGGCGTTCTCGGGCGGCCAGGTGGTCAGCCCGGCCGGTTCGGCGGCTCCGGCGGCCGAAAGCAACCCGGTCGCGTGCCGCTGCCAGCCGTCTTCGCCTTCCTCGCGCGAGTGGATCTCGACGGTCCGGCGACCGGTGTCGTCGGCCGAACCGACCAGCACGGACAGCTGCGTCGCACCACGCTCGGGCAGCACGAGCGGCGCTTCCAGGGTGAGGTCTTCGAGGTGGCCGCAGCCCGCCTCGTCCCCCGCGCGCAGGGCGATCTCGACGAACGCCGTACCGGGCAGCAGGACCACGCCGCCGACCCGGTGTTCGGCCAGCCACGGCTGGGCGTGCCCGGACAACCGGCCGGTGAGCAGGAACCCGCCGTCGCCGGGCAATGCCGCGGCCGCGCCGAGCAACGGGTGATCGGGGGTGCCGAGCCCGGCGGCGGTGACGTCGCCCGCCGCGCCGGCGGAGGAGAGCCAGAAGCGGCGGTGCTGGAAGGCGTAGGTGGGCAGGTCGACGGGACGGCCACCGCCGAGCAGGGCCGTCAGATCGACGTCCACGCCGTGCGTGTGCAGTCCGGCCACGGCCGTCAGCAGCGTCTCCACCTCCGGCCGGTCACGCCGAAGCGCCGGTACGACGACCGCGTCCTCGACGCTCTCCTTGGCCATGGCGGTCAGGACACCGTCGGGGCCGATCTCCAGGAACCGCGTGACGCCTTCGGCTTCCAGGAACTTGACCGAATCGTGGAACCGCACCGCGTCACGCACATGACGGACCCAATAGTCCGAAGTGGACACATCTGCCAGACCACCCGACACGATCGGGATCCGTGGCGCCGCATACGACAGGCCGTCGGCGACCGCGCGGAACTCCTCCAGCATCGGCTCCATCAGCGGCGAATGGAACGCGTGACTCACGACAAGGCGCTTGCTCTTCCGTCCCTCGAAGTGCGACACCACCGCGGCGACGGCATCTTCGTCACCCGAGACCACCACCGACTCCGGACCGTTGATCGCCGCCAACGACACCCGCTCCGTCAGCAGCGGAAGGACCTCGGCTTCGGTCGCCTGCAAGGCCACCATCGCGCCGCCGGTGGGCAAGGCCTGCATCAACCGGCCTCGCGCCGACACCAGCTTGGCGGCATCGTCGAGGGAAAGCACCCCCGCGACATGAGCCGCCGCGATCTCGCCGACCGAGTGACCGGCCAGGAAGTCCGGCCGGATGCCCCAGCTTTCGACCAGGCGGAAGAGCGCCACTTCAAGGGCGAACAACGCGCACTGCGTGTTCGCGGTCTGATTCAGCTCCTCGGCCGTCAGTTCCTTGATCGGCTGCTCGAACCTCGACGAGACCTCATCGAAGACCTCGGCGAACACCGGGAAACGCTCGGCCAGCTCACGACCCATCCCAAGTCGCTGACTGCCCTGACCGGTGAACAGGAACGCCGTCCGGCCCTCCGTCGCGCGGCCGGTGACGGTGAGGTTCTCGAGCCCGGCCAGCAGGGTTTCGCGGTCTCCGGCCACGACGGCGGCCCGGTGTTCGAGGGCCGCGCGGGTGGTCGCGAGCGAGAAGGCGACGTCGGCCAGGGCGGCGGGCGTCTCGGCCAGGAAGTCCCGCAAGCGCAGCGCCTGGTCGCGCAGGGCCGCCTCGCTCCCGGCGGACAGGACGAACGGCACCGTGCCGTCACCGGCCTCTGCGACCTCTGCCGGTGCGGGCCCTTGCTCCAGGACGACATGCGCGTTGGTGCCGCTGATCCCGAACGACGACACGGCGGCACGCCTGGGCCGTCCGGCCTCCGGCCACGGCCGTGCCTCGGTCAGCAGGGATACGGCTCCCGCCGTCCAGTCCACATGGGACGAGGGTTCGGTCACGTGCAGCGTCTTCGGCAGCATCCCGCGACGCATCGCTTCGACCATCTTGATCACGCCCGCCACCCCGGCGGCCGCCTGGCTGTGCCCGATATTCGACTTGATCGACCCGAGCCACAGCGCGGTGTCCTGCCGGCCCTGGCCGTAGGTCGCCAGCAGGGCCTGCGCCTCGATCGGGTCACCCAGTGTGGTCCCGGTCCCGTGCGCTTCGACGGCGTCCACTTCGGACGGTTCCAGTCGTGCGTCGGCCAGGGCCCGCCGGATCACCCGCTGCTGCGAAGGACCGTTCGGCGCGGTCAGCCCGTTCGACGCGCCGTCCTGGTTCACCGCGGAACCCCGGACGACGGCAAGGATCCGGTGCCCGTTGCGCTCGGCGTCGGAGAGCCGCTCCACGAGCAGCATGCCGACGCCTTCGGACCAGGACGTGCCATCCGCACCGTCCGAAAAGGACTTCGAGCGGCCGTCCGGCGCCAAGCCTCGCTGACGGCTGAAGTCGACGAAGGTCTCCGGGGTGGCCATCACGGTCACCCCGCCCGCCAGCGCCAGCGAACATTCGCCGCGCCGCAACGCCTGTGCCGCGAGATGCAGCGCGACCAGCGACGACGAGCAGGCGGTGTCGACCGTGACGGCCGGGCCTTCGAGCCCGAAGGTGTAGGAAACCCGTCCGGACAGCACGCTTCCGGAGTTACCGGTGCCGAGGTAGCCCTCGACGTCGTCGGGAACGACCGTGGCACCGGTGAGGTAGTCGTGGTACATCTGCCCGGCGAACACGCCGGTATCACTGCCCCTCAGCGTTCCGGGATCGATCCCCGCCCGTTCGAAGGCCTCCCACGAGACCTCCAGGAGCAGCCGCTGCTGTGGGTCCATGCCCAGCGCCTCACGCGGCGAGATCCCGAAGAAACCGGCGTCGAAATCCCCCGCCTCGTGGAGGAATCCGCCCTCGCGCACGTAGCTCTTCCCCGCCTTGCCGGGGTCCGGGTCGTAGAGGCCGTCGACATCCCAACCGCGATCGGCCGGGAAGAGCGAGATTCCGTCGCGTCCTTCCGCGACCAGCCGCCAGAGGTCCTCGGGCGAGGCGACCCCGCCGGGATAGCGGCACGCCATCCCGATGATGGCGATCGGCTCGTCGGCCACGGTCGTGGGCGTGTGAACCGGGACGCCGGGCGCGGCGCCGAACAGTTCGGCGGCGAGCAGCTCGGCGAGCGCCTTGGGGGTGGGGTGGTCGAACACCGCGGTCGCGGGCAGCCTGAGCCCGGACGCGGCGTTGAGGCCGTTGCGCAGTTCCACCGCGGTCAGCGAGTCGAAACCGAGCTCCCGGAACGGACGGGCCGGTTCGACGGACCCGGCGTCCCGGTGGCCGAGCACGTCCGCGACCTGGCCACGTACCAGCGCGAGCAGTTCCCGGTCCCGCTCCTCCGCGGGCAGGGTCGCCAGCCGGTCACGCAACTCCCGCGCGGCGGGGGCGGCCGACGCGGTCCGCCGGGACTTCCCGGCGAAGGCCCGCAGCAGCGGGACGTCGGTGACGCTCGTGCGCAGGGCGGGCACGTCGAGCCGCATCGGCACGAACAGTGCTTCCGCTGTCCCCACGGCGAAGTCGAAGAGGGTCAAGGCGTCGCCGACCGGGAGCGGCAGCAGACCGGAGCCCGCCATCCGCGCGCGATCGGCCCCGGCGAGCGCTCCCGCCATCCCGTCGCCGGTCTCCCAGAGCCCCCACGCGAGCGAGGTCGCGGGCAGCCCCCGTTCCCGGCGGCGCGCGGCCACCGCGTCGAGGGCGGCGTTGGCGGCGGCGTAGTTGGCCTGCCCCGCGCTGCCGAGCACACCGGCCGCGGAGGAGAAGAACACGAGGTGGGCGTCGCCGGCCAGTTCGTCCAGCAGGAGCGCGGCGTCCACTTTGGACCGCAGCACGGTCTCGAACCGGTCCGGTGTGAGATCCCCGAGCAGGCCGTCGTCGAGGACACCGGCGGCGTGGACGACGGCGGTCAGCGGAACGCCGTCGAGCAACGCCGTCAGCTGGGCGCGGTCCGCGACGTCGCAGGCGACGACCCTGGCCTCGGCTCCGAGGTCCGCCAGTTCGGCGGCCAGTTCGCCCGCGCCTTCCGCGGCGGGACCGCGTCGGCCGGCGAGGATCAGGTTCCGCACGCCACGGTGCGTCACGAGGTGCCGGGCGAGTTCGGCGGCGAGCGCGCCGGTGCCACCGGTGACCAGGACGGTTCCCGCCGGATCCCAGCCCGGCCCGGTTTCGCCCTCGCGCACCGGGGTGAGCCGCGGAACGCGGACCTCGCCGTCGCGCACGAGGGCTTCGGTCTCGCCGGAAGCCACGATCCCGGCCAGCAGCCCGGCCGTGAGCGCGGCGGGTTCTTCGGCGTCGACGAGCACGAACCGGCCGGGATACTCCTCCCGCGCCGAGCGCACCAGCCCCCAGACCGCCGCCTGCGCCGGATCGGTGAACGCTCCGCTGGTCAGGAACACCACGGGAGCCTCGCCCGGCTCCACGGCGATCTCCCAGGCGTGCGTCGTCGCATGCCGGACGTCCGCGAAGTCCACACAGGACTCGACGGCCGGTTCCGCTTCTCCGGTGGGCACCGCCACCGGCGTCCAGGTGACGCGGAACAGCGAGTCGCGGGGAAGCGAGCTGGCCGCGGCGGCCGGAGCCCGCAGGCTGAGCGCACCGACCGACAGCACCGGTGCTCCGGCGGGATCGGTGGCGAAAACGGAGACGGCGCCGTCGCCCGCGGGGCTGAGCCGGACCCGGAGCACGGTCGCGCCGTCGGCGTGCAGGCGGAGATCCGACCAGGCGAAGGGGATCTCCAGCCCCCGCGACTCGCCGACACCGATCGCGTGCAGGGCGGAGTCGAACAACGCGGGGTGGATCCCGAAGGTGCCGGGAGTGTCGTCCACCTGGACTTCGGCGAACACGTCGCCGTCGCGGGTCCAAACGGCACGGACACCCTGGAAGGCAGGACCGTAGCCGAGCCCTTCGGCCGCCAGATCCGGGTAGAAGCCTTCGATGTCGACCGGTTCCGCCCCGGAGGGCGGCCACTCGGTCATCTCGTCCTGTATGGACAGTCCAGTGCCGAGGACGCCGGAGGCGTGGCGCACCCAGACGTCGTCGTCCTCCGGCCGGGCGTGCACGGTGACCGAGCGCCTGCCCTGGTCGTCGGCGGCCCCGACCGCGACCTGCAGCTGGACACCGCCCTTCCCGGGCAGCACCAGCGGTGCTTCCAGATTCAGTTCCTCGACGGCTTCGCAACCGGCCTCGTCGGCGGCCGCGAGCGCGAGTTCCGCGAACGCCGTGCCGGGCAGCAGCACGGTTCCGCCGACGACGTGGTCCGCCAGCCACGGCAGCGTGCTCAGCGAGATCCTGCCCGTCAGCAGGATCTCGTCCTCGCCCGCCGGCCGGACAGCGGCGGCGAGCAGGGCGTGCGGCGACGCGTCCAGCCCAGCGGCGGAAACGTCTCGGTGCGCGGCACCGGATTCGAGCCAGAAGTGTTCGTACTGGAACGGATACGTGGGCAGGTCGACACGACGTGCCCCGGGGAACAGCGGCGCCCAGTCGACCTCGGCCCCATGGACGTGCAGTCCGGCGACCGCCGCCAGCAGGGTCGTCACCTCGGGCCGGTCCCGCCGCGACGCCGGGAACACGACCGCGTCCTCGGCGCTCTCCTTGGCCATGGCGGTCAGGACGGCGTCCGGCCCGATCTCCAGGAAGCGGGTGACACCTTCGGCTGCCAGGAACTCGACCGAATCGTGGAACCGCACCGCGTCACGCACATGACGGACCCAGTAGTCCGAAGTGGACACATTCGCCAGGCCGCCGGACACGATCGGGATCCGCGGCTCGGCGAAGGTCAACCCCTCGACCACCACACGGAATTCTTCGAGCATCGGCTGCATGAGCGGCGAATGGAACGCGTGGCTCACCACGAGTCGTTTGTTCTTGCGTCCCTCGAAGTGCGACACCACCGCGGTGACGGCGTCTTCGTCACCCGAGACGACCACCGACTCCGGACCATTGATCGCCGCCAACGAAACCCGTTCCGTCAGCAGCGGAACGACCTCCGCCTCGCTCGCCTGCAAAGCCACCATCGCACCACCAGCGGGCAAGGCTTGCATCAGGCGACCACGAGCCGACACCAGCGTCACGGCGTCTTCCAGCGAGAGCACACCCGCGACATGAGCCGCCGCGATCTCCCCGACCGAGTGCCCGGCCAGGAAGTCCGGCTTGATGCCCCAGCTCTCCACCAACCGGAACAACGCCACCTCGAAGGCGAACAACGCACACTGCGTGTTCGCCGTCTGATTCAGCTCCTCGGCCGTCAGCTCCTTGATCGGCCGCTCGAACCTCGACGAGACCTCATCGAAGACCTCGGCGAACACCGGGAAACGCTCGGCCAGCTCACGACCCATCCCGAACCGCTGACTGCCCTGGCCCGTGAACAGGAACGCCGTCCCGCCGTCCGTCGCCCGCCCTTCCACCAAAGTGGCGGTGAGCAGATCGTCCAGCGTGCCGACGACGGCGGCCCGATGCTCCAGCGCTGTCCGCGTGGTGGCCAGCGAGAACGCCAGATCGGCCGCGGTGACGTCCGCGTCCCGCGCGAGTTCCCGCACGCGCGCGACCTGCTCACGCAAGGCGGCTTCGCTCTTGCCGGACAGCAGGAACGGCACCGGGCCCCTGAGGGTGGAGGGCGGTTCTTCTTCGGCGGCGGGCTGTTCGAGGACGACGTGCGCGTTCGTCCCGCTGATCCCGAACGAGGACACCGCGGCCCGCCGGGGGCGATCCGTCTTCGGCCACGGCTCGGCCTCGGTCAGCAGCGAGACCGCACCCTCGGACCAGTCCACATGGGACGTCGGCGTGTCGACGTTCAGCGTCTTCGGCAGCACGCCGTGCCGCATCGCCTCGACGAGTTTGATGATCGACGCAACCCCGGCCGCGGCCTGGCTGTGCCCGATATTGGACTTCACCGAGCCGAGCCAGAGCGGCGTGGTCCGGTCCTGGCCGTAAGTGGCCAGCAGTGCCTGCGCCTCGATCGGGTCGCCGAGCCGGGTACCCGTGCCGTGCGCCTCCATGGCGTCCACATCGGACGGTGCCAGTCGTGCGTTCGCCAGCGCCTGCCGGATCACCCGTTGCTGGGAAAGACCATTCGGCGCGGTGAGCCCGTTCGACGCGCCGTCCTGGTTCACCGCGGAACCGCGAACGACGGCGAGGACGCGATGCCCGTTGCGTTTGGCGTCCGAAAGCCGCTCGACGAGCAGCATGCCCGCGCCTTCACCCCAGGCCGTGCCGTCGGCGGCTTCGGCGAACGCCTTGATCCGCCCGTCCGGCGCGAGCCCGCGCTGACGGCTGAAGTCGACGAACGCCGCCGGGTTGGCCATCACGGTCACCCCGCCCGCCAGCGCCAGCGAGCATTCACCCTGCCTCAGCGCCTGCGCCGCCAGATGCAGCGCGACCAGCGAAGACGAACACGCCGTGTCGACAGTGACCGCGGGGCCTTCGAGACCAAAGGTGTAGGAAACCCGGCCGGAGGCGATACTCGCGAAACTCCCGTTGCCGAGATACGGCTCGAGATCCGCGGGCGGCGTGCCCGCGATGGCCGAGTACTCGTTGTGGATGACCCCCGCGAACACGCCGGTCCGGCTGCCCCGCAGGGAATCCGGGGCGATCCCCGCGCGTTCGATCGCCTCCCAGGAGATCTCCAGCAGCAGCCGCTGCTGCGGGTCCATCGCCAGCGCCTCACGCGGTGAGATCCCGAAGAACGCCGGGTCGAACTTGGCGGCGTCGTGCAGGAAGCCGCCTTCCCGCACGTAGCTCTTGCCCGGTTTGCCCTGCTCGGGGTCGTAGAGCCCGTCGAGGTCCCAGCCGCGGTCGGCCGGGAATCCGGTGAGGCCGGTGCGTTCCCCGGCGACCAGGTCCCACAGTTCCTCCGGCGAGCGGACCCCGCCCGGGTAACGGCAGGCCATGCCGATGATCGCGATGGGCTCGCCGGTCAGGCGCCGGTTCTCCCCGCGCAGGCGGTCGGCTTCCTTCAACGCCGCCCGCAGGGCCTCGACGACCTTGTTCTCGGATGTGGACATCGCAGCTCCAGGGTGTTTCACGTCAGGCGGGGTCGGAAGCGTCGAAAGCGAGTTCGATCAGCCGGTCGGCGTCCATCTCGTCGATGTCCGCGCCGTCGAGCGACTCGGTGGGGCGGTAGCCGGGGTCGGCCAGCCGGGTCAGCAGGTCCAGCACGCCGGCTTCACGGAGCCGGTCGGCGGGCACCGAGGCGAGGACCGCGCCGATGCGGGCGACCTCGTCGTCAACGGCACCGTCGGGCTCGTCGGCGGGCGCCAACCGGTCGCCGAGGGTTTCGGCGAGCGCGGTGGGCGTCGGATGGTCGAACACGACAGTGGCGGGCAGCCGCAGGCCGGTCGCCGCGTTGAGCCGGTTGCGGAGTTCGACCGCGCTCAGCGAGTCGAATCCCAGTTCCCGGAAGGCCTGCCGGACACCGACCTGCTCCGGCGAGCCGAAGCCGAGCACCGCCGCGACGTTCGCGCGGATCAGGTCCAACAGGGCCCGGCCGCGGGCGGCGGGGGCGAGCCCGGCCAGCCGGTCGGCGAATCCGGCGGTCTGTGTCTCGGCGGCCGCGGCGGCCCGGCGGACCGGTGCCTTCACCAGCCCCCGCAGCAGCGGGTGCACCTCTTCACCCCGCAGGGCGGCGAGGTCGATGTGCATCGGCAGCGGCGCCGGTTCGTACCCGGCGCGGGCGGCGTCCAGCAACAGCAAACCGTCCTCAGTGGACAGCGGGCTCATCCCGGACCGCTTGAGCCGGGCGAGATCCGCCTCACCCAGATGCCCGGTCATCCCGCTCAGCTGCGCCCAGAAACCCCACGCGAGCGAGACCGCGGGCAGCCCCTCCGCACGACGATGCCGGGCGAGAGCGTCGAGGAAACTGTTGGCGGCGGCGTAATTGCCCTGTCCGGCGTCGCCGAACGCACCGGCGGCCGAGGAGAACAGGACGAACTCGGCGAGGTCCGCGTCGCGGGTCAATTCGTGCAGGTTGACCGCGGCGTCGACCTTCGGCCGCAGCACCTTCGCCAGCCGCTCGGGAGTCAGCGTGGCGACGAGGCCGTCGTCCAGGACACCGGCGGCGTGCACCACCCCGGTCAGCGGATGTTCGGGCGGCACGGTGGCGAGCAAGGCGGCCAGCGCCGTCCGGTCCGCCGCGTCACAGGCGGCGATCGTGACCGACGCCCCGGCGCCGGTCAGTTCCGCTTCGAGTTCCGCCATGCCTGCCGCGTCGCGGCCCCGGCGGCCGACGAGCAGCAGATGCCGGACGCCGCGCACGGTGACCAGATGACGGGCCACCAGTGCGCCGAGTGTGCCGGTGGCGCCGGTGATCAGCACCGTCCCGTTTACGTCCATTGTGGACGGAATGGTGAGCACGTTCTTGCCGATATGCTTGGCCTGGCTCATGAACCGGAAGACCTCGGGTGCGCGGCGCGCGTCCCACACCGTCGGACGGGGCACGGTGAGCGCCCCGGCGCCGAACAGCTCCAGCAGCTCGGCCAGGATTTCGCCGATCCTCGGCCGTCCGGCGTCGAGCAGGTCGAACGCGCGGTAGGTGACGCCGGGATGCGCGGCCGCGACCTCGTCCGCGTCGCGGATGTCGGTCTTGCCCATCTCCACGAACCGGCCACCCTCGCCCAGCAGCCGCAGCGACGCGTCGACGAACTCCTTGGCGAGCGAGTCCAGGACGACGTCCATCCGGCCGAACCGGTCCTCGAAGTCCAGCGTGCGGGAGGAGGCGATGTGCTCGTCGTCGAAACCGAGACCCCGCAACACTTCCCATTTTCCGGGGCTCGCCGTCGCGAACACCTCGGCGCCGAGATGGCGCGCCAGCTGGACCGCCGCCATGCCGACACCGCCGGTCGCACCGTGGATCAGCACCTTCTCCCCCGGCCTGAGCCCGCCGAGGTCGACCAGCCCGTAGTAGGCGGTGAGGAAGACGACCGGCAGCGCCGCGGCTTCGGTGAACGTCCAGTCCGCGGGCATCTCCGTCACCGTCCGCCGGTCGGCGATCGCGACCGGGCCGAACGCGCCGTCGAACAGGCCGAAGACCCGGTCGCCCGGTTTCAAGCCGGTGACACCGGGACCGACCTCGGTGACGACGCCCGCGCCCTCGCTGCCCATCACCGCGTTGTCCTCGGGATACATGTCGAGTGTGATGAGCACGTCGCGGAAGTTGATCCCGGCGGCCCGGACGTCGATCCGGACCTCGCCGTCGGCGAGCGGCCGGGCGGCCGCGGGTGCCGGGACGAGCGCGAGCTCTTCCAGCGTGCCGCGACGGGGCGCGTCCAGTACCCAGGGGCCGTCGGGCGGGGTCAGCGTGCCGTCGGCGGAGACCTTGGCGAGCCTCGGCACGAGCAGTTCCCCGTCGCGCCACGCGAGCTGTGCCTCACCGGTGGCCAGTACCTCGGCGGGCAACCCCGGCGGAAGGTCGGTGTCGCTGTCGAGGAGGACGATCCGGTCGGGGTTCTCGGCCTGCGCGGACCGGACCAGGCCCCAGACCGCCGCGGCCGCGAGGTCACGGACGTCCTCGTCGGCGACGGCGCCGCGGGTGTGCAGCACCAGCCGCGCGTCGGCGAACCGCTCGTCGTCCAGCCAGGTCCGGATCAGGTCCAGCACCCGGGCGGTCGTGCGATGCGTGCTTTCGGTGAGGTCGCCGTCCTCGGCTCCCACCGGCACCAGCACCACGTCGGGGACCTCGGTGAGCGTGGTCAGGTCGCCGTCGGGCAGGGCCGTGACGGTCGGCGTCCCGATGGCTTCCGGCGTCGTCGCCGGAGTCCAGGTGACCCGGAACAGCGAGTCCGGACGCCGGGAGCCCGGCAGGGCGGCGGGCCGCGTGACCAGGCCTTCGACGGTCGCGACCGGCGCGCCCGCCGGGTCGGCCGCCGTCACCGCGACGGTGTCCGCCCCCACGGCGAGCCGGACCCGCAGCGCGGTGGCGCCGACGGCGTGCACGGTGACCCCGGTCCACGCGAACGGCAGTTCCGCGCCGTCGCCGGACCGGACGGTACCGAGGGCGTGGAGGGCGGCGTCGAGCAACGCCGGATGCAGGCCGAACCGGTCCGCTCCCTCGGCGTCGGGCAGGACGACCTCGGCGAAGACGTCGGAGCCCGAGGTCCAGGCCGCCCGCAGGCCCTGGAACGCCGGGCCGTAGCCGTAGCCCTGCGTCTCGGCTTCGGCGTAGAAGCCGTCGAGGTCGACGCTCGTCGCGCCGGCGGGCGGCCATTCGGCCAGGCCCTCGCCCGGGGTCTCGTCCGAAGTCAGGAAGCCGGACGCGTGCCGCACCCAGATGTCGTCACCGGATTCGGCCTGGGAGTGCACGGTGATCTCCCTGCGTCCGTCCACTTCGGACCCCAGGACGACCTGGACGCGGACGCCGCCCTGTTCGGGAAGCGGCAGCGGGGCTTCGAGGGTCAGCTCGTCGATCCGGCCGCAGCCCGCGTGAGTCCCGGCCTGCAGCGCGAGTTCCACGAACGCGGTACCTGGCAGCAGCACCGTGCCCTGCACCGCGTGATCGGCCAGCCACGGCTGGGCGGCCGTCGAGATCCGGCCGGTGAGCAGGAGCCCGCCGGAACCCGGCAACGCGGTCGCGGCGGTGAGCAACGGATGCCCGGTGGCGCCGAGACCGAATCCGGCGGCGTCGCCCGGTTCCCCGGCATCGGTGAGCCAGAACTCCTGATGCTGGAAGGCGTAGGGCGGCAGATCCACCCAGCCCGCCTCAGGCAGCAGCGCTGCCCAGTCGGGGCTGAGGCCGTGGGCGTGCGCCTCGGCCAGCGACGTGACGAACCGGGTCGCTCCGCCTTCGTCGCGGCGAAGGCTCGCGAGCGCGACGGCGGGCACGGCGGCCTCTTCGACGAGTTCGGTCAGCCCGGCGACCAGCACCGGATGCGGGCTCGTCTCGACGAAGAACCGGAAACCGTCCTCGATCAGCCGCCGCACCGCCTGGTCGAACCGGACGGTGGCCCGGAGATTGCGGAACCAGTAGGCCGCGTCGAGGGTGGTCGTGTCGATCGGCTCCCCGGTGACGGTCGAATACATCGGAACTTCGGCTTCACGCGGTGTGATTCCGCTCAGCGCCGTCACGACGTCCTGTTCGATCGAGTCGACGTGGGCCGAATGCGACGCGTAGTCCACCGGGACACGCTTCGCCCGCACATCGAGCAGTTCGCATCGCTTGAGCAGCGCGTCCAGCCCGGCGACATCACCGGACACGACGACGGAGGCCGGGCCGTTCACCGCGGCCACGGAAACGCCGTCGGGCAGCATTTCCCGGACGCGCTCCTCGGAAGCCGCGACCGACACCATCCCGCCCAGCCCGGACAGCGCCAGGATCGCCTTGCTGCGCAGGCAGACCACCCGCGCGGCGTCTTCGAGCGACAGCGCGCCCGCGACACACGCGGCCGCGATCTCGCCCTGCGAATGCCCGGCCACCGCGGCGGGTTCGATCCCGCACGCCTGCCAGAGCCGGGCCAGCGACACCATCACGGCGAACAGCACCGGCTGGACGACGTCCACCCGCTCCAGCGCCGCCGCGTCGGACAGGACGTGCGTCAGCTTCCAGTCCACATGGGACAGCAGCGCGTTCTCGCAATCGGCCATCGCTTCGGCGAAGACGGCCGACGAACCCAGCAGGTCCACCGCCATCCCGGTCCACTGTGAACCCTGGCCGGGGAAGACGAAGACGGGCTTGCCGTTCTCGGCGACCCCGCCGACGACATGGGGCGCGGGGACCGCGTCGGCCAGCGCACGCAATCCGGCGGTCAATCCGGCGCGGTCACCCGCCACCACCACGGCACGGTGCTCCAGCGCGGACCTGGTCACCGCGAGCGCACGGGCCACCGCGGGCAGGGACACGTCGTCACGGAGATGCCCGGCGAGCCGGTCCGCCTGCGCGGCCAAGGCGGCGGACGTCTTCCCGGACAAGACGAACGGCAGCACGTCGCCACCGAGCGGCGAAATGTCCGAAGTGGACTCTTCGACCGGCTCAGCCTGCTCCAGGACGACATGCGCGTTGGTCCCGCTGATCCCGAACGACGACACCGCCGCGCGCCGGGGCCCGCCGTTTTCCGGCCACGCCACGGGCTCGCTGAGCAGGGAGACATTCCCGGCCGTCCAGTCGACTTTGGTCGTGGGCGTGCCGAGGTTGAGCGTGCGCGGCAACACGCCGTGGTGCATCGCCTGCACCATCTTGATGATCCCGCCGACCCCGGCGGCGGCCTGGGTGTGGCCGAGGTTCGACTTCAGCGAACCCAGCCACAGCGGCCGGTCCCGGTCCTGGCCGTAGGTGGCGAGCACAGCCTGCGCTTCGATCGGATCACCGAGCGGCGTCCCGGTGCCGTGCGCCTCCACCGCGTCCACTTCGGACGGTTCGAGCCCGGCGTCCGCCAGTGCCCGGCGGATCACGCGTTGCTGCGACGGGCCGCTCGGGGCGGTGAGGCCGTTGGACGCGCCGTCCTGGTTGACCGCGCTGCCCCGCACGATCGCGAGGACACGATGGCCGTTGCGGCGGGCGTCGGAGAGGCGTTCCACCAGGAGCATTCCGACACCTTCGCTCCACACCGTGCCGTCGGCGTCGTCCGAAAAGGACTTGCAACGGCCGTCGGGGGCGAGGCCGCGCTGACGGCTGAAGTCCACGAAGACCTCGGGCGTGGCCATCACGGTCACCCCGCCCGCCAGCGCCAGCGAACATTCGCCGCGCCGCAGCGCCTGCGCCGCCAGATGCAGCGCCACCAGCGACGACGAACAGGCCGTTTCGATCGTCACCGCCGGGCCTTCCAGCCCGAAGGTGTAGGCGACCCGGCCGGAGTGGATGCTGGCCGAGGTCCCGTTGCCGAGGTAACCCTCGACGTCGTCCGGCACGCGGTTCAGCCCCGTCGCGTAGTCGTGGTACATCACCCCGGCGAACACGCCGGTCGCGCTGCCGCGCAAGGATTTCGGGTCGAGCCCGGCCCGTTCGACGGCTTCGTGGGAGATCTCCAGCAGCAGCCGCTGCTGCGGGTCCATCGCCAGCGCCTCCCGCGGCGAGATCCCGAAGAAGCCCGGATCGAACTGCCCGGCATCGTGCAGGAAACCGCCCTCGCGCACGTAGGTGGTGCCGCGGTGGTCGGCGTCGGGGTGGTAGACGCCGTCGGTGTCCCAGCCGCGGTTCTCGGGGAACCGGGTGATGCCGTCGTTCCCCTCGGCGACCAGACGCCACAGGTCGTCGGGTGTGCTCACCCCGCCCGGATAGCGGCAGGCCATGCCGATGATCGCGATCGGCTCGTCGGCCTCGGCCGGAGCGGCCACCTCGTCCCGGACCGGAGCGGATCCGGCGGCGAGGAACGCGGCGACCGCACGCGGGTTCGGATGGTCGAACACCAGGGTCGGCGCGATCTTCAGCCCGGTGGCCGCGATCAACCGGTTGCGCAGTTCCACGGCGGCGAGCGAGTCGAAGCCGACTTCGGTGAACGCGCGGTCCGGATCGATGGCGTGGGCGTCCGGGTGACCGAGCACGGCGGCGACCGTCGTCCGGACGAGGTCGAGCAGGGCCGCCTCGTCCAGTCCGCCGCGCGGCGCGGCCGACGGCGCCGGGCGGGTGACCCGTATGAGTCCACTGAGGACAGTCGGAAGTCCTGCGGCGGTGGCGCGGGCACGCAGTGCGGCACGGTCCATCCGCATCGGCAGCAGCACCGGCCGGTCCGCCGCCAGCGCCGCGTCGAACAGCGCGAGCCCGTCCACTTCGGACAGTGCGTGCTGGCCGGTGCGGGCGATCCGGCGCAGCGCCGCCTCGTCGAGCCGTCCGCCCATCCCGGCGTCCCACAACCCCCAGCCGAGTGCGACACCGGGGCGGCCCTCCGCGCGGCGGCGGAGGGCGAGCGCTTCGAGGAAGGCGTTGGCCGCCGCGTAGTTGGCCTGCCCGGCGCCGTCGAAGGTGGCCGCGGACGAGGAGAACAGCACGAACGCCGACAGGTCGAGGTCGCGGGTGAGTTCGTCCAGGACGAGCGCGCCGGTGACCTTCGGCCGCAGGACGGTCGCCAGCCGTTCGTGATCGAGCGTGGCGATGGTCGCGTCGTCGAGCACGCCGGCGGCGTGGACGACCGCCGACACCGGATGCTCGGCGAGCAGTGCCGCGACGGCCTCACGGTCGGTGATGTCGCAGGCGGCGACCGTGACGTCGGCTCCCAGTGCGGTGAGGTCGTCGACGAGCGGGCCCGCGGCGCCGCGACGGCTCACGAGAAGCAGGCCGCGGACCTCGTGCCGCTCGACCAGATGCCGGGCCAGCAACCCGGCGAGACCGCCGGTCCCGCCGGTGATCAGCACCGTGCCGCCGGTGGTGAACGAGGCCGGGGCCGGGCTCGGGACCCGCGTCAGCCTGGGGACCAGCACCACGCCGTCGCGGACGGCGAACTCTGGCTCCCCGCAAGCCAGTCCGGCGGCGAGGCCGTCTTCTCCCGTGACATCGGCCAGCACCAGCCGGTCCGGGTGCTCGGCCTGCGCGGAGCGCACGAGCCCCCATACGGCGGCCGCGGCGGGATCGGGGTTTTCGGTGGCGACGGCGCCCTCGGTGAGCAGCGCCAGCCGGGCCGGGGCGAACCGGTCGTCGGCGAGCCAGGCCTGGACGAGGTCCAGCACGTTTTCGAGCGGCTCGGCGCAGCGGACGGCGACGACCGGCGGCACCTCGTCGCCGACGGCGGTCAGGTCCGGATAGAGCCGGTATTCGGCGGTGCCCGGGGTCCCGGGAAGCGGGATCCAGTCGACGCCGTAGAGCGCGCCGTCCTGCGCGCGCGGTGCGGTGGCAAGGGGGCGCAAGGCCAGGGATCCCACCGACGCGACGGGCTCGCCCGCGCCATCGGCCACCTTCAGGGAGACCGAGTACGTCCCGGCTTCGGCACCCGCGACGTGGTTCTCGAGCTTGACGCGCAGCACATCGGCGCCGCGCGCGTGCAGCGTCACGCCGGACCACGCGAACGGCAGTGCAGCGGGACCACCGCCTCCGGCCCCGAGTTCGAGCACGTGCAGGGCCGCGTCCAGCAACGCCGGATGCACGCCGAACCCGCCCTGGATCTCCGGTACGGCGGCGACTTCGGCGTAGAGGTCGTCACCGGACCGCCACGCGGCGCGCAGGCACCGGAACGCCGGTCCGTAGTCGAGGCCTGAATCGGCAAGGCGGTCGTAGAGATCGGAAAGGTCAAGGGGCTCACCGGCGGGCGGCCACGCCCCGAAGTCGGGAGCGGAGGCCGCGGCCCCGAGCGCACCCGAAGCGCACCGCGTCCACTCGTCGTCCTCCGTGTCACGGAAGAAGATCAGGAGCCTGCCGTCGCGGACCGACACCTGGACCTGGACGCCCGCTTCGAAAAGCACCAACGGCATTTCGAGGGTCAGTTCTTCGACGCCGCCGGACCCCGCGAGTTCCGCGGCCCGCAACGCCAGTTCGAGCAGCGCGGTACCCGGCAGCACCACGTCACCGCCGACGACGTGGTCGGCGAGCCAAGGCTGGGTGAGCGGGGACAGCCTGCCGGAGAGCAGCAGGGCACCGTCTTCGGCCGTGGTGACCGAAGCCCGCAGGAGCGGATGCCCGGTGTCGCCCAGCCCGTAGGCGCCGGGATCCCCGGCGGTGTCCTGGTCGATCAGCCAATACCGCTGCCGTTCGAAGGCATAAGTCGGCAAATCGGTCTTCGGGTGCGTGCCGAACACCTGGGGCCAGCCGGGTTCTGCGCCGCGGACCCACAGTTCGGCCAGCGACGCGGCGAGCGCCTCCGCCTCCGGCCGCGAGCCGCGCAGACTCGGCACCAGCGCCGGCCCCTCACCGTCGAGGACTTCGGCGGCCATCGGGGTCAGCACCGCGTCCGGGCCGAGTTCCAGGAGCACGTCGACGCCGAGTTCGTCCAGCCGCCGCACGCCGTCGGCGAACCGCACCGGACGGCGCACGTGCTCCACCCAGTATTCCGGCGCCGTCGCCTCGGTGATCAGCTCACCGGACACAGTGGACACCAGCGGGATCGCCGGTTTCCGGAAGGTGAGGATCTCGGCGAACCGGCGGAACTCGTCGAGCATCCCGTCCATGTGGTGCGAGTGGAAGGCGTGACTCACCTTGAGCCGTTTGGTCTTGCGCCCGGCGAACGCGGCGGCGATCTCCTCGACCGCGGCCTCGTCGCCGGAGACGACCACCGACCGCGGGCCGTTGACGGCCGCGATCGCGAGGCGGTCGCCCAGCAGCGGCTGGATCTCATCCTCCGTCGCCTGCACGGCGAGCATCGCGCCGCCCTCGCGCGTGTCCTGCATGAGGCGTCCCCGCGCGGCGACGAGCGCTGCGGCGTCGGAGAGCGAGAGCATGCCCGAGACATGCGCGGCGGCCAGCTCGCCGATCGAGTGCCCGGCGACATAGTCGGGGCGCAGGCCCCAGTGCTCGTACAGCCGGAACAACGCGACCTCGACGGCGAACAGCGCGCACTGCGCGTATTCGGTGCGGTGCAGCAGCCCGGCTTCCTCGGTGCCCTCGGCGGCGAACACGATCTCGGCCAGCGGCCGGTCCAGCTGCAGGTCGAGATGCCCGCAGGCGTCGTCGAAGGCGGTGGCGAACACCGGGAACCGGCGGTGCAGTTCGCGGCCCATCCCGGCGCGCTGGCTGCCCTGGCCGCTGAAAACGATCCCGACCCGCGCCGTCCCGTGGACCAGGCTCGGCAGAGCTTCACCGGTGGCCAACGCGTCCAACCCGGCCAACAGTCCCGCGCGATCGGCGGCGGTCACCACTGCCCGCCACTCCAGGGCGGACCGGGTGGTGGCGAGCGCGGCGGCGATGGCGGGGAGGTCACTGTCCGGCAGGGCTTCACACAGCCGGGCGGCCTGACGGCGCAGGGCTTTCTCGTCGCGGCCGCTGACGGGGAACAGCCAGGTGGGCCAGGCTTCCGGCGTCGGCTCGGGCTCTTCCTCGGCCGGGGCCTGTTCGAGGACGGCGTGCGCGTTGGTCCCGCTCATCCCGAACGACGACACCGCCGCACGGCGGGGCGCCCCGGTCTCCGGCCAGCCGGCGGTCTCGCCGAGCAGCTCGACGGCACCGGACGACCACGCCACCTTCGGGGTGGGTTCGTCGGCGTGCAGGGTCTTGGGCAGCACACCGTGCCGCATCGCCTGCACCATCTTGATCACCCCGGCCACCCCGGCGGCCGACTGGGTGTGCCCGATGTTCGACTTCACCGAGCCGAGCAGCAGCGGGCGCTCGCGGTCGCGGCCGTAGGTCGCCAGCAGTGCCTGCGCCTCGATCGGGTCGCCTAGGACGGTACCGGTGCCATGCGCCTCGACCGCGTCCACTTCGGACGGTGCGAGCCCGGCGTTCG
This sequence comes from Amycolatopsis sp. NPDC058340, assembly GCF_042723975.1. Taxonomy (NCBI): domain Bacteria; kingdom Bacillati; phylum Actinomycetota; class Actinomycetes; order Pseudonocardiales; family Pseudonocardiaceae; genus Amycolatopsis; species Amycolatopsis sp. NPDC058340. Next base: position 81,790 of record NZ_JBHXIB010000025.1, on the reverse strand, counting down.
CCAGCGCGCGCCGGATCACCCGCTGCTGCGCGGCGCCGTTGGGCGCGGTGAGGCCGTTGCTGGCGCCGTCGGAGTTGATCGCGGTGCCGCGGACGACGGCGAGCACCCGGTGCCCGTTGCGCCGGGCGTCGGAAAGCCTTTCCAGCACCAGCATCCCGACGCCCTCGGACCAGCCGGTGCCATCGGCCGCGGCGGAAAACGGTTTGCAGCGCCCATCCGGGGCGAGCCCGCGCTGACGGCTGAAGGCGAGGAAACCGCCGGGGCTCGACATCACCGCGACGCCGCCCGCCACCGCGATCGAGCACTCCCCCAGCCGCAGCGCCTGCCCGGCCAGGTGCAGGGCCACCAGCGACGACGAGCACGCGGTGTCCACAGTGACCGTCGGGCCCTCGAACCCGAACGCGTACGAGATGCGGCCGGAGGCGACGCTCGCCGCGTTACCGGTCAGCAGATACCCTTCGAGACCTTCTTCCGCACCACCGAGACGCGGTCCGTACTCCTGGGTCTCCGCGCCGACGAACACGCCGGTCGCGCTCCCCCGCAAGCTGACAGGGTCGATCCCCGCCCGCTCGAAGGCCTCCCACGACGTCTCCAGCAGAAGCCGCTGCTGCGGATCCATCGCCAGCGCCTCACGCGGCGAGATCCCGAAGAAACCCGCGTCGAAATCCCCGGCGGTTTCGAGGAAACCGCCCCGCCGGGTGTAGGTCTTGCCGGGCACCCCCGGGTCGGGGTCGTACAGCGATTCCACGTCCCAGCCGCGGTCGGCCGGGAACTCCGACGTCGCGTCCCCACCCTCGGTGACCAGGCGCCAGAGGTCTTCCGGTGAACCGATCCCGCCGGGGTAGCGGCACGCCATGCCGACGATCGCGATCGGTTCGTCGTCGGCGATCGCCTGGTAGTCCTCGATCTCGGCCACGGCCTCACCGGCGAGCAGATCACGCAGGTGACCGGCGAGCGCCGACGGCGTCGGATGGTCGAAGACGAGCGTCACCGGCAGTTCCAGCGCGGTGGCCGCCGAGATCCGCCGGTGCAGTTCCACCGCCGCGAGGGAATCGAACCCGAGTTCGGCGAACGGCGTCCCGGGCGCCGCGGTCCCCGCGCCCGGCTTCGCCTCCAGCACCGCTTCGGTCTCGGCGACGACCAGCTCGGTGAGCGCCCGCCGTCGCTCCCCGTCCGGGGTTCCGTCGAAAGCGGCCAGCACCGTGGCCCAGTCCGGCCGAACACGTCGAGTTCGCAGAATCAGTTCGTCTCGCATGGTCCGCATTTCGGGTTCGAGGATGGGATTCCGAAGCTAGTGCGGGAACGGACCCCTTTCGCACCCCTACGTCCCCCTGTTCACCGTCGTGCGCGGGGTGCGGGCAGGGGTCGGCGCGGCGGTGGCGTGTTGGGGGAAGCCCAAGGTGCACGGTGGTGTATGGGGGATCTGAGTTTCGGAAAACACCCGGGCGCCCGCAATGGACCAGCTAGGGGGGTGAGCAGGCGG
>NZ_JBHXIB010000025.1:21511-80297 GCF_042723975.1 Amycolatopsis sp. NPDC058340 | reverse complement strand
ACGTTGAAGGTTGGGAAAGTGGCTTTCGCAACACCCCGGCGCGCCCGATTGACGCCAGAATGTCCGGTTCCCAGGCGGGTCGCGAGGCGTGGCGTGTGGCATGCCGATGTCTCGCCTGCGAAACCCGACCTGCCCCTGCACCTGTCCACAAAGGACGCTTACCTCGCCATTTGCGTCCGATTTGGGTGCCTTGTGCGGGGGTCGTGAGTGGCAAAGATCGTTCTAACCCTCTTTGTCACTCACGACCCTCGCGAGAACCGGACATCACGGCGTCAACGGACGTATGATCGGTGCCCGTTGTGCCTTGTGGACACTGTGTGCCGGGTAAGTCCGCAAGCCGGGCCCGGAACCCGGTCATCTCCTCGCGAAGTCGGCGAAGACGGCCTGCACGACAGAGGTTCGATCACGCCACGCTTGCCTTATCCCTCAATAGAACGATCATTGCCACTCGCGACCCCGCGCAAGCGCTCAAATCAGGCACACGCGGGGGTCTTGGTGTCCTTTATGGACATGGAGGTCACGATCAGCCTGACTGGCCGGTCTCCGGTACACCCAAGCCCCGCGGCCGAAGGCTCCTTTCCTCGCATCAGACGCGGCGAAGGGCGCCTTTGGCCCACCGCCGTGGTCCACAAGACGCACAGGGTCAGTTCCCGAGGCGGCCCGCCAGTTCCCGTTTGAGCACCTTGCCGCTCGGCCCGAGCGGCATCGCGTCGAGGAACTCCACCCGGCGCGGATACTTGTACGCGGCGACGTGCTTCTTGCTCCACGCCACGATCTCCGCCGCCAGTTCCGGCCCTGGCTCACGGCCGGAAGCGGTCACGACGACGGCGCAGATCTCCTCTCCGTACCGTTCGTCCGGCACGCCGAGCACCGCGACCTGGGCGATCGCGGGATGCCTGGCCAGCACTTCCTCGATCTCGCGCGGATACACGTTGTGACCGCCGCGGAGGATCATGTCCTTCTTACGGTCCACAATGGACAGATAGCCGTCGTCGTCGAGGAAGCCGAGGTCGCCGCTGCGGAACCAGCCGTCCACGATCGCGGCCGCCGTCGCTTCGGGGCGGTTCAGGTAGCCCGCCATCACGTTGTGGCCGCGGACGACGATCTCGCCGACCTCGCCCGGCGGCACCGGCTCGATCCGGTCCTCGGTCTCGGCGCGCGCGATGGCGACGTCCACGCCCCAGATCGGTTTGCCGACGGTACCCGCCCGGGTCGGCCACGCGCGCTGGTTGTAGGCCACCACGGGCGAGGTCTCGGTGAGGCCGTACCCCTCGTAGATCGGGCAGTCGAACTCCGCCTCGAACCGTTCCAGCAGCGCCACCGGCAGCGAGGAACCACCGGAGAAGGCCCGATCGAGTTTGGGCCTTCGCGGATCCTCCGCGGCGGCCTCCAGCAACGCGACGTACATCGTCGGCACGCCCATGAACAGCGAGCAGTTCTGCTCCACCATCAGCTCCAGCGCCTGCCGAGCGTCGAACCGCGACATCAGCACCATCGTCGCGCCGGCGCGGAAACAGGTCGCCATCCCGCAGATCTGACCGAAGGTGTGGAACAGCGGCAGGCAGCCGAGCAGCACGTCGTCGGCGTGGAAGTCGAACGGCGACAGCATCGTGGTGGCCACGTTCAGCACGATGCTCAGGTGGGTCAGCATCGCGCCCTTGGGTTTGCCGGTGGTCCCCGACGTGTAAAGGATCAGCGCGAGATCCGAGGGTTCGCGCGGTTCGTACCGCTCGATCTCGGCGGCCGCCCCGGCGAGGACGTCGAGGCGGATCCGGCCGGTTTCCTCGTCCTCCAGCATCGTCAGTACTTCGACACCGGCCGCGGCGGCGGCCTCGCCGCCCTGCTCCAGCAGGGCGGCTCCGCAGATCAGCACCCGGGCGTCGCAGTCGGCGAGGATGTACTGGATCTCCTCCGCGACGAGCAACGTGTGCACCGGCACGACCACCGCGCCAAGCGCCAGCGCGCCGAAGTAGACCATCGGGAACTCCGGGGTGTTCGGCAGGAGCAGCACGACCCGGTCACCGGCGGCGACCCCCTGGTCCCGGAGCGCGGAGGCGTACCTCTTCGCCCCGGCCCAGAGTTCCCGGTAGGAGAACGGTTCCCCGTCGAACACGAGCGCGGGGTGGTCCGGCCGCCTGCCCGCCGAATCGGCGAGGACGGCCGCGAGCGACAAGGACACCGGACTCCCCTCTCAGCCGCGCGGCAGGCCGAGGTCCAGCCAGATCTGGTCCAGCGCCTCGACCATCTTCTGCACGTCGCTGCCGGTGTGCACCGCCGACGGGGCCGTGCGCAGGATCTCCTGTCCGAACGGGACACTCGGCGCGTTGATCGACTGGATGTAGATCCCGTGCCGCTGCAACAGGAGTTCGTGCACCTTCTTGCACAGCGCGTCGTCGCCGACCAGGATCGACACGATATGCGACTCGTCCGAGAGGAACGGGATCCCGCGCTCGGCGAGCAGTTTGTGCAGCAGCTGCGCGTTGTCGGCGAGGATCTCGCGCTCCCGCTCCGAGGAGCGCAGGTGCCGGACGGCGGCGAGCGCCCCGGCGGCCACGGCGGGCGGCAGCGCGGTGGTGAAGATGAACGAACGCGAGTGGGTGCGCACGGCGTCGATGAGCGCGGCCGGCCCGGCGATGTACCCGCCGGTGGTGCCGAAACCCTTGGCCAGCGTGCCCATCACGACGGTGAACTCGTCGGCGATCCCCTCGCGCGCGGCGATCCCGGCGCCTTCAGGACCGTACATGCCGACGGCGTGCACCTCGTCCACATAGGTCATGGCGTCGTACTGCCGTGCCAGCGCGGCGAATTCGGCCAGCGGCGCGATGTCGCCGTTCATCGAGTAGACCGACTCGAACACGATCATCTTCGGCCGGTCCGCCGGTGCGGCGGCGAGCAGCTCGGCCAGATGGGCGACGTCGTTGTGGCGGAAGATCTTCTTCTCCGCGCCGCTGTGCCGCAGCCCGTCGATGATGGAGGCGTGGTTCTTCTCGTCGGAGAACACGATGCAGTCCTCGGGGCGGCCCGCCAGCACGGTCAGCGAACCGTCGTTGGCGGTGTAGCCGGAGGTGAACAGCAGCGCGTCCTCCTTGCCGTGCAGCTCGGCCAGTTCGCGTTCCAGCGCCACGTGATAGTGGTTGGTGCCCGCGATGTTGCGCGAACCGCCCGCCCCGGCGCCGAACCGCTCGACGGCCTCCTTCATCGCGGACAGCACGTCCGGATGCTGGCCCATGCCGAGGTAGTCGTTGCTGCACCAGACGTTGATCTCGGCGACCGCTTCGGCCTCCTCGTACCGGCTGGCCGCCGGGAACCGGCCCGCCTGCCGCCCGATCTCCAGGAAGTCGCGTTTCTGCAGCACTTCGCCTTGCAGTGTGCGCTGGAAGGACTCCAGGTAGGTGGTCATGACGTCAACTCGCTCTCTGGCTCGGCGTGGCTGGGCTTGGTGGCGGGTTTCGCCTCGTCGCGGAGGCGGAGCTTGTCCGGCTTCCCCGCGTCGGTGAGCGGAAGTTCGGCGCGGAGCCGGATCTCCGCCGGTACGTGGCTCGGGGACAGCGCCCGCGCGACGTGCGCGGCCAGGTCGGCGGGATCCACGTCCCTGCCCCGGCGCGGTACCGCGATCGCGTGCATGTACTCGACGTTGTCCTCGTCGGCGACCCCGAACACCGCGGCCTGCGCGACGTCCGGATGGGCCAGCAGCGCGTTCTCGACCTCGGCCGGGTACACCTTGATACCGTTGGTCTTGATCATGTCGGCGAGCCGGTCGACCAGGTACAGGTAGCCGTTCTCGTCGAGATAGCCGACGTCGCCGGTGTGCAGCCAGCCGTCGATGAGGACCCGTGAGGTCAGGTCGGGACGCTTCCAGTAGCCGTCCATCATCATCGGCGACCGGACGCAGATCTCCCCGATCTTGCCGGCGGGCAGTTCGTGCCGCACGTGCGGGTCGCGGATGCCGACCTGGACGAACGGGACCGCCTTGCCGACCGTGGTGAGCAGTTCCGGCTTCAGGTGCTCTTCCGGCGAAAGCGCGGCGATCACCCAGCTTTCGGTGGTGCCGTAGATCTGGATCAGCTTCGCGCCGAACACCTCCGCGGCACGGGAGAGCCGCACCGGGGAGGCCGGGCTCCCGCCGTAGTACAGCTCCCGCAGGCTGGAATGGTCGGTGGTGCCCAGTGCCGGATGGTCGAGCAGGTCGTAGAGCTGCGGGGTGGCCAGGTACACCCGGTTGACCCGGTGCCGTTCCACGGCTTCGAGCACGGCGCCGGCGTCGAATCCCTCGTGCAGGACGATCATCCCGCCGGAGGCGACCGCGTCGTCCACTGTGGACGACACGGAATGGCTGAGCGGCGTGGTGACCAGCATCGTGCAGCGTTCGGTCATGTGCCGGGCCTTGGTGACCACCGCGCCGAGCCCGCCGAATCCGCGGCCGATGCCCTTGGGCCTGCCGGTGGTCCCGCTGGTGTAGGTCAGCACGGCGGTGCCCTCGGCCCGCGGCTCGACCTCGCTCGCGGTCCCGGTGATGTCCGCGACGCCGTCGCCGAAGTCACCGAAAGCCGCCAGTGCCGCCGGTTCCGCCATGGCGTCACGGATCTTCTTCGCCCGGTCGAGGTTCGCCGCGTCGGTGAGCAGGACGGTGGTGCCGGTGTCGTCGACGATCTCGACCTGCGTGGCGATCGGGAGTTCGTCCAGCGGATCGGCTGCGTTGATCCCGCGCAGGTGCACCACGGTGGCACCGATCAGGTTGGCCGCGTACCGGCCGATCAGCGTCGCCGGGCTGTTCCCCACGGTCAGCAGGGCCACTACCCCGCCTTCACCGGTCCCTTGGTCGCGGAGCGCGGCGGCGGCTCCGGTGATCGCCGCCGCGAATTCCGCCGAAGTCAGCGCTTCGTCGCCGTAACGCAACGCGATCTCGTCCGGCCTGGTGGAAAGCACGTCCAGCAGCTGGCTGACGTAATGGTCGATCTGCACCGCGCTACTCCGTTCCCGCGGCCCGGCCGGCGAGCTCTTCGAGGTGCGCCACGGCGGACTCCACGCCCGGCATGGTCAGGCTCCGCCGCTGGGCCCGTGCGACGGTGGCCGCGATCCGGGTGTCGGCCAGCACCGCGCGGCAGGTCTCGGCGACCGCTTCCGGTGTGGTGGCGGGAATCTGCTTGCCGAAGCCGAGCTCCTCGATCCGGCGGGCGTTGTGCGGCTGGTCGCCGAACTGCGGCAGCGTGGCCATCGGCACTCCGGCGCGCAACGCCTCACGGATGCTGTTGTACCCGGCGTGGGTCAGGAACAGCTGCGCGCATTCGAGCAGCAGCGGCTGCGGCATCCGTTCGACGACGAGCACGTTGTCACCGACCTCGACGTCGCCGATCGGGAACCCGGCGGTCGCCACCACCGCCGAACAGTCCACACTGGACAGTCCTTCGATCAGGGCGCGCACCGTGACGTCGGGGTCTTCCATCTCCTCCGGCGGGTCGATGCCGAACGCCTTGAACGCGCCGAGCATGGGCAGCGCGGTGCCGACCGAGGCGAGCACCAGCGGCCGGTCCGCGGGCAGCGCGGCGATCTCCGGCGGCAGGACCTCGCCGGTGGCCACCTCCGACGGCTGACGGTAGGTGAACGGCGTCGGCAGGTCGAAGGCGGCGAAGGAGGTATCGGCGGGCAGGCAGTCGAAACGGCCGTAGCGGTGCACCATCCCGGCGTCGGATTCGGCGGCGAGACCCAGCTCCTGGCGACGCTCGTTCAGCGGCTCCACGAGGCCCGCCGGGTCGATCAGGTTGCCCGCACCCGAAGGCGCGCTGATGTAGGGAACGCCGAGCTGCTCGGCGACCAGCGCGCCCGACAACTCCGCGCCGTCACGCACCACGATGTCGGGCTGGAACTCCTTGGCCAGGGGATAGAGCTTCTGGTAGGCGGTGGTGACGTGCGGGCCGCTCGCGGTGGCGATCAGCTGTTCGCGCGTGTCCAGCACCCGGCGCGGGGTCCCGGCCGCTTCGGCCTCTTGGCGTTCCTGGACCATCCGCCCGATCGCCTCGACCATTCCCGGCAGGACCGGTTCGATCCGCATCAGGCCGGGTTCGAAGACGTCGGCCAGTTCCGGCGGGGTCACGACGAGCACTTCGTGGCCCGCCTTCGCCGCCGCCCTGGCCAAGGGCAGCACCGCCCGTGCGTGGCCCTGCGAGCCGGTCACGGTGCACAAAACCCGCATGGGTTCCACCTTTCGTTTCTGTCCTTTGAGGACGGTCAGGGAACGGGGTCGAGGGACGGCGTGCGCACCGGGTCGACCGGGGGCCTGCCGAATCCGCGCCAGGCGATCCCGGACCGGCTGAGCGCGTCCGGGTCGAGGTGGTTGCGGGTGTCGACCACGACCGGCCCTTCGAGCAGACCGGCGATCCGCGGCCAGTCGAGGGCACGGAACTGCGGCCAGTCGGTCAGCAGGACCAGCGCGTGCGCGTCCTTCGCGATGTAGTAGGGGTCGTCGACCACCCGGACACCGGGGATCGGCGGTTCGGCGCCGGTGAGGCCGGGGTCGTATCCGGTCAGCTCCGCACCGCGCTCGGCCAGCAGCCGGGCGACGCTGAGCGCCGGGGAATCCCGGAGATCGTTGGTGCCCGCCTTGAAGGTCAGCCCGAGCAGGCCGATGCGCAGGCCGGTGAGGTCCGCGTCCGCGTCGAGCCCGCAGGCGACGGCGATCCGCTCGACCACCCGGGACGCCTGTTTCGCGTTACCGGAGATGACCTCGTCGAGCAGGCCGAACTCGAACCCCGCGACCTCGGCGACCTGTTTGAGCGCCATGGTGTCCTTGGGCAGGCAGGAACCACCCCAGCCCGGACCCGGCGAGAGGAACGTCGGGCCGATGCGGCGGTCGTAGCCCATTCCTTCGGTGACGTCGCCGATGTCGGCGTCGAGCCGCTCGCACAGTTCGGCGATGGCGTTCACATAGGACAGTTTCGTGGCGAGGAAACAGTTGGCGGCGTACTTGACCATCTCCGCGCTCGCCGCGTCCGTCAGCACCGTCGGGGCGCCGAGCCGGGCGTAGAGCGCCGCGACCCGTTCGGCCGGGCCGCGGGTGTCGGAGCCGACGACGATCCGGTCCGGGTTGAGGAAGTCGTGGACGGCGGTGCCCTCGCGCAGGAACTCCGGATTGCTCACCACCGCGACGTCGTCCCGGCCGAGCAGCGCGGCGACCCTGGCCGCGGTCCCGACCGGCACGGTCGACTTGTTCACCAGCACGCAACCCGGCGAAAGCACGTCACGGACCTTGGTCGCGACGTCGATGACGGCCGACAGATCGGCCATCCCGCCCTCGCCCATCGGAGTGGGTACACAAAGGAAGACGGCCTCGGCGGTCTCCACGGCCTCCGCGGCCGATTCGACGAAACCGAGCCGTCCGGCGGCGATCCCTTCGGCGACCAGGCCGGGCAGGCCCTTTTCCAGGATGTCGACCTCGCCGCGCTGGAGCCGGGCCAATTTGCCGCGATCGGAATCGGTGCATCGGACCCGGTGCCCGAGCGAGGCGAGACACGCCGCGGTGGTCAGCCCGACGTATCCGGCGCCGACGACGGCCACTTGGTAGGAATGCAACGTGAGACACCTTTCAGTCGGCGAAATCCGGCTCCGAATTCCGGGAAACGGATTCGAAAGCGAGAGCCGATCGGGCCGGGAATTGGCGGTCCGGCCGATGAACCCGACAGTAGGATCGGCCTCGAAGCGCCAACAACCCCTAGCGACCGGTGCCCACCCCTAATCGCCGGATCCCCGGTTCGGGTGGATCGGGGAATTCCACCCGGACGTCAACCCGTGGTTGGTCGCCGCGGCGGGCACCGGCTCCTACGCTCGTGATCGATACCGAAGGAACAGGTCGCCCACAGCCGAGGAGAGTGCGCAGTGGACACCAGCACGCTGATCAACATCGCGGTCGCCATCGCGGTCGTCGTCTACGTGATCTACCAGCGCATGAGCTGGAAGCCGCTGGAGAACGTGGAAATCTGGGGCGGACCGCTCACCCTGGTCGCCATCGGGGTCATCCAGATGCGGCATCTGGACACCTCCATCAGCGTCACCGACATCGTCTTCCTTGGCGCGGGTCTGCTGGTCTCGCTCCTGGGTGGCGCGGCGATGGGCGCGATGACGCAGCTGCAGCGGCGCGGCGACAAGATCTACCAGCGGATCGGCGCGCTCGGTCTCGCCGTCTGGGTGGGCCTGCTGCTCGTCCGCGGCGTGCTCGGGGTGATCGGGCACTTCGCCGGCGCGACGCTGACCTCCGGCGGCGGCACCATCCTGCTCTCGCTGGGCGCGAACCTGATGGCGATGACGCTCGTCCTGTCGGCCCGCCTCGGCGGCGCCAAGATCCCCGGCGGCAGCCCGCAGCAGCGCTGACCGCGGAAAGCCACGCTTGGGCGCCGGTGGTCGTGAGTGGGGAGGGTTCCGTCCGGAATCCTCCCCACTCGGCATCTCAGCCGCCGGAACACCACCCTCGACCCGGGCCGAAGGCTCCTTTCGCCGCATCAGACTCGGTGAAGGGAGCCTTCAGCCCACCTGGTCTCGGCGCGACGTCCGTGACCCTTCACCGTCGCTGGACCGCGGCGGTCACCACCTCGGCGAACTCGCCGGGCCGGGCCTCCGGGAAGCCGTGCCCACCGGGGAAGACCTGGAGGTCGAACGGGCCGGTCGTGTACTCGTGCCAGGCGCGTGCCTCGTCGAGGGACACCGCCGGGTCGCTGTCGCCGACGAGCACCGTGACCGGACAGCGCAGCGGAGGCGCCGGCTCGGGCCGGTACGCGGCCAGCGCCCGGAAGTCGGCCCGGATCGCCGGAAAAGTGGCCTTGAGCAGCTCCGCGTCCCGCGCGCCCGGCGAGCCGGCGTCGCTGAGCGAGTACAGCTCGGCCACGAGATCCTGATCCGGCAGCAGGTGGAGCCCGGCGGCGCCCGACCGGGACGGGGCCGCGCAGCCGGACACGATCAGCGCGACCGGACTACCGGTCAGCACCTGCTCCAGCCGCCTGGCCACCTCGAAACCGACGACCGCGCCCATTCCGTGGCCGTACACCGCGAACGGCGCGCCCTCCCAGAGCGACAGCGCCCCGGTGACCCGGTCGGCCAATTCCCCGATGTCTTCGGCACACGGTTCCGCCACCCGATCCTGACGTCCCGGATATTGCACCGCGTGCACCTCGATCCCCGGCGCGAGCGCGGCGGAAAGCGGGAAGAACGCATTCGCGGCCGCACCGGCGTCGGGTAAGCAGATCAGACGCGGTACCGACGGTCCTCCGGGCCGGAAAACACGGACCCAGTCCCCGGTATCCCCGCTTGGAGCGGTCATCGCAGGATTCCTCCGAAAGGGATGGGAATTGTTCGGCGGAGGGGCGGGAGGCCGCTTTCTTTCGCCTCGGCGAACACTAGCCGGACGCTTCCTGCGGAAACAACCGCGAGAGAGCGACCTCCTACCAACGGTGACGGTATTTCCACCCTCGGAATGATCACCCGCGAGCAGAAAGCGGTGGTGGCCCTACGATCGTCGTATGACCGACGCAGTGTCCGACGAGGCCGAGGAACGTCGCTGGCGATGGGCCGCGCCCGCCGCCGGGACGGTGCTGCTGGCCGTCACCCAGCTGACCGCGACCGTACCGGCGGGCGCCGGCTGGCTGTGGGTGCTCTACGCGGTGTCGTCGGCGAGCTGGCTGCTGTGGATCGGGATCAGCGAGCGTTTCCCTCGCGCCGCGCTGCTCCCGCTCGCCATGGCGAGCGCGGTCCCCGCCTTCGGCACCGGCGCCGCCACCGACGGCACGGCGGTGATCATGACCTGCATCACCCTCGCCGCGTTCGCCTCACGGCTGGAACCGGGCACCGTCGCGATCATCGCGCTGATGGTCTTCGACTCCGCCGCCATCGTGGCCTCCAGCCTGCTCGGCCACCGCCCCTCGGAGGCCTGGCTGGGCGCGCTCGGCGCGGTCGTCATCGTGGTCCTAGTCGGCTTCACCCGCCGCGGTCATCTGACCAGGGTCGCGCAGGCGGAACGGTTGCTGCACCAGGAACGGCTGGCGCACACCCGGGGCGTGCGCGCGGCGACGCTCGACGAACGCACCCGCATCGCCCGTGAGATCCACGACGTCGTCGCCCATTCCCTGGGCGCGCTGCGGGTCCAGCTGGAGGTGATGCACACCCTGCTGGTGGAGGAAAACGACACCGAAGGCGCCCTGCGTTCCCTCGCGTTGTCGCGGAGTCTCGCCGACCAGGGGCTCAGCGACGTCCGGGACGCCGTGGCGGCCCTGCGCGAGGACGTCCGCGCCCTGCCGGACGCGCTGAACGAACTGGTGCGGACCTTCGGCAGGGAACACGACACCCCTGCCGAATTCACCATGCTGGGCGAGCACCGCGATCTCCCGTCGGCACAGACGATCGCGCTGCTGCGGATCTGCCGGGAGGCGCTGACGAACGCGGCCAAGCACGCCGCCGGCGAAGCGGTGAGCGTCGAACTGGCGTACCCGCCGGACGAGGTCCGGCTGCACGTCCGCAACCCTCTCGCCGCCGCACCGGACCCCGGCCGTCCGCCGGGCTACGGCCTGACCGGGATGCGTGAACGGATCGAACTCGTCGACGGCACCCTGGTCACCGGCCCGGACGGCCCGTTCTGGGACGTCACCGCCCGGGTCCCGGGCTGAGGCGAAGTGCCGTCAGGCGGATCTCGCGTGTTCGAAGGCGTAACTCGCGTGATCAGACACGGAACTCGCGTGTTTGGACGGCGAACACCGAGTTACGCCTTCAATCACGCGAGTTACGCGCGTCAGTCCCGCACATAGCCCGCTTGGTAGGCATAGCGGACGGCCTGCGCGCGATCCCGGCTTCCCGTCTTGGCGAAGATCCGGTTGATGTGGCTCTTGACCGTCGTCTCGCTGACGAACAGTTCCGCGGCGATCTCCTTGTTGCTGCGTCCCGCCGCGATCAGTGTCAGCACATGGGCTTCCCGCTTGGTGAGCTTCGCGTCGTCCTCCGGCGGGGGCGCCGAAGGCGTCGCGGGCGCGGGTGACAAGGCGGCGCCGAGCACTCGCCGCTGCACCCGCGGGTCGAGCAGGGCCTGTCCCGCCGCGGCCGCGTGCACCGCGCGCCCGATTTCGTGCTTGTTCGCCGATTTCGTCAGGTATCCCAGCGCTCCGGCCTCCAAGGCGCGCAGCACCCAATCGTCGTCGGCGTAGGTGGTGAGCACGACGACCTCGATCTCCGGATGGTGTTCCTTGATCCGCCGGGTCGCCTCGACGCCGTCGCACCTGGGCATGGAGAGGTCCATCAGTACGACGTCCGGGCGCAGTTCCCCGGCCAGCCGCACGGCGACCTCGCCGTCGGGCGCCTGGCCGACCACGGTGATCCCCGCGACCGTCCCCACCAGCAGGGCCAGCCCTTCACGCACCGCCGCCTGATCCTCGGCGATCACGATCCGGACCGGGGGCACTTCTTCGACCATGCCCGCATCATCTCCTGTCCTCACCTGTCCGCGCCACACGGCACTCCACCTCGAGGTGGACGCCGATCTCCAACCGGATTCCCACCCGCGCGCCGATGATCGGACCGGCCGTCCGCCCTAGATTTCGGGACAACCGGCACCGAACTGCCGGATGGGGAGTCTTTCGAAGGAGTTTTGATGAGTGAAGCCATGCGAAACGCCCTCATCCTGAGCGGCGTACTGCTGGCACTGGTGCTGTTCACGCACATCGGTCGCCACAAGGCCCACCTGGTCATCCTGATCCTGCCGTTCTTCACTTGCGCGCTGGTGGGCTGGGCGGTCCTCTACGACCTCAAGCTGACCACGCCGAACTCACTGGCCGGACTGGTCGGCATCGCGGCGGGCGTCCTGATCGGCTGGGGATTGCTGAAGGGCACGAAGGTCGAGTGGGACCAGGAGAAATCCGCCGTCTACACGAGGGCGGGCTGGGTCTACTTGGGACTGTGGTTGTTCGTCCTGGTGGGACGGCTCATCTTCGTCTACACGCTGGAGCACAGCCACTCGTTCGCGGCCGATTTCGGCAAGTTCCTGATGGACACCGGGATCGACGCGGGCGGCGTCTCCGCCTTCTTCGTCACCATGGCGCTGACGATGGTCATCTTCCGCACCGCCGGGGTCTGGGTGTACCGGGCCAAGGTACTCAGGCAGGCTCAGCGAACCCCCAGCTACGCGAGCTGAGCCTTGCCTCGCCTGCCCGGTCCGTCGACAATCCCCCAGTCGCCGGACCGGGCCTTCACCCGTTCAGGACTCGGGCAGTTCGATCGGCGCGATATGGTCGAAGACGTCGCCGGGTCCGGGATTACGCGGATCGGTGGCCCCGCCGAGATGGCGCAGCGTCCCCCACACCGCGTTGAGCGCGCTGGTGACCGCCCCTTCGGCGAAACCGCCCATCCACGAAATGTCGTCACCGGCGAGGAACAGGCCGCGCTGGGCGGCGGGCAGGTCGTCCTGCCGGAAATGGGTGAACAGGCGGCGCTGGTAGCGGTACTGCCCCGGCAGGTTCGCCTTGAACGCGCCTTGGAAGTTCGGCTCGTTCTCCCAGGTGACGGTGACCGGGTCACCGGTGATGTGGGAGCGGATGTCGACGCCCGGGTAGATGTCGGCGAGCGCGTCCAGCGCGAGTTCGAGCCGGTCGGCCGGGCCGAGCGTCGCGAATTTGAGCGAATCGTCGTTCCAGGTATAGGAAAGGCACAGCGCGGCTGGCGAATCCGGTCCGTCGTCGAACAGGTAGACGCTGCGCGGGGTCCGGTCGGTCAGTGTCATCCCCATCAGTTCCTCGCCGGTGCGGGGATCGACGTCGTGCCAGAACGGCCGGTCGACGGGGACGAACAATTTCGAAGCGCCCATGTAGTGCGTGCGTTCCAGTGCGGTCCACACGTTCGCGGGCAGCAGCGGGCGCACCCCGGCGATCTTGGTGAGCAGCACCCGGTGCTGCGCGGTGAAGACCACGACCGGATAGGTCCGCACGTCACCGTTCGCGTCCTCGACGGCGAACCCGTCCGCCGCCGGCCGCAGCCCGAGGACGGCGGGACGCGGGGTTCCATCGTGCAGCGACGCGACCGATGTCCCGGCCGGCCAGAAGCGCGGCGAAGCGGGTGCGTGCGCCCACAATCGCCGCGGAAGCTGTTGGCAGCCACCGACGATCCGCCGCGGCCCCTCTTCGACGCCGGTGTAGATGACGCGGAGGATCTCCAGCACGGAGTTGGGGAAGTCGGTGTCCCAGCCGCCGGTGCCGAAACCGACCTGGCCGAAGATCTCGCGATGCCGGAACGAGGCGAACGCCGTCGACCTGGCCAGGAAACCGTAGAAGGACTGGTCGTCGAGTTCGGGCAGCAGCCGGTTCCAGATCGCCTTCACCATGGCGGTGTCGCGCATCCGGATGGCGTCGCGCATGGTGGACAGATCGGCCAGTTCCTGCAGGGCCTTGTGCCAGGCGTCGTCGACTTCGTGGAACACCGAGGGGAGGTCCGCCGGGGTCCGCGCGCGGTAGGTCACGCCGTCGAGGTTGATCACCGTGGTGGAAGTGCTGCGGGACAACGGGTTCGCGAACGGCCTGGTCTCCAGTCCGACCTCGTCGATGTACCGGTACAGGGTGGTGGCCGAGGGCGGGAACCGCATCGCGCCCATTTCCGCGACGGCGCCGTCCCGGCCCGCCAAGGGGATCGAGCGCATCCGCCCGCCGATCTGGCCCGCTTCGTAGACCACCGGTTTCAGGCCGAGGCGCAGCAGTTCGTATGCCGCGACCACACCCGCTATCCCGCCACCGACGACGGCGACCTCCTGACCGAGGCGGTCCGGCGGCAGTTCACCGAGCCCGGCCGGATGCGCCAGCCAATCGTCGTAGGCGAAAGGGAAATCGGGGCAGAGAGTGGTCAGCGGGGGCGCGAAGTCGGCTGCGGTCATCGTGGCGGATCTCCCTGGTCATCGGGGCCACACTGTCTCGACCGAAACGTACGACGGGGGATCGCGGGGACCAACCCCTCACCGTCCCCTAGTATCCCCTAGTCCATTTTAGACAGCGGCGGGCGCGGTATCCCCTGTGTGGAGCGTCTTTTCCAGGCCACGGCCTGCGGAACGCCGCCGGTACCAGACGGTCCACGCGACCACACCGGTGATCGCGGTCAGCTCGATCGCGGTGGGCAGGCCGACCATGATCGACGCGGGCAGCAGGTAGATCAGGACGAGCCGCGCGACGGACTCGGTGACCAGGACCACACCCCAGCCCGCGGTGGAGACCCGGTGCAGTTTGCGGAACTCGGGTTCCGCGGCGTACAGCCTGTCCCAGCCCGTCCGGCGAGCCGGGGTCAGCGCCCGGATCCGGCGGGAGATGAAGAAGGTCACCGGTTTCCCGAAGGCGAGGCTGCCGAGGAAGGCGATCCCGGCGAGCCCGCTGGTGAAGGGATCCTTGGCCAGCAGCAGGCGTTCGTCCCCGCTCACCAAGGAGACCAGCAAGGTCACCGCGCAGACGACGAGGACGAACACTCCGAAACCGTCGACCTTGCGTTCCTTGACCGCGACGGCGAGTACGAGTACACCGATGGCGATCGTGGCCGCCACCAAGGCGGAGCCGCTGCTCCACCCGAAGGCGAGCAGCGCGTAGTAGACGACGACCGGCACGGTCACGTCGGCGATCAACGAGACGACGGAACGCCTGCGCGCGCCGCGGCCGTCGGTTTCCTGGTTCTTCGTTTCCCCCGGCATGTGAAGTTCCTATCACGGGGAAACCGCCCGTGCGGGGAACTTCACCCCCTATTCTCCGAACCCCTATTCCCGACGTCGGTGCCGTTCAGTGGGCAAGTCACCCCCTGCATTTCGGCTACGACACCAAGATCACCGATACCGTGGGGACGAAAGGAACCGGCGTGACCGTAGGAGATATACCAGAATGCAACGGAACTTCAAGGAATTCAAGATAACGGTGGACCCGGTCAGGGACGACTTCCTCCGGGCCAAGGGGCCCGGCCAGCGCAACCTCCTTCTCGGCCGCGCGGTGTTCGAGTTCGCCAGCGACCTGGAGCACCTGGACACCATCCAGCAGGAATTCGTCGACGGCTCGCACCGGCCGCTGATCCGCCAGAACTGGCAGGACAGCACCGCGGACTACAGCGATCCGACGCAGCTGCTCATCCAGGGCCAGCAGGTGATGCAGAACTGGGAACGGCCGCTGATGAAGGTGCTGGCGGAAAACGCCGCCGCGAACGGCGGGGATCTGCTCGAAGTCGGTTTCGGGATGGGTATTTCGGCCACCTACGTCCAGGACGCGGGCGTCCGGTCGCACACCCTGATCGAAATCAACTCCGAGGTGAAGGCGGAGTTCGAGAAATGGCGTTCCCAGTGGCCGGACCGCGATATCCGGCTGGAACTCGGCGCCTGGCAGGACGTGCTCGGTGGCCTCGGCCAGTACGACGCGATCCTGTACGACACCTACCCGACGGACGAACGGGAATTCGCCCGTACCCTCGGCCCGAAGGCCATCGTGCTGGCGGCCGAATTCTTTGAGCACGCCGCCGCCCATCTTCGCCCGGGCGGCGTTTTCTCTTACTACACCAACGAAATCGACTCACTGAGCCGGGCGCACCAGCGTGCCCTGCTCGAGCATTTCAGCTCGTTCCGGGTGGAGGTCGTCCGGGGCCTGAAGCCGCCGGCCGACTGTACCTATTGGTGGGCCGGCACGATGGCGGCCGTGACCGCCGTCAAGTAGCCGGGCGGGTCCCCCGCCGAGCTGCCGTAGCGGAAGATGTCGGCGAGTGGGGAGGATTTCGGACGTTCGGTGTCCGGAATCCTCCCCGCTCGGCTGCGAACCGGCGCCGGCGGTTTCGCGTGATCGAACGGACGGCGCGCGTGATCAGTCGGACGACACGCGTGACTGGACGGACGACACGTGTGTCGTCCGTCCAGTCACGCTTGATCGAGCTCAGGCGCTGTTGACGACCGAGATCTGGAGCCACGACGGGAGATCCCGGCGCCGGTTGACGTCCAGTTTGCGGTAGACGCGGGTGAGATGCTGTTCGACCGTGCTCACCGTGATGTAGAGCTTGCTCGCGATCGCCCGGTTCGTGTGACCGAGGGAAGCCAGCCCGGCGACCCGTCGCTCGGCCTCGCTCAGCGACTCGATGAGCTCGCGTTCGACGCCCGACACGGCGATGTCCGCCGCGGTGGAGGCCGGCTTTCCCTCGTCGCCTGTGCCGTCGAGGCGCAGCTCCCGGCAGATCACCTCGGCGTGGCAGCCTTTCGCGATATGCCACGCCTGCCGGGCCACCGTGCGCGCACGGCCCGATTCGGCCAGGGTGTAGTGCGCGCGGCTGAGATCGCCGAGCGCGCGGGCGAGTTCGAGGCGGATACCGCCCGCCTGGAAGATCTTCACCGCTTCACGCAGCAATTCGGGCCGCTTCTGCGGTTCGGCGATCTTGGCCTTGAGCCGCAACGAGGTTCCCCGCACATGCGAGGTCGAGCCGGCGAGCTTCGCGAGTTGCTCGTCCAAAAGGGACTTGGCCTTCTCCGGCATGCCGAGCCGGAGGTACGCCTCGGCCGTGTCGCCGCGCCAGGGCACCAGCACCGGCAGGTCGAAGTCCCAGCTCTTGGCGAGTTCCCCGCACAGGACGAAGTCGCCGAGCGCCGCGTGCACCCGGTCGGTCTCCAGGTAGAGCCTGCCGCGGGCGCGCAGGTAGTGCAGGCCGAACCGGGTCTGCAGCATCGAGGCGGGCACCGGCTGGTTGATATGCGCGGCCGCCTCCTCGAATTTTCCCATCCCGGCGGCGGCGAGGCACAGCGTCGCCAGCGGGACGCCGACGGCCACACCCCAGCTCTGCGGCGTGATGAACGTCAAGGCCGCCTTGGCCTGCTTCTCCGCAGTCACCAGATCTCCCTGGCGCAGCGCCATTTCCGCCCTGGCCGCGGCGAACACGGCCTGCCAGCTGGGTGCGTCGCAGTCGGCGGCCTCCCGCTGCAGCAGCTCGCACCACGGCACCGCCTTGTCCAGCCGGTCGGCGTAGATGAGCGCGAACAGCGCGCTGCGCACGGATTCGACCATCGTGTCGCCGAGCTGGATGCTCTTCAGCACGTTCTCGGCCGAGGCGATCGCGTCGTCGTCCGGGCCGCTGGTGACGATCCGGCTCAGTGCCATCGCGGCCTGGACGTTGGGATCGAAGGACTGCGCGGGAGCGCGATCCTTCGCGGCCGGGGCGGGCAGCCTGTCGCGCAGAACGGGATACGAACAGAGGATGAACAGCCGGGTGATGCGCAGTTCCGCCTCGGTGCGATCGTCGGCGGAAGGCTCCATGGTGGCGAGCCGGTCGAGCACCTCGCCCGCTTCCCCGGTCCGGCCGTGCCACAGCAGGAACCGCACCAGGATGGCGGCGGCCCGCACCGGGAGGTGCCCGGCGAGGAAGATCTCGTAGAGGTGGTCCGTGTGCACGGCGCCGATGGCCGGGTTGTTCCGCCATTCCAGACCGGCGAGCTGGGTCACCATCTCGACCTCGAGCGCTTCGTCCCCGCACGACCGGCAGGCCAGTTTCAGGCATTGGACCGCGAACGAGGTCTGGTTGTCCACTTTGGCCAGTTCGGCCGCGTTGCGCAGCACGGGCACCGCCCACGGCCGCTCGGCCCGGTCGGCCGCGACGAGATGACGGGCGACCTCCAGCGCGCCGGCGCCGTCGTGGTGCAGGAGCACGGCGGCGCGTTCGTGCAGCCGCGCGCGTTCCGGGACCGGGACGTCGGCCAGTACCGCGGTCACCGTCATCGGATGCCGGAACCGGCCCGCGTCGAGCAGGCCGACCTGGTGCAGGAGGGTGATCGCGCGGCCGGCGGTGCGCTGGTCCATCCCGGCCACCCGGACGGCGAGACAGACCGTTTCCCCCTTGCCCAGTACCGCGAGTACCCCGGCGAGGGTCCGGGTGTCCTGGTCGCCGCGCTGGAGGCACGCCGCCACCGCCTGGCAGTAGTGATCGCCGGGGATGGGCCGTGTCTCGGGCGCGAGGGGTACGCCCGAGGCACGGAGATCCTCGAGGAGCGCCTGAGCCAGCAACGGGTTCCCGCCGCTGAGCTCGTGCAGGCCCCGCACCAGGGTGTCGTCCTGGCCGGGCGGGACGAACCGGGCCACCTCGTCGCGGCCCAGTGGCTTCAGCCGGATCCGGCGGCAGTGCGGGAGCCGGAGGTACTCGGCGCCGAGCAAGGGCAACGTCTGCTTGGCGGACAACGACTCCGTCAGCACGACGAGCACGTTCATCGTGCGCATGCGGCGCATGAGGAACATCAGCCAGTGCAACGACGGGGTGTCCACATGGTGGAAGTCGTCGACCAGGACCACGACCGGGCGGCGGACGGAGAGCTCGCGCACGAGCTCCAACAGGTCGAGCATCAGGTGCGTGCTGGGCCGCCCGGTCAGCCCGGTCCGCTCGGCCCTTGTGAGCAGGTCCGCGGCCTTCGCGCGCAGCTCTTCGGACAATGCCGGGCCGCGGAAAAGCTGGAACAGCGCGGTCAACGGAAGGTCCTTCTCCGCTTCCACGCAAAGCGCGCTCAATACCGTCGCTTCCGCTTCAGCGCATTGTTGCCCGAATGCGTGCAAGAGTTCACTTTTCCCGCTCGCGGCGGTTCCGGTGACCACCGCCGCGACGGCGTTTCCCTGTTTGGATTCGGTAAAGAAGTCCCGCAGTACCAGCAGTTCCGCGCGAGGGTACGCCCCCGCGCGGAAGTCGCCGTCCGCTCTGCTCACTGATTTCACGTGCATTCTTCGTCGCCCCCATGGCAAACCCGCAATGTGGAGTCCGGCGGCGGACCGACATCGTCCATTCCACGCAGGAACCCCTTGCCGAGAGCCTAGAGGACGTCACCCTATCGTGTCGACCCAAGAGAACAAATGAGAGGTTCGTCCGTTTTTCTCAGTGGATGACCACTGTGGACGAAGCGAAAACCCAGGCACGACAAGCACAACGGGCGTCAGTCCTGTTTGGACCCACGCTCTCGCATGGCCTGCTGATCCCGCCAGACCACGTCGAGCAGGTTCTTCACCAGTTCGCGGCGATCGGTCGTGAGTTCACCGGCCCGCATGGCCATCAGACGGACCTCGTCGGTGTCGGCCAGCTCACGCAACCGCGCCTGTTCCGCACGCAGGTACTTCAGCTGCCGGTCCACCCGGTCGCTCACGCCCTCGTTGAAGAAGTACGTGACCGGAACGCCGAAGAAATCCGCCAGCCCTTGCAGGTGCTTGAGCGTCGGGTTGTCCTTCTTTCCCTTGCGCAGCTGCCAGACATAGCTCTGGGAGATCGTCACACCCTCGGCCGTGATCGCGGACGCGACCTCTTCGTACGTGAATTCGGTGCCGTTGCGCCGAGTGACATGCGCGAACAGATGGTCGAGCTTTTCGGCCAGACTCCGGCCTGGTTCGTCCTGCCCGGACATGCTGCCTCCCAAGAGCACCGCCGAGTTCCTCATGAACCCGTGCCGCGCTGCCGTATGGCGGTGCAGGTCCCCCCGAGTACCGGAGTATAGGCGGCCACCTCCTTTTCATCAACTGACGTGAAGGATCACTCCCGGTTCCGTGCAACTGAGGAAAAACGGACGATCAGGCGCGCAAGGTCTTCGACAGCGCGACGAGCTCACCGACGTCGGCCTCGATGTCCTGCCCTTCCGGGCGTGCCACCGCCACCGCGGTGCGCGAGGTCGGCCGCTCCCCCGACCGCAACCGGGCCAGTGCCTCGCGGAAGACCTCGGGCGACACCCGTTCCCGGCCTTCGGCGAAACCGCAGTCGGCAAGGTACGGGCTCAGCCGGACCAGCCCGTCGCGGATCTCGACGACTCTTCGCCAGTACCTGCGATGCATCCGCCAGAACGCGAGCTCCTCCAGCCATCCGTGCCGCTGGCCGTCGTACAGCGCGTCGCCGGGGAACACGTCGTGCAGGTGCCCCCACAGCGGACGCAGGTCCCCGTACCGCCGCCGATGCCGCAGCCACAGCCGGGCCGCGGCGAGCACGGCGAGCAGCCCGACCAGGGTGATCCCGGCCATGAACAGGATGATGCCGAGGTGGACCAGCGCGGCCGTCGCCTCCGGGACGGACGACGGCACGTCACCGCCGGACCAGCGCACCAGTATCGTGCCGAACCGCGCGACCGAGGTCACCGCGAGCGCGATCAGGCCGCCGGCGGCGATCCGCAGCCCCCAGCGGACCCGGGGCGGGGTCCCCGCGGCGTCACGCAGGGCCCAGCTCGCCGCCTGCACCGTCGTATAGGTGCCGTAAGCCGCGTCGACCAGGTAGAAGACCGCCACCCCCGGCTCCGTCACCACCGACGGCAGCGCCGCGCCGACACCGAAGGCCTGCTCTCGCGACGCGGCCGGGACCACGAACATCGCCACCGCCAAGACCACGCAGACCAGCGTCAGCAGCCCGGCGTCGAGGGCCACCCGCCGCCGGGCGCCGCCAGCGGAGAGCAGGAAGAAGACCAGCAGGCAGAACAGGCTGGCGTCGAGCGCGACCGTCTGGACCAGGCGGAAGGTGGCGACGTCGAGCGCGCCGCCGGTGAACTCGTGCAGCGCCACCATGGTCGAGGGCGCGGTCAGCAACCTCAGCACCAGGCAGCCGACCAGCGCCCAGATCGCCGGGTCGCGCGGCGATCGCGCCAGCCGGAAGGAGAACCACACCAGCGCCGCGATCACGAACTCCTTGGCCAGGCTCACAGCCAGCCCCGTGCCTCACCGAGGGCGTGCCGCATCCGCCTCGTACGCGACGGACCCGGCCCGGCGAGCAGCCGGGCGACCACGGAACGTTCGAGGAGCAGGGTGGCGATCGTCTCGGCCTCCCGTTCCCGGACCGAGTCGTACTGCGTTCTTTTCAACAGCCTCCGAATTACCCCCGGGTCGATGTCGGGCATGAACCGGGACCAGGTTTCCTCTTCATCCGGTTCCGCCTGGTGCCCGGACAGAATATGACCGAGCTCATGCGCGATGATGTGCTCTTGATGAATTCGCGTCGTCTCCGACTGGAAGACGATGTAGTCGCCGGAAGCCGTGCTCAGCCACGCTCCACACGGGCCGGGAACCTCCATCGGGAACGCGATGAGCTTGATCGGCCGACCTCGGCTTTCCCCGACGCGGCGGCAGAGTTCGGCCATTTCGACCGGCCCGTCGATCCCGACCTTGACCAATTCTTTACGCAGGCCGCGGCGAAGTTTCCGCTCACCGGCAACGGTACTGACGAAACCATGAATCGCTTTCACCCGACCCCCTGGACCACTCGATACCCACGGGTCCGTTCAGACCCGCAGCGAGGAAGGAAATGCTGCACCCCAGTTGTTTCGCATCCCCAGATGACGCGGGCTTCACACCCGAAACGCCAGACCCTCGCGAGCAACCAGCGGCAGGCTAACACGAGTGATCAGCACGCGTCAGCGCATCACCTGAACGGATCAACTCCGGAAAATATTAGCCGCCGAACACGTGGCGAACAGCAGGAAGAGCCCCCGTCTCCAAAGCGGGAACAAGGCCGCCGCCCGCTTACTCCGCGTCCGTTGTCCGGACACCATTGTCCCTATTGCCACTAAGTAATCGATCGATTGCTAAGCGTCAGATCGGCCATTTGACGTCGAGATCCCGCTCGCCCGCCGAACGCCGTGGGTGGCCCGGGAACACAAGGGCCAATCACACCACGGCTTCGCCCGACCGCGTGGAGACGTCAATTCTTTGTGATTTCCCGTCCTGTGGAACCAGTGGGACACTGGGGCTCCGGAATGGAAGGAAAGCAGTCGCGATGAAGGAGCCGCTGTACCGTCGCGTGAACACCCGGGCCAGGCACGTCCACCACGACCACGGCGGGGACTACCGGCACCAGCGCAACACCAAAAGGGAACGCGCCTCCGATCTGACGCGCGGGCCCATGGGACGGCGGGCACGCCGCGGCCTGGACTACACGCCGTTGTTCCGGTTCCTGCTCGGCAAGGTCGGCGCGGACTGGGACGAGGTGCGCGACGAAGCCACCGCCCGGCTCGACTCCCCCGAACCGATCTACTGGCTGGTCGCCCGGCAGCCACACGAACGGCGTGACTACGTACGGCTCGGCGAGACCAGCTACTACAGCGGCCTCTACCTGGACGACGACAACCGCTTGCGGGTCGTCAACCCCGAACTGGGCGCCGGCGACCTGGCACCGGCCTGCCCGTGCTGCACCCACACCTTCAACGGTGTCCGGTTCACCCAGCGGTACCGGTGATCCCCGGCGGCAGTTTGGCCTTTATGACTTCCCTGGCCTCCATCCCGTCCGTAGCGTCGCGCACTGGCTGATCCGCCGCGTTCAAGGAGAAAGGGAACGTCGTTGAAAAGATTGATGGTCGCACTATTCGGCGTGGCACTGATGTTGAGCGGCACTCTCCTGGTCACCCCGTCGGCACAAGCCGCGACGGCACGGAACGGCGTCTGCGAAGACGGCGAGTTCTGTTTGTATTACAACAGCAATCAGCAGGGATCGGTCAGCGATTTCGATGCGTCGGTCGGTGACTACGGCACGGGCTCCGGCTGTTATCACTTCCTCGGCGCGGGTGCGGGAAAGGGCCTGTGCGTGAAGAACAAAGCGGCCTCGGTGTGGAACCGGCGGGACGCGGTGGTCACGGTGTTCTTCAAGAGCGGCTGGACCGGCCAGATCGATTCGTTCCCGCACGGCGCCAAAGCCAACTTGACCTCGACGTACAACGAAAACGCCGGGCATCTGCTCGGCCTGGTGGGGAACGACTGGCTGGAAACCGGGCTGTACCACAGTGAAACCGGCCGCATCAGTTCCTATTTCGACGGCTACGTGAGCACGTCGGGCAGGCACGAGGGGATCGACTTCGCCCGCGGTTTCGGTGTTCCCGTGTACTCGATGACCCAGGGCTACGTGATCAGGAAGACCGAGGGCAGCAACGGCAGCGGAGGCCTGTCCACGTTGGCGATCTACAACCGGGACCAGGATTTCACCATCGTCTATCTGCATCTCAACCCGTCGAACGGGCTCGCGGCCGGTGATTTCGTCAATCGCGGTCAGCAGATCGGCACCGAGGAATATCGCGGCGCCACCGCCACGCACACGCATGTCGAGTACCGGCCGGGCAGGCACGAGAGCGCGTCGGACAGCACCGGCGATCCGGTGCTCGACAACCCGAGTCCGTCGATGTTCTGGCGGAACCACGGCTACAACATCTGCTGCGGATAACGCGGTCGAGCCCGCTCCGCTCGGCCGGGCCGGGCGGGCTTCTCCGGTCACCCGGTGAACCGGAACTTCTTCGGTGAAGTTTCCGGTTGCTCCTCCCCTGCCGCTTTCCGACCATGATGCGGCATCGGTGACGTGAGTCGCCGAGCGGAGCGGAGGACGCCGGTGACCCGAGGTGTTCACACAGAACCGATCCTGCCCGGCAGGCAAGCGATCGTGCTGCACGTGTTGCTGCGCAACGCGAACCGGGTGGTCGGCATCGACCGGCTGGTCGACGCCGTCTGGGCCGCCGAGCCGCCCGCCACCGCGCGCGCCCAGGTGCGGATCTGCGTGTCCGCGCTGCGAGCGAACCTCGGCAGGATCGGGCTGCCGTCGGCCATCGTCGCCGAGCCGCCCGGGTACCTCATGCGGGTGACCGAGGTCGCCCCCGCGCTGGAGCCGATGAACCCGGAGGACGAGAGTCCGGCCCACTTCGGCAACTTGCTGCGGAGCCACCGGCAAAGCCTCGGCACGACCCAGCGGCTTCTCGCCGCCCGCTCCACCGTCAGTGTCCGAGCGATCCGGGATCTCGAGCACGGCCGGGTCGTCAGGCCCCGCCGCGACACGGTCCGGCTCATCGCGGCCGGACTCGGCCTGTCCGGCCAGGCCCGCGCCGACTTCGAACGGGCAGCGGCCGCGTATCGACCGACCACCGGCACGTCAGCGCCGGGAACACACCGCAAGAGGAGACCCGTATGAAGCATCCGTTGAGAGCGGCGATGGCCGCCACACTCGCCGCTCTCGCCGCCTTCGCCATCGGCGGCGCGCCCGCCGGTGCCGACGTGACCCCACAGGCCGCCGACCTGCCACCACTCGCGATCGAAGACTTCGAATACCCGCAGGCCGCCCAGATCCAGGCGGAGCGCGGGTTTCTGCTCAAACGCGGCGACGGCCACATCGTGCTGCTCGCCACCTGCCCGGCCGACACGACGGATCCGGATCTGCTGCGGATCGCCGAACGGGGCCAGCCCGGCTCCGGTTACGTGTGCTTCCGCGTCTCGGGGAAGACCGGGCACCTGACCGTCGAGATGCCGTCCGTCTACGGCGTGGACACCGGGGACTTCACCACCGACGTCGTGCTGACCCCCGACGACGGGGCGACGAAGAAGACGTACAAGGTGCCGCCGAACAGCTACGCGGGCGTCGGCGAGACCGACCCCGGCGGCACCGGCGGCGAGTACATGCTCCTGGAAATCAAGGTCTCCCGTTGACCGGCCACCGCTTCCCGCACCGTGTGAGGAACTCAGCCATGACAAGACCCACCCTGGCCCTGGTGGCCGGCCTGGTCCTGGCCGCCACCGCGGTGACGGCCGCGCCCGCGGCGGCCGTCGTCGGAGGCAACGCCGGCCACCCGTTCGTCGTGCGGCTCGACATCGGCGGCGGCGCCCGCGCCTGCACGGGCGCACTGGTCGCGCCTGCCTGGGTGCTCACCGCCTCGAGCTGCTTCGCCGCCACCCCCGGCACGGGCCTCCCGCCGGCGGGCACCCCTCCTCAGCCCGTCACCGCGACCATCGGCCGCCCCGATCTCACGACCACCACCGGCGTGGTGCGGACCGTGCTCCGGCTGGTGCCGCACGAGTCGCGGGACCTGATGATGGCCCAGCTCGACCTGTCCGTCCCGGGGGTCGCCCCGGTCGCGGTCGGCTCGACCGCGCCGACGGCGGGCGAGCAGCTGACACTCCCCGCCTACGGCCGCACCACCACCGAATGGGCGCCGCTGCACCAGCACGCGGGCACCTTCACGGTCGACGCGGTCACCGGTGGGGACGTCGCGCTCACCGGGCGGAACGGCGCCGCCGTCTGCGCCGGTGACACCGGCGGACCCGCGCTCCGCACCACCGGCTCCGGCGTCGAGGTGGCCGCGGTGAACAGCCGCTCCTGGCAAGGCGGCTGCTTCGGGACGCCGTCGACCGAGACCAGGACCGGGGCCGTCGACACCCGCGTCGACGACGTGCGGCCGTGGATCGCGAGCGTCGCACAGGGCGTCCAGTGGACCGCCGCGGCCGCGGTCGCCGGCGACAACCAGACCGACTCGGCGGTCGCGACCTCGCACAACGGCGCGATGACCGCGGTGGTGTGGGAGGACGACCGGCTGGGCACCAATCCCGCCGACACCGTCGGCACCAACGTCTACCTGCGGCTGTATCAGAACGGGCAGCCCAAGTTCACCCGCGCGGTCACCGGGACCGGAACGGCGAACTGGAAACACATCCAGCCGGACGTCGCGGTCCGCGACGACGGCACGACCATCGTCACCTACGCGGACGACCATGACGGCAACGGGTATTACGACGTCAGGGTGAAGACGTTCGACGCCGCCGCGCGCGAGACCGGCTCGACCGTGGTCAACGCGAACGCGGCCGGACAGCAGCAGAACCCCCGCATCGCCGCCGACCCGAACGGCACGGGCTTCGCCATCGCCTTCGAAACGTGGAACGGCGCCCCGAAACAGGTTCGCCTGGCGTTCTATTCCGCCATCACCCTCAAGAAGTGGGAACAGATCATCAGCCCCGGCGCCGGTCCCAGCCAGAACCCCGACGTGGCGATGGGCGCGAACGGGAACGCGGTCGTGGTCTGGGAAATGGACAACGGCAGCGGTGTTTTCGCCATCCGCATCCGCGGCTTCGCCCCGGACGGCTCGGAGTCACTGGGATACCGCTCCCCCGGTGGCACCGGGGATCAGCGGGACGCGAGCATCGCCGCCGACTTCGCCGGCAACTTCGTCGTCGGCTGGCAGAACGACAGCGCGGGCACCAGGCAGGTCGCGGTCCGGTCCTACACCGCGGCGGGTGCCGGGGGTGCCGTCAACCTCGGCCCGAACGGGGCGGAACCGAAGGTCGGCATCGATGGCCAGCGGCGCGCCGTCGTCGCCTGGCGGTACGGCGGCGACGTGTATGTGCGAGGCGTGAACCCGGACGGCACCACCACCGGCAGGCTGCCGGTGGTGCGGACCACCCCCGTGGCCAACTCCGGCCCCGACGTCGAGCCCGCGGTGGCCGTCGATGAGGTCGGCGCGATCACGCTGACCCACACCAAGACGGTCAACACGGCCGGGTTCAACCAGATCCAGTACGGCACCGGCCTGAGCAATTTCGGCTGGTAAGCCGAACGTGCCAGGTGCGTGGGCAGACCGCTGACGTTGCGAAAGCCACTTTCCCAACCTTCGACGTTGTGAAAGTGGCTTTCGCAACACGCCACATTCGCCTTCTTCGTCGCTAGAGCCCCGAAACGCCACTCACGACCCCGCCCGGCCGCCTTCGCCTCACCCCTCGACAAGTCCCCGTCACCAGCAAGCTCCGCTCCGGAAAGGAATCCATGATGTCCTCGAACGAATGGAACAGACGCAAGGCGCTCCGCGCGTTCGGTGGTGCCGCCGCGCTGACCGCACTGCCCGCCGGGCTCTCGCTCGCCACCGCGCGCTCGGCGCTCGCCGACGCCGACCCGGCCACGACAGGGCTGCCGGACACCGTCCGGGGGCGGGCGGTCTGGCAGTACAAGATCGGCGGCAAGGCGGTGCGCCGCGAGGCGATGGCCGCGCTCGCCGGTTCCGACGCGGACATCACGGATTTCCTGAACAACCGGCTCCAGCCGGCGATCCACGAGGACAACCAGTTCGCCCTGTTCGCCGCGCTGCCCTTCGCAGGCCGCGCCGCCGCCACCGCGATCGGCGGCGCGCTGGACGGCGGCGGCGCCACGATGTCGGGTTTCCTGCGGGACGGTTACGCCGCCGCGGTCACCGAGGACAAGCGGGTCGAGGTGCTGACCATCAAGAACACGGGTGGGACCTCGGTGCAGCGGGCGGCCACCGAGGCGTTGAACACCAACACCCTCGCCGCGTTCACCGCGTTCATCGACAACGGCCAGTACCCGGCACACGACGAGGACAACCGGGTCCTCGTCTTCAAAATGCTCGCCACGGCGTCGCCGCAGGTGAAGCTGTACGCCGAGCGGGCGCTCGACGCCGGTACCGCGGAAGCCATCGACTGGTTCCTGCGCACCGGTCAGTACATCGCGCGTGCTCGCGACGAAGAGGCCGCCACCATCGAGCAGCTGGTCGGGATCGTCGAACGGGAAGGCCGGGTCGCGCAACGGTGCACCGATCAGGCCGTCGCCCTGTCCAACGCCGCGAAGGAGGCCGCGGCCAAGGCGAAACGGGCCGCCCTCGCCGCGCTGGAAGAGGCCCGCGCCGCGCAGAACGACGTGCGCCGCTCGGCGAAGGCCGCGAATGCCGCCGCCCGCGCGGCGAAGAACGCCGCCTCCTGCGCGGCCACCGCCATCAGCGCGTCCCGTTCCGCGCAGGAGGCCGCGCGCCGCGCCGCCTACGCCTCCCAGGCCGCCGCGCACGCCACGGCGGCGGCGGGCCGGGCGGCCGCTCGCGCGTACAACGCCGCCATTTCCGCGTCCAAGAACGCGAGTGCGGCGGCCGCCGCGCGGCAGGCCGCCGTCACCGCCCGCAACGCCGCCGGACAGGCGCGGAACGCCGCGAAAGCCGCCGAACAAGCACGAATCGCCAGCTGGAGCGCGGTCTCGGCGGGCGCATCGGCGGCGGCCGCGGCGACCGACGCGGCATCGGCGGCGAACGCGTCGGCCGACGCGGCTTCGGCCGCCGGGGTGGCACAGGCCGAGGCCGCGGAAGCCCGTCAAGCCGCCGCCGCGGCCAACGCCGCGGCGGCGCGGGCCAACCGTGCGGCGGCCGCCGCACGGGCGTTCGCCAACCAGGCCTCCTCGGCGGCCGCGGCGGCGCGGGACGCCGCGAACAGCGCGGCCGACCACGCGGACGCCGCGGCGGCCGCCGCCGAGGAGGCCGCCGCCCACGCCGGTCAGGCGATCGACTACGCCAACCGGTCCACGGCGGCCGCCCAGCGCGCGGTCGCCGCCGCCACCCTGGCCATGGACACGGTCAACCAGGCACGAGCCGTCGAACAGGCGGCGAGGGACGCCGAGGCCGCCTCGCTGGCCGAGGAGACCGAACTCGGTGTCGAGCTCGCCCAGCGGGACGCCCGGGCCGAGGCGGAAGGCAGGGCCAGGATCGCCCGGCAGCAAACGCAGAGCGCGCTGACCGACGAAGCGACCCGCGCCTTGATCACGGACGCCGAAACCGCGTTGCGCGGGGGCGACACCGGCCGAGCGGTCACGCTGGGACGGCAGGCCGCGCTCAAGCTGAGCACGAACGCCGCCACCAGGAGCTGGACGAGATCGGCGGCGGAATTCGCCGTCGCCGGTGGTGACGCGGACGTGCTGGCCTGGCTCCGCGCCGACAGGGTGCTGTCACAGCGCCAGGACGACAGCGAATCCGTCGCCGCCGTCGCCGGTGTGGCGACCGTCGCGGTCGCCGACGCCGCCGCCCGGGCACTGCAGAACGACGATCCCGCCGCGGTCACCGCGTTCCTCACGACAGGCGCCATCGAAGCCGCGGCGGAGGACAACAGGGTGGCGATCTTCGACATCCTCGCCGGCAATCCCGGGACGGCGACGCGCACCGCCGCGCAGGCGGCACTGGACGACGGATCGGCCGCGGCGATGCACCACTTCCTCAAGGTGGCCATCGTCGACGCGGCCGCGGAGGACGCACAGGTCGAGGCTTACCGGCTGCTCAACGAAGGCGGCCCGTACACGAAGGCGGCGGCGCGGATCGCGCTCGCGGGCACCACCAGCATGCGCCACAACTTCGTCGCCGGCACCGCGTTCGACACCACTCAGCTCGACCAGGATCTGGCCGCCCACGTCGCCGCGATCCGGGCGGCCATCGCGCACGCGGCACGGGTCGCGTCGAACGCGCTGGCGGACGCGGCCCTCGCGTCCAAGGCCGCCGCGGAGGCCAGGAAAGCCGCCGCCGAGGCGGTCACCTGGGCGAACCGGGCGGCCGGATACGCGGAGGACGCCCAGCGGTCCGCCACCGAAGCGGCGAACAACGCCGCCGCGGCCGAACAGTCCGCCGCGGACGCCCGTCGCTCCGCCGACCGGGCGGCGGAAGCGGCGGCCGTCGCGAACCGGGCACGGCGGGCGGCGAACTACTCGATGCTGCGTGCCATCGACTCCGCCGACCGGGCGGTCGGGTACGCCGGGAGCGCGCAGGTCTCGGCGAACAACGCCCGCGCCTCCGCGATCCAGGCAGGCCAGGACGCCGTCACGGCGGCGGAAGCGGCGAGCCGGGCACGGCATGTCGCCATCGAAGCCGCGAAAGCCGAGGCCGCGCTCGCCGCGCAGCGGGCATGGATGAAGGCCCGGGAACACAAGGACGCCGCCAGCGACCTCTGCACCGACGATCCCAACGCGCGCGGCGACTGCTCGATCTTCGCCGTGTGGCCGTTCGAATCCTGGAACAGCAGGGATATCGCCGCGCTCATGTCGCGCTACTACAACGGGCTTTCCGACATAACCGGCATGATCGACGGCATCATCGGGATCGCCACGTTCGGCATGACCGTGAAGCCCTGGCCCGTGTACGTCGTCAGCGGCGTCCTCAAGATCATGTCCATCAACGCCGGATATCTCGCCGCGGGTACGTCCGGTTACGCGTACGGCTGGGAAAGCAAGGAGTTCCACACGGCACTCGGCAAGGCGATGGTGAACCACGGCCTCACCCTGATCGGATCGATCGAGATCGGCGGCCGCAGCCTCCGGATCGGCACGACGGCCATCGGGAAGAACCTGCTCGAGCACCACTACGAAAAGATCGGTGCTTGGACGGATCACCGGGCGGAGGACGCCATCGGCTGGGTGCACCGGCTCTTCGACTGACACGACGGCGGCGTTTTCGACCAATTTCGATCAAAATCGCCGGCGAACCACCGCTTTTCGTCGTCAGACCGCTCTAACATCCGCGAAATGGACGGGCGGCCTGGTTCGTTGCTGGGTGAGTCACGGCGGGCTGCCGGGCTCACCCAGGAGGAGTTGGCGGAACGCACCGGGCTGACGGTGCGAAGTATCAGCAACATCGAGCGCGGCCGGGTCGCCCGGCCGCGCCGCCATTCGGTGGAGGCGCTGGCGCTGGGCCTGGGTCTCCAGGGCGAGCAGGCGAACCGGTTCGTGCGGCACTACTGCCCGGACGCGGTGTCGCCCACGAGAACGCCGGTCGTTTCGGTGCCCGCGCAACTGCCCGCCGGTATCACGTCGTTCATCGGGCGGCAGCGGGAGATCGACACGCTCGACGCCCTCCACGGCGAGGGGGCGGGCGGAGGTGTCGTCGTGGCGGTGCTGGAAGGCATGGCCGGGGTCGGCAAAACCTCCCTGGCCGTGCAGTGGGCGCACCGGGTCAAACACGACTTCCCCGACGGGCAGTTGTTCGCGAACCTGCGGGGGTACGGGCCGGGGGCGCCGGCCGACCCGGGTGAGGTGCTGCGGTCGTTCCTGCGGGCGCTCGGCGTTCCCGTGGCGGACGTGCCCGCCGACCTCGACGACCGGGCCGCGTCGCTGCGCAGTGTGCTGGCCGGCCGTTCGGTGCTCCTCGTGCTGGACAACGCCCGCTCGGCGGACCAGGTCCGGCCGCTGCTGCCCGGCCACGCGGGCTGCGCCGTGGTGGTGACGAGCCGCGCGGCGTTGCACGGGCTGACGATCAGCGCCGACGCGCACCGGGTCCGGGTGCCGCTGCTGACCGAACAGGAGTCGTTCTCGTTGCTCGACCGGCTGGCGGGCGAGCGACGGAAGTTCGCCGACCGCACCGCCCTGGCCGACATGGTGTCGGGATGCGGCGGCCTGCCGCTCGCCCTGCGCATCGTCGGTGAACGGCTCGCGCACAACAGGAACCTGGCGAACGTGGCGTCCTCGATGCGTTCGGCCGGCGGCAGGCTCGCCGCGCTGACCACCGAAGAGAAGACCACCTCCCTGCCCTCCGTGCTGTCCTGGTCCTACGACGCGCTGCCCGGCGACGTCGCCTCGGCGCTGCGTCTGCTCGGGCTGCATCCCGGCCCGCACTGGGACACCGCCGCCGCGGCGGCGCTGCTGGGCACGGATCCGCCGGAGACCCGCGGGCTCCTCGACGCGCTCGTCGACAGCCACCTGCTGCTCGCGCACCGCGCGGACGGCCGGTTCGAATTCCACGATCTGGTCCGCGACTACGCGCGCGGCCGCGCCGTCGAGGAACCGGTGCGGCGAAGATCGGCGGCCCTGCGCCGCCTCGCCGAACACTATGTGGCCGGGGCGGCCGACGCGGCCGGGTCGATGGCGGCAGGCGACCCCAACCGAAGACCGCTGCTCACCCCGGTCGCCGAGAACGTCAGGTTCACCGGTGCCGAAGACGCGGCGACCTGGCTGGCGGCGGAGCTGCCCACCCTGATCGCCATCGCGGAACAGTCGTCGGCCGACGGCGACACCTACGCCCGCGACCTCTCGACCGTGCTGTGGCACGTGTTGCGGGTGCACGGTCACTACAGCGTCCTGCGCACACTGCACCGTCTCGCGCTCACCGAGGCACAGCGGGCTGGCGACGCCATCGGAACCCAGCAGGCGCTCGTCGACCTGGCCTCGACCTGCGCCAGGCTCGGTCATTTCGACGAGGCGGTGACGCATCTGACCCGCTGCCTCGACGTCGACGGGAGCCCGGTCGTCGCCGGACGCGCGCTGAACATCCTCGGCACCGTGTACGCGCAGCTGGGCCGGTACGCCGCCGCGGCGGACCATTTGCGCAAGGCGGTGACCGTTTCCCGGGAGAACGGCGACCGCCTCAACGAGGGCCGTTCGCTGTCCAACCTCGGCTTCGTCCACGAACGCCGGGGCGAGCTGGACGCCGCGCTCGACTGCTACCGGCAGTGCCTCACCAACGCCCGGAGCATCGATGACCGGCTGAGCGAGGCCATCGCGCTGCACAATCTCGGCGACGTGTACCGCGCGCTGGGCCGGTGGCCGGAAGCCCACGACCATCTCGAACGGTCGCTGACGGTCAGCAGGACCGAGGGCCACCGCGAAGCCGAAGGGTACGCACTGGCCTATCTCGGGCTTGTGCACCTCCGGCAGGGCGACGTGGCGACGGCCCGCCTGCACCAGGAGGCGGCGCTCGACATCGCAGTGGCGACCGGTATCCGGCCGCTGGAAACCCTCGTGCACAACGGGCTCGCGGACAGCGCGCTGGCGCGCGGTGACCGGACGGCCGCGCTGGCGCACTACACGCGCGCCGCCGAGCTCGCCCGGCTCACCCGCGAACCGCATGAGGAGGCCCGCGCGCTGACCGGTATCGCCGCGACCCACGACGACGTCGGTGCCACGGACAAGGCGAGGCCGTACCGCGAACGCGCGCGGTCGCTGTACGACGCGATGGGGATCGCGATGGTGTCGTCGTGACGGGCGATCCGGCGTTTTCGAACAACCTCGATCAAAGTCACCGCACAAGATCACTGTCCGGTTTCCCGCGTCGCCGTTAATGTCTGACGTGGCCCCACGATCGGCCGACAGAAATCAACGCTCGGACAAGTCGTCTTCCTTCCGGCACGCGGCTTCACCCTGCGGAAAACACTCAGAAGGCCGACGACTTGCCGAATTCGAAAGAAGGCCCGGCGCGATTCGCCGTGGCGTTCGAGCCGAACGACGAGAAAGAGAACACCAGTGAAGAAATGGACGACACGGGTCACGACCGGCCTGGTGGTCGCGGGAATGGCACTCGCCGCGCAGAGCGCGCCGGCGATGGCCGAAGAAGAGGCGGACACCGCCGCGGTCGCCGCCTCGGAGGCCGACGGCGGCACGGCCGAGGTCACGCTGACCGAAGAGGCTTCGGAAGCCGGCACCGCCGACTGCGGTGACTGGCGCCGCGCCCTGGCCGGCTACGGCAAGTGGTCGGTGAGCAAGGCGAGCTGCGGCTACATCAGCCCGGATTCGAAGAAGAACCCGCAGCACCGCCGCTACACGTGGAAGATCCCGGCCGGCAGCAACGGCCGGGTCTGCGTCCAGGCGGAGGGCCACTACTGGAGCACCAAGAAAAAGAAGAGCGTCTCGACCTGGACGACGGCGGGCTGCGGAACCGGCGGCACCGTTGTCGTGCGCTGGTCGGGCCCGCCGAAGAAGGGCGGCGGCTATCTCGGCCTCGCCTCGACCCCCAGGGTGCGGGCGAAGGTCCAGCCGGGCTTCGGCGGCGCGGCGTACAGCTGGAAGTGAGCCGGCTCGCGCAGTCATGACGAGGGCCACCACGGATCCGGGAAACCGCCATTCCCCCTCGACGGCGCCCCGGATCCGTGGGTAAGGCGAATCGGCGCGGCTCTCTTTGCCGTCCCCGTCGTCGGCGTCATGTCGCGAAAGCCACTTTCGGGACATCACACGTCTCGAAAGTGGCTTTCGCGACACG
The DNA here is from genome assembly GCF_042723975.1 of Amycolatopsis sp. NPDC058340. NCBI lineage: Bacteria > Bacillati > Actinomycetota > Actinomycetes > Pseudonocardiales > Pseudonocardiaceae > Amycolatopsis > Amycolatopsis sp. NPDC058340. The sequence continues at coordinate 46,840 of NZ_JBHXIB010000025.1, read as the reverse complement.
CCACCTTTAGCGCAGGCCGATCTCGCTGAGCAGGGCCCGCGCCTTCCGTCCGTGCTCGTCGGCCATGCCGGTGTCACCGGAGACCGCCGCGCCTTGTTCGATTCCCTTGTGCGCCCGTGCTTGTTCATAGCGGTCGCCAAGTTTCTCGGCGACCGCGAGCGCTTCACGGTGCCTGGCGATCGCGCCCGCCGCGTCACCCAGGCCGCCGAGCGCGGTGCCGATACCGTTGAGCGCCTTGATCTCGAACTCCCCCAAGCTGTTCCGGCGCGCGAGGTCCAGCGCTTCGGTCAGGTGCGCCAGTGCGTCGTCGTGCTCCCCCAGCCGCGCGAGCAGCACGCCGATGTGAAGCAACGCCTCGGTTTCCGGGAACGGGTAGCCGAACTCGCGTGCTTTGCCGAGTGCCCGCCGGTAATGGCCGAGTGCCTCGGCGGAGTGCCCCTGCTGTTCGTGCACCGTGCCGAGATTGCCGTAGGTCAGGCATTCCCCGACGCGGTCCCCCACCTCCAGCATGATCGCCAATGCCTCGTCCAGGTACGTCTCGGCCTTGTCCCAGTCTCCGACGCGCATCGCGCTGTTGCCGAGGTTGCCCAGCGCGCGGCTCTCGCTGGTGCGGTTGCCGGTCGCCCGGTGCACGAGCAGCGCCCGCCGGTAACAGTCCTCGGCCGCCGCGAAGTCGCTGAGCCGGTCGAACGCGTTCCCGAGATTGTTCAGCGCCCGCGCCCAGCTGGCCCGGTCACCGGCCGCGTCGTATCGCGTGAGCGCCTGCTTGAGCTGGTCGATGCTCTCCTGGTAGCGGTTGGAGCGCAGGTACACCGCACCGAGGCTCATATGCGCGCTCGCCTGGAGCAGCGGGTCGGCGGCGCGGACCGCGACGCCGTGCACGATCTCCGCGTCGGCGAAGCGCAACGTGTTGTACAGGTACCGGTTCAGGATCGGCGACATCATGGCCGCGTCCTCGCGTCCGCCCTGCTCCTCGGTCAGCGCGGTGATACCCACCAGGTTGTGCCGCTCGGCGTCCAGCCACGCCGTCGCCGCCGCGAGGCAGGCGAAGTCCGGTGGCGGGATGTCCGAAGTGGACACGACGGGCCTGCGGTCGCTTTCGTGCGGGGCGTAGTGGTCCATGGCGCGGCAGGCGGTGTGCCGGTAGTAGCCGAACAACCGGCCGAGCGCGGCCCGCCGCGCGGAAGCGGCGTCCACGTCACGCGCCAGTCCCGCCGCGTAGACGCGGACCACGTCGTGCAGGCCGAACCGATCCTGGACACTCCGCTGCACCAGGCTGACGGCGACCAGTTCGCGCAGAAGTTCTTCCGCCGTGCGCAGGTCCACCCCGGCGAGCGCGGCCGCCGCGCGCGCGTCGACGTCGCGGCCGGGATGGATCGCGAGGAGCCGCAGCAGCTGCGCCGCCTCGGCGGGCAGGTCGGCGTAGGACAGGCCGATGGCGTTCTCCAGCTCGTCCTCGACCCGCAGGCTGTCCCGGCGTTCCGCGAGCCGGGCGGCGTGGTCGCGCAGCGTCCAGCCGGGCCGGTTCCGGATCCGGCCCGCCACCACCGTCAACGCGAGCGGCAGATGACCGACCAGCTCGGCGATCCGAGCGGCGGCCTCGGTATCCCCCGCGACCTCGTCCGCCCCGACCAGCGTGCGCAACATGTCGAGCGACTCGGTCCCCGGAAACGCCTCCAGGTGCACGGGCCGCGCGCCGGCCAAACCGGTCAGGCGCCGTCTGCTGGTGATCAGCACGATGCCGCCCGGCCGGTCCGGCAGCAGCGGGCGCACCTGGTCGGCGTCCGCCGCGTTGTCCAGCACCACGACCGGCCGCCGGTCCGCGAGCAGTCGCCGATAGGTCGTCAGCCTGCCCGAGGGGCCGAGGCGGTGGATCTCCCCGCCCGGCACCCCGAGCCGCCGGAGGAACTCGTCCAGCACCGCGAGCGGGTCGGCGGGCGCGCGGTCGGCGTCGTAGCCGCGCAGGTCCGCCCACAACCGGACGCCGGCGCCGTCCCGCTTGGCGAGCCGGTGCGCGGCGCGGACGGCGAGACTGGTCTTGCCGACACCGGCCATACCGTCGATCACCACCACCGGTGACCGCCCGGTGATGGCGGCCAGCTCGGCGTGCCTGCCGACGAAGTCCGTGCCGTCGGCGGGAAGCTCACCCGCCACGGTCACCCACGACGAATCGGCCGTGACCCCCGCGATCACCTGGCACGCCTGTCGCCACCTGGCCACCACCGCCTCGTCGGCGGTGAGCACCCGCACGATGTCCGCGACGAGGTCCGCGTCCACCCGGCGCCGCCCCGGCCGCAGGCAGCGGTAGACCGTGTTGAACACCGGCAGATCAGGGTTCCCCGCCGCCCGCCGCCCCCGCACGACCCGCCGGTGCAGCTCCCGGTAGGACACGCCTTTCCAGCCGCGCAGCGTGTTCAGCCGGGCCGCCAGCTCGTCGAACGAACCGGCGCCGAGCGGCTCCGGCGGCGCTCCGCCCTCGGCCGGAGTTCGGTCGGGAGTCACGATCGGGAAGGGTAGTGCGTGTGGATGCTCGGCACTGTCCAAATGGGAGAGATCGCCCATCGGTCGTCGCTCTCGGCTATGGTCGCTCGGCATTCGGTTCGCGTGTCCAGGGGGTCCCGTGACGGAGGAACAGCGCCCGAGTCCGGTGGGAGCTCGGTCGTACGACGAGCTCTCCCAGCGGCTGAGGCAGGCGTTGGCCTGGGCGGGGCTGTCCCACCGGGAACTGCACCGGCGGGTGCGGCGCTTGCGCACGGCCCGGGGCACGGCCGACCTACCCGCCTACAACACCGTGTACCGCTGCCTGCTGCCGGGACGCAAGCGGCTGGACGTCGAACTGGTCGTCGACATCGCGGCCGTGCTGCTCGGGATGGACGTCGCGGCGGAATGGCGGCAGGCGCACCGGGTGATCACCGGAGACGCCACCGAGGCGGCCGTGATCAGCGTGGCCGATCACCTTCCCGCCGGGGACGGCAGGTTCGTCGGCAGGCAGGCGCAGCTGCGCCGGGTGCTGGAGGCCGGGCCGGACGACGCCGGGGTGTGGGCGATCTCCGGAATGGCCGGGGTCGGCAAGACCCGGTTCGCGAGCGAGGTCGCGCGGCTCCTGGCCGAGCGGGGCCGGTTCACCGACGTGCGGCTGGTGGTGAATCTGCGCGGTTTCGACGCGGACCGGCCCGCCGCCGACCCGGCCGCGGTACTCGAAGGTTTCCTGCGACGGCTCGGGGCGTCCGGCAGCGAGATCGGCTGCCTCACCCTCGCCGACCGGAGCGCCTTGTTCCGGCGGCTGCTCGACGGACGGCGTGCGCTGATCCTGCTGGACAACGCGGCGTCGGTCGACCAGGTGCTGCCGCTGCTGCCCGCCGGTCCGTCCTGCCTGGTGCTGATCACCAGCAGGCGCCGCCTCGCCGAACTGGACGCGGCCCGGCACGTGGCGCTCGACGTGTTCACCCCGGAAGAGTCGGTCGAGTTGCTCCGCGACGGAATCGGCGACGAACGTGTCGACGCGGAACGGGGCGAAGCGGCCGACATCGTCGAACTGGTCGGCAGGCTGCCGCTCGCCCTCGCCTTGGTGACCCGCCGGTTGGCCGCCGCGGACGAGTGGACGATGGCCGACCACCGGGACCGCCTCGCCGACCTGCGGACCATGCTGCGGCTGGACGACGGGGTCGAAGTCGCGTTGCGCACGTCGTACGACGAACTGGCCGGGCCGGACCGGGTGTTGCTCGGCTTGCTCGCCATGTATCCGGGACGCGATGTCGACGACAACGCGGCGGCGGCGCTGGCCGGTGCCGAGGTCGGCGTCGTCCGCCGTCAGCTCGACGACCTGGTGGCGGCGAACATGGTCACCGCCCGCGGAGCCCGGTTCGAACTGCACGATCTGGTCCGGGTGTTCGCCGAGAAACGCGTCCGGGAGAGCGTCCAGGCCCGGGTGCGCCGGGCCGCGGCGGGCCGGCTGCTCGACTTCCAGCTGGCCACCGCCCGTGCCGCGCTCGTCACCTGCTATCAGCACGAGGCGGAGCGCTGGGAGGATCTGCCCACCCCGGCGGCGCGGGCTCTCGTGTTCGACGGCGCGGACGAGGCGATGGCCTGGCTGGACGCCGAGCGGGTCAACCTCGTCGTCGCGTCCAGGTGGGCGCTGAGCGAGGGACGTGACGACCACGTGACACGGCTCGCGTGCGTGATGACGAGCTATTTCGAGGCCCGCGTGCACGTGAGTGACGCGCTCGCCCTGTTCGGCAACGCCGTCCGGGTCGCGGCCGGCGCCACCCGAGGGCATGTGCTGAACGGGCTGGCCATGACCCATTGGCAACGGGGGAACGCGGCCGAATCGCTCGCCGTCCTGCAGGACGCGATCGAGGAGTTCGACGCCGCCGGCGAATCCGATTACGTCCTCAACCTGTCGGGGAACGTAGGCCTGCTGCTGGCCGGTCTCGGTGACTATCGCGCCGCGTTGCCCTGTTTCCGGCGGGCCATGGAATTCGCCGTCAAGAGGAACAACGAGTCGTTCCGGGCACGGCAGTTGTGCAATATCGGCGTCGCCGAGATGCGACTGGGGAATCATTCCGCCGCCGTCGATCATCTGTCCGAGGCCCTCGACGCGACCAGGGCGAGCGGTGACCACCTCTGCGAATGCCGGACGCTCGACGGTCTCGGCACCACGTTCCGGCGAATGGGCAAGGACACCGACGCCTTGGCCTGTTACGAACAGGCGCTCGCCGTGGCGAGGCAGACGCACAACCGGGCCGACGAAGGCAAGGTGCTCAACCATCTCGGGGTCCTGCTCGTCGCCGCGGGGCGGTTCGACGAGGCGCTGGCGCATCACCGGCAGGCCATCGAGCTGGCGAGGGAGATCGGCAGCCGGGAAGGAGCGCTGGCCGCGAGCACCGACATGGCGGCCACCCTGCTCGCCGCCGGGCGGGCCGCCGACGCCGTGCGCTGCCTGCGGACGGCGATCGAGTCGGCCACCGCGGCCGACAGCCGCTACGAGCTGGCCAGAGCCCAGAGTGGACTCGGCGACGCGCTGTTCGCCGACGGTGATCCGGTCGCCGCGCGGAAACACTGGCAGACCGCGCACGCCGCGTACACCGAGATGGGAGTGCCGGAGGCCGGCGAAGTCCGTGAGCGTGTCGCGAGTCCGGCCGTCCTCTGACGGCTTGCCGACCGATCGGTTTTTCGCGCCGCGCCCGTCTGTACGGGTGAGAGATCGACTCACCGGAGGCCGACGTGCGGAAACTGACCTTTGCCATGAACGTGACCCTGGACGGCTACATCGCCGCGCCCGGCGACGACCTCGGCTGGAGCGCGGGCGACGGACCGGATTCGTCGCCGAACGACGAGCTGTTCGGGTGGTGGTCCGACCGGGTGGCGGCGACGGACCTGGCGCTGTACGGGCGCAAACTGTGGGAGGTGATGAGTTCCCACTGGCCGACCGCCGACCGGCGGCCCGGCGCCACCCCGGCGGCGATCGAGTTCGCCCGCCGCTGGCGGGACATGCCGAAGGTGGTGTTCTCCTCGGCGACCGGCGCGGTCGGCTGGAACGCCCGGCTGGTCACCGGCGACGCGGTCGCCGAGATCACCCGGCTCAAGGCGGAGGACGGCGGCCCGATGGACATCGGCGGCGCGACCCTCGCCGGTGCGGCCATGCGCGCCGGGCTGATCGACGAGTACGTGCTGGTCACCATGCCGGTCCTGGTGGGCGGCGGCACGCCGTTCTTCACCGCGCTGGACGGCTGGGTGAACCTGGCCCTGGTGGAGACCCGGACGTTTCCCGGCGGCGTGGTGCTGACCCGCTACGAGACGAGGCGCTGACGGGGGCCTGATTCGGCCCCATCGCGCTGGTGCCCCAGGTCGTTTCGCGTGTCTGGAGGGACGACACACGTGATCAGACGGACGACACTTGTGTCCAGGGGGACGGCTCGCCGCAAACCCGGCCGCACACGTGTGTCGTCCCTCCAGACACGCGTGCCGTCCGTCTGATCACGCGTGCCGTCCGGCCGGTCACGCGAAACTCCCGGATCGGGCCCTGGCACGTGAGTGATCACAGTGTCGGCGGGAGGCCCAGCCATGGTTTGCCGGTGGCGTCGAAGCCGGTGAGCTCGGCGATCTTCCCGTCGGCGACGCGCAGGGCCGCGATGGCGAACAGCCGGTACTCCGGGTCGCCCGGAGTGCGCAGGTACAGCGCGGCGGCCGGCATGCGGTTGACCGTCGTGGCGATACCGCGCCAGTCGTCGTGGCCTCGCCGGAAGAGCCCGCCGGAGACCCAGCCGTCCACCGCGTCCTTGGCCGTCGTGGTCGTGGTGCCCGCCTCGGGCAGCATCGCGAAGCGCAGGTCTTCGCGCAGCAAGGACGCCAGCCCGTCGAGGTCGTTGCGTTCATGGGCCTCGATATACGACTTCACCACGCCGCGCTCGTCCTTCGACAGCTCCGCGCCCCGCCAGTCGAGGCGGCGGCCGGGCAGCCGCCCGCGCATCGTCACGCGCGCCCGCTGCAGCGCGCTCGTCACCGACGCGACGGTCAGTTCGAGGGCGTCGGCCGCCTTCGACGCCGGCCAGCCGAGCACGTCGCGCAGGATGAACACCGCCCGTTGCCGCGGCGGCAGGTGCTGGACGGCGACGATGAACGCCAGCTCGATCGTCTCCCGCGCCACCACCGATTCCTGCGGGTCCTCGGGGAGCATCCGGTCGGGGTACGGCTGGAGGTAGAGCACCTCGGAGTGCTCCAGCCCGGCCGGTACGGGGGTGCGGTCCTCGCGCTTCTCCAGGAAGTCGAGGCAGGCGTTCGTCGCGATCCGGTACAGCCAGGTCCGCAACGCGGCATGGCCCTTGAACGACTCCCGCTTGCGCCACGCCCGCAGGAAAGTCTCCTGTGTCAGATCCTGGGCGTCCTCGTAGTTCGCGAGCATCCGGTAGCAGTGCACCTGCAGCTCACGCCGGTGACGTTCCGTGACGAGCGCGAACCGCGCCGGATCGCCGGAGCGAACCACCTCGATGAACGTGGTCTCGTCCGCGCCCGGCGATCCGGCGTCGGTCATGGTCGTCGATCCTTCCACCGGTGAGTGAGCCACCAGAAGAGACGACGTGGCGGAGGATTTCTGATCGGTGGAACCCCGAGATCACTCCTGGCCGTCGCCCATGGCGGCCGGGTCGTAGGCCAGCAGCTCCCAGCTGTGGCCGTCCGGGTCGTCGATCGCCCGGTTGTACAGCCAGCCCATGTCCTGGGCCGCGCGCGGCTCGGTGGCACCCGCGGCCAGCGCCGCGTCGGCCAGCCGGTCGACCTCTTCACGCGACCCGGCGGCCAGCGCGTTGATCACCTCGATCGGGCCATCCGTCATGGACCGTTTGGTGAAGGACGCGAAGGTCTCGCGCGTCATCAGCTGCACCAGGATCGTCTCGGAGAACGCCACCTGGACGGAGGTGTCACCGCTGAAGTCCGGGTTCACCGTTCCGCCCATCGCCGTGTACAGCTTCGTGCTCGCCTCGAGGTCGGAGACCGGCAGGTTGACGTAGATCTGCGAGATTGCCATGGGATGTCCTCCAGTAGGTCGGTGCGTCACCAAGAACCTAAGGGCGCACCGCGACCTCGGTCTTGTACAGAAGCGACAGCACCTCGTCTTCGCCGGTCCGCCTGAGCTGGGTGGCCGTGCGTCCGGTGAACCGCGTCAGCGAGCGGGCCAGATGCGGCTGGTCGTGATACCCGACGCGCTGCGCGACCTCGATCGCCGCCATCCCCTGCCCCAGCAGCATCACGGCCTGCCTGGCCCGCTCGATCTGCCGGATCGTGCCCTGGGTCAGCCCGGTCGCCGCGGCCACCCGCCGCTGCACCGACCGCGGTGTGACCAAAGTGGGCACTTCGCCGCGGAGCACGTCGGTGACCAGCGGGTCGCGGATCAGCAATCCGGCACGAACGAGGCGGTCCACGAAGACGTCGGCGTTGTCGTAGGCCGGTGTTTCCCACTCCTCACCCTGCAGGACGAAGGAACGGGCCGTGGTGTGCGGGCTCGCCACCGCGGTGTCGACCAGTCCCGGAACCGGCATCGGCGCCAGATACGCGCCGTGCCGGAAGATGATCCCGATCGTCTCGCCCTCACCCGGGCCCAGCTCCAGCACCGTGGGGCTCGTCTCGGGGCCGCGCACCGCCACCTGCGTCTCACCCCGCTCGCGCCACACCACGAGCTCCCAGTTCGAGTTCGCGATCGACCGCATCCGCGACGGCACCACGGCAGCCTGACCGGCACGGTAGATCCGCTCCACGTACGGGGAATCGGACTGCCGCTGCTCGACGCCATCAAGGCTCACGGCCAAAAAGCTAGCACCGGCTGCGAGCCACGGGTGGTACCAGCGCTACCGGCCGGTGTCGAGCCGCCACCACCGCGGCTCGGGGGTCTGCCCGATGGTCGTGGGCCCGGTGGACGACGAGGCTGGACCCGATCGATCCGAAAGTCCTCGAACAAGGGAAAAGCATGACCCTACGACGCAATCTGGTTCGTGCCGCCGCTGTCACGCTGGCCGGGGTGTTCTGCGCGATGGCGGTGCCCGGCAGCGCAGGCGCGGTGGTGAACGGCGAGAACTCCACCGAGCGCTACGAGTTCATGGCCTCGATCCCGGAGGTCGTGCCCGAGCTGAACAACGCCAAGGGCGTCTGCGGGGCCGTGCTGGTGCATCCACAGTGGGTGGTGACCGCGGCGCACTGCGTCGACCCGGAACGCAACCCGGCCAGGCCGGAGGGAACCGTGCGCGTCGGCAGCGAACGGCGGACGGCCGGCGGCACCGTCCGCACGATCGACCGCTGGGTCCGTCACCCTGGCTACCGGCCGGGCGCGCCGAACGAGAACGACATCGCGCTGGTACGCCTGAACCGCCCAGTCTCGGAGAAGCCGATCCGCATCGCCGCCCGCCCCGGCCGCCCGGGCACGCCGACCCGCTTGCTGGGCTTCGGGACCACGGTCGACACCGCCGACCTCACCGAAGTGGCGTTCCCCGAACGGCTCCAGCAACTCGACACCCGCCGCGGGGCCGAGTCCGAATGCTCGCCCGGTTACGCGGATTCGACCCGGCTGTGCACGGTGAGCCGCAAGCCGGGCGCGATGGCGTGCATGGGCGACTCCGGTGGACCGCAGGTCCAGCGCGGCAAGGGCGGCCGATGGGAACTGATCGGCGTCACCTCCGGACCCGGCGACGACGACGTGCCCTGCGCCAACGGCCCCGGCCTCTACACGAGCGTGCCCGCCTACGCCGGGTGGATCCACCGCACCATCTACGGGCACCGCTGATCCTTCATTGCCGGGTCCGAAGGTGGGCTGATCGTGCATGGCGTTCGGGCGGGTTCGCGTGACTGCAGGGACGACACGCGTGATCAGATGGACGACACGCGTGTCCGGACGGGCGACTCGCAGCGGCCCGGCGGGGTCGTGAGTGGCAAAGAGGGTTAGAACGACCATTGCCACTCACGACCCCCCTGGCACGCGACACGCCACGTTTGCCTTGCCCTCTATAACCCTGATCGCCTCACCGCGATCTCGGTCAACGTGCGATGGCACACCTTCCCCGTACGCCCCAGCGGCAGCTCGGGAAGCGCGACCAGGAATTCCGGCATCTTCGCGACGGCGAGCCCCTTGGCGGCGAGGAACGCCCGCATCTCCGGCAGACCGGGCGAGTGTCCATTCCGGACGGACACACACGCGCAGAGCCGTTCTCCCAGAACACCGTCCGGCACCGGGACGCAAGCGACCTCGCGGATCGCGGGATGGTCGCCCAGCGCGAGCTCCACCTCGGCCGGGCTGATGGTGTACCCGCCGCGGATCACCACCCGTTTGCGCCTGCCGGTGACGTGGAGCCTGCCCTGGTCGTCGAACCGGCCGTCGTCCCCCGTCCGCACCCAGCCCCCGTCGAGCCGATACGCCGCGTCCAGTTCGGGCGCGCCCACGTAACACAGCGGTGTCATCGGGCCTCGCGCGCGGATCTCGCCGTCGACCACGCGGACGTCGCAGACCGCGGGATCCGGGACGCCGACACCGTTTTCCGGTGTCGTCGTATGGCAATTGACCCCGTCCGAGGAGCCGTAGACGTCGATCATCTCCACACCGAACCGCCGTCGGCAGGCGTCGCGCGTCGAGGGCGGCAGGGTGTCGCCGCTCGACACGATCGCCACGAGCCCGGAGGTGTCCGCGGCCGAAGGATGCTCGACCATGCGCCGCCACATCGCGGGCACGCCGAACACGTGGGTCGGGCGGTGCTCGGTGATCAGCCGCAGTGCCGCGCCCGCGTCGAACCGGCGGGTCAAGATCAGCGTGCCACCGAGACGGCAAAGCGTCACCGCGACACCGAACGAGCCGAACCCCGAGGTCAGGGACACCAGGACCAGGTCACGCGGGACCGCAGTCTGACCGTGGACGGCACGGACGTAGTTGGCCCGGCCGCCCGCGAAGGCATTGTGCGAGTAGGCGACCATCTTCGGTTCAGATTCCGAGCCGGACGACACCAGGATCCGGGCCGGAGCGTCCGGGTGGACGTCGGCGACGCGGCTCGGTTTCGCCGAACCCGACACTCTTCCGCCCTCGACGACGAACCGGACGCCGGCGCGTTCGAGGAGACCGTCCGCCCCGCGCGGCAAGGGCAGCACCACGGCACCGAGCGCGAGGATCGCCAGTTCGGCGACCACCGCGTCCCGTCCGTCGGGTTCCCGCACCCCGACGATCTCCACCGAACCGCATCCGGCGGCCGACAACCGGGCGGCCATCCCCCGCACCGCGACGTCCAGCGTCGTGTAGTCGAGCACGCCCTCGTCGTCGATCACGGCCGTCCGAAGCGGATGTTCGCGTACCCGGTCGCGGAACAACGAGTACAGGTCGCGGTCCGGGCAGTGTCCACAGTGGACCCACTCGCGGCGCAGTCCGGCGGGCACGAGGTCACGCAGGACCACTCCGGTCTCCGACACCCAGATCACGACGTGAATTCCCACGGTGAAGCGACGAGCGCGCAGTCGGCCCGGATGAGGGCGGGGGAAAACCGAGGGTCAGCGGCGAGTGCCGCGAGGTCGTCGCATACCGGCACCGACAAGGGACGGTCGCATCGGCGGCGGGCGCCCGCGTTGAGCCGGTACGCCGCGGACAGGAGCGACGACGCGACCCGCGTGGAACCCTGGGCCAAACCCGTCACGATCCCGTGCGCGCAAACGACTCCGCCGAAGACGTCGACGATCGTCATCAGCGACGGCGGGACCCCGGCGTAGGCCTGTACGACGAAATCCGTGCCAACCGGTGGTTCCGGCCCCAGTTCCGTCCCCCAGCCCGACGCGTGCGCGTACAGGATCCCCGGCCGGGCACGCGCGAGGTCGAGTGCGCTCAACGACCACTGTTCGGCCTTGCCCGGGGCCCAGTTGTGCAGGAACACGTCGGCCGCGGCGGCGAGGTCGAGCAGGTGCCGCCTGCCGTCCGGTGTGCCCAGGTCGATTTCGACGACCTCCTTGCCGTCGTTGAACGCACGGAACCTGGCCGAGGTGTGGCCTGCGATCGGCGGAACCCACCGCAGCGGATCGCCGCCCGGCGGCTCGATCCTCAGCACCGTCGCGCCGAGAAGGCGGAGCAGGTGACCCGCGAGCGGGCCCTGCACCCGGCGGCAGGATTCGAGTACGACCAAGCCCGACAACGGAAGCGGCTCCACCGCCCGCACCGGACGGTACCCGCGGCCCTCCCCGCGCACGACGAACGCGGGAGCCCGGTCGAGCGGCCGCTCCGCCGTCCGCACCAGCGTCATACCCGTCAGGAGGGCGATCTGTTCGAGCTCTCCGATCGGCCGTGCCGCAAGCGCCTCCGGCAGGTGTGGCGGCAGCGGGCAGGTCGCGGTCGCGAAGCGGTGCATGAACGGATGCCAGCCACTCGAAATCGCTCGGGTACCGACTCCGAGCTTCGTCCAGAATCGTTGCCAGACCGCCGGTTCGAGTGTCTCGATCTCGAACGGGACGCCGTCGGCCGAACGAAAAGGCGGCCCGCCGGGGACGAACGGCTCGTGGTGTTCGTCCCCGGTCGTCGCCGCCGCGAGATACTGAGAGATCGCCAGCAACGCCGCCTGCGCCAGTGAAGTGGACACACCGCGCAGCGGGATGCCCCGGCCACGCGCGAGCTTCAGCGCGACGGCGCCCAGTGCCGACAGCTCGGCCGCGACGATGGACGCGTAGTCGAGACCGAGCCGGGTCGGCTCGCCGAACCTCCGGCCGTGCACATGCATGATCCCGCAGGCGGCCTGGACGTCGAGCTCGCCGGCCAGCGGCAGGTCGAGTGGCCCCGCCACGGTCACGGTGTCCAGCGCGGTGCTCATTCCGGACGCCTGCCCAGCACCGAATACACGACACACGACGACGCCCGGAACCCCGGATCCCGCATGACCGCACGCACTTCGGCGAGCTCGCCGTCGGTCATCCCCGCGGCGATCAACCGGTCCCGCAGGTGGTGTGTGTGATGGATCAGCAGCTCCAGACCGGGCGAACCGGCCCGCCACGGGAAGACCGACGGCACCGGATCGACGTCGGCCAGACCCGCGGCGGCCATGGACGCGGCGGCGCGACGGCCCCACGTGCCGTCCCCGCCCGCCATGGTGAACGCCTTTTCCTTGGCCGCGAGGAACTTCTCGTAAAGGTTCGCGGCCCGCACGCCGGGTGCGAGCAGCACCGGACCGTAGGAGATGTCGAACTCGTCGATCTGCATCCACCCGCCCGGTTTCAGCGCGCGGACGAGCTTACGGAGTACGGCCTCCCGTTCCGGCAGATGCTGCAACACCAACCGGGTGTGGACGAGGTCGAACCCGGCCCGTGGCAAGGGATCGTGGACGACGTCGTGCCGGAGGACGGTCAATCCCGGTGCCGGGGCGATGTGGTGGGGTTTGATGTCGGTCGCCAGTACCGTGCCGGTCGGCGCCACCCGCGCGGCGAGCCACTGTGCCACGCCGCTGCCACCCGCACCGACTTCGAGGCAGGACCAGCCCGCCCCGACGCCGGTCCCCGCCAGCCGCGCGAAGGTGACGGGGTCGTACGCCGCGGAAAGACATCGATGCTGCTCGACGGCGTGCCCGCTGTCGTTGTCGAACGCGTAGGCCGTGCTCACGTCCACCTTCCCGAACCGTTCGTTTCGGCCGTGCCGGTCAGCCGCGCCAGCAGTTCCAGGCGCCGTACCTTCCCCGTCCCGGTTCTCGGGACTTCGTCCCACGAGAGCACGACGGGCTCCCCCAGCGGCGGCAGGCCGAGCACCGCCTTCCTCCACTCCGCCGCGTCCAGCCCCGTGTCGGTCACGACGACCGGGATCGGCGCGCGCCCGGCCGCGGAGAGCACCACGCACTCGGCGATGTCCGGGAGACGGTCTTCGATCGCGTCCTCCACGGCGAGACAGCTCATCCCCGGCACGGTGTCGACCTCGCGGTCGAGCAGCGTCACCGCGCCACCGCGGTCCACCACGCCGAGATCACCGGTGTTCCACCACCGCCCGTACGCCTTGGCCTCCCATCGGTCCTGTTCACCCACGTACGCCACGCATCGCGCGCGCGTGCGGGCCAGCAACAGCCCGGCGGTGCCGCGCGGCACCGGTTCGGCGGTCTCCGGGTCGACGGCCCGCAGCCGGGCGAGGCCGGGCAACGGCCTGCCGAGATCGCGGGTGGTGTGCGCGGTGCGCCTGGTGAAGAACCGGAACGACAGCGGCCCCGTCTCCGATTGACCCCAGCCCTGCATCCACAGTGGACACTTCCGGCCGCTGGCGTGGAGCATCGTCCGGATCACCGGCGGGTGCACCGCGTCGTACGTGCTGACGAATCTCCGCACCCGGAGGAACGGGTTCCCCGGCGAGTTCGCCAGTGGCCGCCAGCGCACGTATGCCGACGGGAGGGCTTCGATGACGGTCGGCCGATGACGGCCGAACATCGACGGTGCCGAGGCGGGGTCGCTCAGGATCACGATCTCCCGCGGCGCGAGGCACAACGCCGACGCCGTCCAGCAGAAGGTCCGGCCGTGCGCGTACGCGCTGGCGTTGGCCAGCACGTCGTCCCTCCGGACACCGAGGACGGGCCAGCGGATCGCCTCCGGGCGCGCCAGCCGGTCGATGATCGTCCGTGTCGTGTGGACCACCAGTTTCGGTGTCCCGGTCGTCCCCGAGGTGTGGCACACGAGCAGCGGCTCGTCGGCGTGCCTGCGGTGTACCGGGGGCGGCGGCGCGGCGGCGAAGTCTTCGACGCGCAGGATCCGGTCCGCCCGCAGGGAAGGCCGGTCGGTGACCAGCACCGCCGGGCCGAGACGGCGCAGCAGGAGATCCACGGTGTCGTCCGGCAGCGCGCCGGACAGCTTCGCCGGAACGGCCCCGATCCGGACCGCGGCGCAGGCGAGCAGGTCGTAGTCCCAGTGGCCGCGTTTGACGATGGCCACCCGGTCCCCCGGCCCCACCCCGGCTTCGGACAACCATCCCGCGGCGTCCCGGACCAGCCTGGCGAGCCCGGCGACCGGGTAGGCCGTCCCGCGCTCCGGGGCGATGTCGAACGGCCGGTCGAGATACACCCACGTCCGGGAGCCCGCGCATTCGTCGAACAACGTGCCCATGTCGTGCGGCTTCATCGGGCCCTTTCCTTCGCCGGGCGAACGGCCAGCCGTAGCGCCGCCCGGACACCGGAGCGGACGGCCGCCTCGCTGCACGGGCTCAGGAACACCCAGTCACCCGCGTAGTCGACGACGCCGCGACCGAGGCCTGCCTCGAACCCGGAACGCGAGGCCAGCGCCCGAGGCGTCGCTTCGGGCAACGCGTGCCGTACCCGCCGGACGATCGCGCGGCGGGTCGCCGATCCCAGACCGGGAACGAGCGGTTCGGCGGCGCCGGTCAACCGGCTCGCCACGGCTTCGTCGGAGGCTTCCAGCAGCTCCGGCACCACGGCCGGATGGGCCATGAGCGTGACCAGCCCGCGCCCTTCCGGCGCGCGGCCGGGATGTTTCAGATGGTCGAAGATGACCGTGGACACCGTGCCGTTCTCGGCGGTCGGCACCACCAAGGCGTAGTCGGGCCCACCGAGCGGGCGATCGAGCAGCAGATGCGCCTTGACCACCGGCGTGAACGAACACTCGCGGAGAAAGGCCGAACCGTGCCGGGGATGGAGCCGGGCCGCCACCGGAGCCGGTACGGCCAGTACGACCGCTCGGGCGCTGATCTCCCACGCGCCGCCGCGAACGCGCGCCGAGGAACCGTCGTCGACGATCTCGTCGACGGGAAAACCCGTGGTGACGTCCGTTTTAGCGGCGAGGGCACGGGCGAAGGTGTCCATCCCGTCGCGATACGCCCGCCACGTCGGCGGTGGCCCCACCGCCGTGAGCAGCGCCAGCAAGGGCGCCGCGGCGGACCGGGCCGGATCCCAGCCGAAGAAGCCGGAGACGACCGGCTGCAGCAGGTAATCCAGCAGATCCGGGTGATGCGGTGCGGCGAACTCCGCGACGGTGGCCTCGCCGAGCCTCGAATGCTCCGGCCGTTCGATGTCGAAAGTCCCCCTGAGCAGCCGTGCCGCGTCCAGCCGCGCCCGGAGGGACAACCCGGCTCCGGTGACCAGCCCCCGCGTCTGCGCGACGCCGGGCCTGGCCCTGCCTCGCCACATCGCGATGCCCCGTCCGATCGGGGGCGCGGCGGCGGGATCGACGCCCAGTTCCGCCAGCAGCCGCCAGGTCTCCTCGTAACCCCGCTCGGCCATCTGCTCGGCACAGGTGTCGATCAGGTAGCCGTCCTCGCGCAGGGTCGTCATCCGGCCGCCGACCACGTCGGCCGCCTCGAAAACCCGCGCTTCACGTCCGGCCTTGCCCAGCTCGTACGCGGCGGTGAGCCCGGCGACACCCGCGCCCACGACCGCCACGTCGACATCGGTCACGTGATCACCACCAGGTTCACCAGGACGAGCGTCAGCACGGTGAGCCGGTGGATCCGGATGCCGAGCATCCGCGCCCGCAGGATGTCCCCCAGCGCGAAACCGAGCCACACCTGCCATCCGCGTGCCACGATCGTGGGCACCAGCGCGAGAGGGAACCACCACGGGCCACCGAGCGCGGGGACGGCGAGGATCAGGGCGAGTTCGGCTGCCGACACGGCGATCACGAAGAACATGTTGCCCCGCGCCGAAGTCAAGGCGGCCACGGTCGGCCTGCCGACCCGGCGATCACCGTCGACGTCGTTGGTGTTGGAGTAGACGCCGAACAGCAGCGGCCCCAGGCCGAAGAGCAGTGCCTGGGCGAGGGCGAACCCGGTGAACTCGCCGGTCGCGAGACCGTACGGCGCGAGGACCAGCGCCCAGCCGAGCGCCGCGATGAAGAACTCCTGGAAGCCGTGGTAGCTGAGCTTCACCCCCCACGAGTACTGCAACGAGAAGAAGTAGGTGACCACGATCAGCCCGACCGTCCACAAGGGACGGTGCGGCGCGATCGCGACGGCCGCGAGCCACAGCGCCGCACCGACGACACCGGTCGCCCACGCGAATCGCAGCACCTGGTTCTCGTTCAGCGTTCCCGCCACCAGCGGCTTCCGGTACCGCTTTCGCCGCGCGTCGTCCGGCGAGTAGTTCGTGATGTCGCTGCCGTCCCGGTAACCCGTGAGATCGTCCAGCGCGACCATCGCCGCGATCACGAACACCTCGCCGAGCAGGAACACCCCGACGGTCGCCAAGACGCCCGGGTCGAACCTCGACATCGATGCCAGCAACGTCCACACCACGACCACGCCGAGGTAGTAGTCGACGATGTCGAGTTTCGCGAGCCTGAAATACGCTTTGCCACGGGAGACGGCGAGGGTGGTCATCGCGGTTCGTCCAAGGCGATCAGCGCGGCGAACGACCGGTCTCCGCCATAGTCGAGCTCACGTCGTTCGAGCAGGCGGGAGCCGGGGAGCAGGGCCAAGTACTCCTCCACCGTCCGCACTCTCGAGAACCGGCCGACCGGGATCTCCGCTTCCTCGTACTCGATCAGGACGAGATGCCGCGCCGCCGCGGCGATCGCCCGGCACGCTTCGGCGATCTCGTCGTCGTCCAGGACGTGCATCAGTACCCACACACAGACGGCGACGTCGAACCGCTTGTCCTTCCAGGGAAGCCGCTGGACGGTCGTCCGCACGAAGTCCACTGTGGACAGATGTGCGCAGTTCGCCCTGGCCAGCGCGAGCATCCGCGGGGTCATGTCGATCGCCGTCAGCGCACGGGCGTGCGCCGCGATCGACGGCGTGAGCCTGCCCATCCCGCAGCCGATCTCCAGCGCGGAACCCACCTCGCCGAGTGATTCCAGGAACCCCGTGACGAGCCGGATGGTGCGGGCGGTCGTCGCCGCCGCGAGTTCGGCGGGCTGGGAGGCGCGCATGACCCGGGTCAGCCCGGCGCGCTCCGCGCGTTTCCGCCACTCGTCGGCGACCTCGCTCGGCGCGGGGGTGTGGGTGACCTGCTGCATCACGGCTCCTTCGCGAATCGGCACACCGCGTCCGCGATGCGTTCCACCTGCCCGTCCGTCAACTGGGGGTAGATCGGGATGGCCAGCGTCCGCCGCGCGGCCAGCTCCGCCGCGGGCCAGGTATCACCCGGCCGGGTGTAGGGGGCGAACGCGGGTTGCCTCGGCAACGGCGCCGGGTAGTAGACATGCGAGCCGATCCCTCGCGCCGCGAGATGATCGCGGAGTTCGTCCCTGCGCTCGCTGAGGAGCGAATAGACGTAGTAGCACCGGCCGTCACGCGCGGGAGGAGGCGCGAGCACACCGCAGCCCGCCAGTTCGGCGAACCGTCCGGTGTAGTACTCGCCGATCCGTGCCCGGCGTTCGAGCCGCTGGGGCAACGCCGGGAGCCGGTACAGCTGGAATTCCGCCATGATCTCGTCGAACCGGCTGTTGTAGCCGATGCGCTGGTAGACGAACCTGGTCTTCCCGTCCTGGCCGTGGTTGCGCAGCATCCGCACCACCGAGCCGAGTCCGGCGTCCCGGGTGACGACCATTCCCCCTTCGCCCGGCATCCCGAACGTCTTGACCTGCACGAACGAGTAGACACCGGCGTCGCCCCACATCCCGGCGGGCGTGCCCGCGAGCATCCCGCCTTGGGCGACCGCGGAATCCTCCAGCAGCCGCGCGCCCGCTTCGGTGGCGATCCGGCGCAGCTCCGGCATATCCGCCATGACCGAGAACATGTGCGCCGGCATGATCACCTTGGTGCGCGGGGTGACCAGCCGGGCGACCTCGGCGGGATCGACGACCATCGTCCACGGATCGATGTCGGCGAACACCGGCGTCGCGCCGAGCAGGGCGGGTGCGGCCGCGAGCGGAGCGCATCCGAAGGCGGGCACGATCACCTCGTCCCCGGCACCGACGTCCATCGCGCGCAGTACCAGCGTCAGTGCCGAGGTTCCGCTGCCGCAAGCGACCGCGTCCGCCGCGCCGACCGAGTCGCGGATGGCCGCTTCGAAGCGGGCCGTGCGCTCGCCGAGGATGAAC
This sequence comes from Amycolatopsis sp. NPDC058340, assembly GCF_042723975.1. Lineage (NCBI taxonomy): Bacteria > Bacillati > Actinomycetota > Actinomycetes > Pseudonocardiales > Pseudonocardiaceae > Amycolatopsis > Amycolatopsis sp. NPDC058340. Next base: position 28,384 of record NZ_JBHXIB010000025.1, on the reverse strand, counting down.
TTCTGCTCCGGTGCGACGCCGACCCGATGCACGATGTCCAGCAGTTCGGCACGGTCGTCGTCGAAGAGATCCGTCGGGAAGAACGGCAGGGTCATCCTCGCCGCCCGTGGTAGAAACCGCGGATCGCGGCGCAGACCCGGTCGCAGTCCCCGGCGGGCATGTCCGGATACAGCGGTAGCGCGAGAGTGTGACGGCAGGCGCTCTCGGCGTTCGGGAAATCACCCTCCCGATAGCCGAGGCCGTCGAAGCAGGGCTGCAGATGCAGCGGGGCCGGGTAGTAGATCTCGGTCTCCACCCCCGTCGCCGACAGGTGCGCCGCCAGCTCGTCCCTCGCGTCGACCTCGACCACGTAGACGTAGAACACGCTGTCCGGCCGGATCTCCGGCAGCTTGCGCACACCGGCCACGCCCGCGAGCGCTTCGCCGTAGCGGGACGCCAGTTCCGCGCGCCGGGCGATGTCGCCGTCGAGCGTGGTGAGCTTCGAGAGCAGGACGGCGGCCTGGATGTCGTCCATCTTGCTGTTCACGCCGGGCAGGCCGGTCGCCGTCGAGATCGCGGGGAAGTCGGCGATCGTGCCGCCGAAGCGGCCGTGGTGGCGGAGCGCGTCGGCGGTCGCGGCGATCCGGGCGTCGCCGGTGAGCACGGCCCCTGCGTCACCGAGCGCGCCCAGCGTCTTCGTCGGGAAGAACGACAGCACCCCGCCCGCGCCGAACAGGCCGGCGTGCGTGCCGCGGTGACGCATGCCGATGGCCTCCGCGCTGTCCTCGACCACCGTGAGATCGAGACGTCGCGCGACGTCGAGCACACCGTCGATATCCGCGAGCCGCGAGAACAGATGTGTCGGCATGACGAACCGGGTGCGCTCTCCGGCGGCGTCCGCCACCGCGGCGGGGTCGATGCCGTACCCGTCCGGCTCGATGTCGGCGAAGACCGGTGTGCCGCCCGCGAGCACGACCGAGGTCGCCGATGCCCCGAAGGAGAAGGCGGGGACGATCACCTCCCCGCCGGGCTCCAGACCCGCCGCCCTCAGCAGCAGGACGAGCGCGTCCGTTCCGCTGTTCACCCCGACGACGAACCTCGCACCGGTGTACGCGGCCAGCGCCCGTTCGAGTTCGGCCACCTTGGCACCGTGCGAATACTTGCCATTTTCGATGACGTCCAGAATATGTCGCCTGGTGCCGGCCCACGTTCGCTCGAATGTGGCCGATTGATTGAAGAAAGACACCGACAGCGTACCCACCTCCGGTGGCATAGGAACCGTTTCCGAGCGTAGGACAGGAAATCCGCTCGTCCGCCCACGTTCGCACTTCCTGGTCAACCCGTGGCCGAACTGTTGACAGTTGATCTTGGCGATGTCAGTTTCTCAATGGATTTCTCATTGCGAAACTCGAGGAGCGGGCTCGCCAGTGCGATCATTCGTCGTGGGACTCGGCAGGGCAGGCGCGGGTCTGCATCTCCCCGTCTTGGCCAAACTCCGTGAACGGACCCCACAGCTCTTCGACGACGATCCCATCGTGGCCTGCGAACCGAGGGAGACCGTCGTCTCGCGGCCGGGTCTCGTGGTCGCGCCGACCCTCCACGCCGCGGCCGACGGGCTGGCTCCCGCCGACACGATCGTGCACGTCTGCACGCCACCGACCCAGCGTCTCGCGGTGCTCTCCGATCTCGCCGCGCTGGGCTTTCGCAAGGTGATCGTGGAGAAACCCCTCACGACCGACATCGACGACCTCGCCAGGATCGTCCGCCTGCGCCGCAAGTACAAACTGCATGTCGAGGTCGTCGAACCCTGGCTCGCCAGCAGCCTCACGGCGCGGCTGGTCGGGCTCATCCGCGGTGGCCGGTTCGGCGCCGCGAAATCGATCGACATCGTGCAGAACAAGCCGAGATTCCGCCGGTCGCTCGTGCGGCCGGGGCACCCGACCGCCTTCGACGTCGAACTGCCGCACGGTGTCGCGCTCGCGTTGCGGCTCGCTGGCGCCGCGCGGGTCACCCACGCGTCCGGGACCGACCTCGAGGTCGAGGGCAACATCGGCCCGCGGATGGGCGGGGCCGTCGTCGGTCTCCGGCACAACTCGGGTGTCCACACCGAGATCCGCTCGGATCTCACCTCCCCCGTCCGCGAGCGGCGGGTCACCGTGGAGTTCGAGCACGGCGGCGCGGTCGGGCATTTCGCGGTGAGCGGCGACGACCATCACTCGCAGCTGACGCTGCGCGCGAACGGGCGATCCGAGCACGTCGTGCTGCGGGACGACGCCATGACGGAATGGATGTCCGAGGCATACCGGAAGTTCCAGCTGGACGGGGAACAGACCCAGGGGTTCACCTTCGCCACCGAGGTGGTGCGGCTGCTGTCGGTGGCCAAGAACATCTGCGCGGAACCGGTCACCAGCCCCGGACCCGACGCGGTGGCGAGCCATGCCGGATGACCCGGTGCTCGCCGGCATCACGGACGAGGCGGCATACGACATCGGTGGCCAGCTCGCGGTGCTCGACGCACTGGGCTGGAAGGCGATCGAACTGCGCACGGTCGACAGGGAAGCCGTCGCCGACCTGAGCGACGAACGGTTCGACGCCGTCGCGGCCGCCTTGTCGGACAGCGGTGTGCGCGTGGTCTGCCTGGCGTCCCGGATCGGTGGCTGGTCCCGTCCGGCGGGCACCGATTTCCGGCACGACCTCAGGGAACTCGACGTGCTCGCCAAGCGGGCACGAGCGATCGGCACCGGCTATCTGCGGATCATGTCCTATCCCAACGGCGGACTGAGCGATCACGCCTGGCGCGCACTGGCCATCGAGAGGATCACCGTCCTCGCCGAACGGGCCGCGGCGCACGGGGTGACGCTGCTCCACGAGAACTGCTCGGGCTGGGCCGGCACGAAGGCCGAGCGCATGCTCGACCTGCTGGACGAGGTCGCGAGCCCGGCGCTGAAGCTGTTGTTCGACACCGGAAACGGCGTCGCCCATGGCTACGACGGGTTCGACCTGCTCGCCGACATCGTCGGCCACGTCGAACACGTGCACGTCAAGGACGCCGACGAGCGCGGCTTCACGCTCCCCGGCCAGGGCTCCGCGCGGGTCGCCGACTGTGTGAAACTCTTGCGGGCCAACGGATACCGAGGTGCCTGGGCACTGGAACCGCATCTCGCGATCACACCGCACGAACAAGGGGTGCTGGCGGACGGCGCGGCGGACACGTTCGTCGCGGCGGGCCGGGCGATGGCCGGGCTGCTCCGGTGATTCCCGGGGATCGGAGCCTGCTGCTGAAGCTGCTCAGCCTCCCCACGGCCGGGCCATTGGAGACGGCCGGTGAGGTCCATCTGTGGGAGGCGATGCGAACCTACGCCGACGCCGCCACCGACATCGGTTTCGACGTCCTGCGGTTCGCCGCCCCGGACCCGTCGGTGCTGGACCGGCCGGGTGTTCCCCTCGTGCTCCGCGATACCGGGCCCGGATTCCTCGACTGCCAGCCGAGTCTCGTGCTGCGGATCGGCCCCGCCTCCCCCGCCGTCATGTTCAACGTGCACCTCGACACGGTGGCCCCGTTCGAACCGGCCGGATTCGACGGGACCAGATTCGTCGGCCGCGGCGCGATCGACGCCAAAGGGCCGGCGGTGGCCCTGCTGGCCGGTGTCCGGGCCGCACTGGCGACGGAGCCGTCGGCGGGCCGGGACGTCGGTGTCCTCATCCAGGCCGTCTCCGGTGAGGAGGGCGGAGCGATGGGCACCTTCGGGACCAGGCCGCTCGTCGAAGCGGGATTCCACGGCGAACTCAACATCTTCTGCGAGCCGACCGGACTGCGGTACCTCCCCCGGTGCTCGGCGTCGATGACCGCGTGCGTACGGGTGGACGGCGAAGACGCCATCGACGACGAGCCGCACCGAGGTCACAACGCGACGGTCCTGCTCGGTTTCCTCGCCCAGCACCTCGCGGACGACCTGCCGAAGCACGGCCAGGTCTGCGTCGCGGGCCTGCACACGGGGCGAATGCACAACCGGGTGTACGGCCGTGGCGAACTCCTGCTCAACATTCCCTACGACTCCGGAGAAGCGGCGGCGAAGATGGCCTCGGCGCTGGAGGACGGGCTGAGGACCGGCGTCACCGCGTTCGGCGCCCGGTTCCGGCGGTCCCCGGTTTTCGCCCGCACCGCGACGGACGCGGCGACGATCACCGGCCTGCGCTGGCTGAAACGCGACCTGCCGGCGCTACCGGCGCAGGACATCCCGCTGCTGGACGCGTTCGTCCCCCGATGGCCGGACGACGAACCCGGGTTCACGTGTGACGCCCTGTGGCTCACCGGCGTCCCCGGCACCAAGACGGCCGTTCTCGGTCCCGGTTCGCTGGGAGCGAACAACGCGCATTCGCGCGGGGAATACGCCGATGCCGGAGAACTCGACCGGTTCGGCGATCTCGTCCGAGAGATCGTCGTGCGGTTCTGCCGCGACGGAGGAGCATGACCGTGCTGGTGCCCTATCCCGTTCTGCTTTCGCTCGTCGCCGGGGTCTTCGAGGACCGCGGCGTTCCCGGAGACCGGGCGGCGATCGCCGCGGCCGCGTTGTGCCACGGCGACCTGACCGGGGTGACTTCGCACGGTCTCGTGAACCTGACCAGGCTGTACCTGCCGCTGCTCGACCAAGGACGCGCCGAGCCGAAGGCGGACATGGCCGTCGAGACCGACCTCGGCGCGTGCGTCCTCGCCGACGCCCGCCGCACCCTCGGGTTGTGGTCGGCCTCGCAGGCCATGGAACTGGCCTGCGCCAGGGCTTCACGGCACGGCATCGGCATGGTCTCGCTGCGCGGCGCGACCCATATCGGCTGCGCCGGTCATCATGCCGCGCGTGCCGTCACCCACGGCATGATCGGCCTCGTCGCGTCGAACTGCGGCGGCCAGCGCATCGCCCCGCCGCCCGGCGGTACGGCCGCGATGCTCGGCACGAACCCGCTCGCGCTGGCCTGTCCCGCCGGCGGCGCGCATCCGTTCGTCCTCGACATGAGCACCACCGTCGTGCCGACCGGCCGGATCCGCGCCGCGGCACGGGAAGGCAGGGAGATCCCGCCGGGCTGGCTGGCGGGCGACGACGGTTCGCCGGTGACCGATCCGGCCGCGTTCGACCGGGGCGAAGCCCATCTGCAATGGCTGGGCGGCGCTCCCGAAACGGGCGCCTACAAGGGATTCGGGCTCGGCCTGCTCGTCGAGGTACTCGGCGCCCTGGTACCCGGTGCGATGCTCGGCGCGACATCCGCCGACGGGAACCGCGACGACGACATCGGCGTACTGGTGCTCGCGATCGCCCCGGACGTTCTGCGCACCGGATTCGCCGCCGACGCGTCCGCCCTCTTCACCGCGGTGCGGGGCTGGCCCGCCCGCGATCCCGCGGCCCCGGTCGTCTATCCGGGCTGGCACGAGGGTGAGCGAGCGGCCCACCACCGTGCGCACGGCGTGCCCGTGGCCGACGCGGTCTACCGGGAACTCCGCACGGCGGCGGAAAGGACGGCGGGATGATCCGGGTCGGTGTCGTGGGGCTCGGTGTCATCTCGCGGTTCTACCTTTCCGCGGTGGAACGGTCTCCGTCGTTCCGGCTCGCGGCCGTCTGCGATCTCGATCCGGCGGTCGTTGCGAAAATCCCCGTGCCCGGCTACCGGGACCATCGGGAGATGCTCGCCGCCGGAGGGCTCGACGCGGTGATCGTCACGGCGCCGAACGACGTGCACGCCGCCGTCTGCCGGGACGTGCTGGACGCGGGTCTGCCCGTGTGCGTGGAGAAGCCGATCGCCACGAGCCTCCTCGACGGCGAGGACCTCGTGGCGCGAGCGGCGCGGCGGGATGTCGCGCTGTTCACGGCCTTCCACCGCAGGTACAACAGCAACGTGCGCGCGTTGCGCGAGAAGATCGCGGGCGGGCCACCGATCGAATCCCTGAGGGTGCGCTACCTGGAACGGATCGAAGAGCACGTCGGCGGTGATCGCTGGTACCTCGACGCGACGCGATGCGGCGGCGGATGCGTGGCGGACAACGGACCGAACGCGCTCGACCTCGTCCAGTTGTTCCTCGGCACGCTGACGCCGCGCGACGTCCGGATCCGCCGCGACCCGGACGGTATCGACCGGCAGGCGACGCTGGAGCTCGAACGCGCGGTCGTCGAACTCGACTGGTCGTTTCCCGGCGAGGTCAAGGACGTCGAGGTCCGGCTGGCGGACGGCACGGTCCGGTACGCCGACCTGCTCGACGGCTACCCGGGGTTCAAGGAATCGCTGTGGCACGAATACGACGGGTTGCTGCACGAGTTCGAGGAGGCCGTGCGCAAGGGCGGGTCCTGGCGCGACAACGGCCTGACCGCTCTGTCCATTGTGGACGATTGTTATCGGAGGGAGAACGATGCGGGAAGACGGGCCGAAACGGGAGATCACCGGCACGGTGGTGAAGGTGCTGGTGCATCGGCGTGACGACCGGGGCATGAGCCTCGAACCGTTCGCCAGCCGGTGCGTTCGCGCCGGTGAGGTGCACGAGCTCGTGACGACCAGCCACGACGACACGGAACCGGGCGCACGCATCGACCACGTCGGCTTCCTCGGCTTCGCCGAAATAGCCCGCGCGGGCGTGATCGACAGGGGCGACGAAGTGTGGATCGGCGGCGAACTCGTCGGCACCGTGCTCGGCTTCGACGGCTGCCATTTCCCCAACCACTACAACATCCTCATCCACACCGAGCGGCCGGTCACCGGTGAAGGGATCGGCTTGAAGCCGGAGCGGGAGGTCTGTTTCCGGGGCCGGTGGGGTGTGGGGGCCCCGCGCCGGGGGGCCCCACACCCCCCCGCGGGGGCGTTGCCCCCCCCGGCCCCGAACACAATGCGAGGTGGTTATATACATAACCCGGCACG
>NZ_JBHXIB010000025.1:0-21501 GCF_042723975.1 Amycolatopsis sp. NPDC058340 | reverse complement strand
GGGGGGCGGCTCCCGGTTTCGGTTTGGGCTTTCCCGCGGGGGGGGGGGGTGTTTGGCGGGGGCGGGGGGTGGGGGCCCCCCGGGCGGGGCCCCCCCCCCCCCCACCGCGCGGTCACTTGCCCAGCAGCGGCACGTCACTCTTGCCGAGGTGGTAATCGCGTACCGCGTGCACGAGTTCGTCGACGGTCAGCTTTCCGTTGCCGTTCACGTCGATGGCGCGGAAAGCCGGCGCGACGGCCGAGGCTTCGACACCGATGGCGTCCAGCCACTTGGCGAACTCCCGCTGGTCGACCTCGCCGTCGCCGTCGGTGTCGCACAGGCCGACGATCGCCGAAATGGTCGGGCGGACCACCCGGGAAAATCCCGCGTCGCCTTCCTGGAAGATCTGTGCTTCGATCACCTCGGTGAACTGCCGCTCGTTCAACGAGCCGTTCGGGCCGACACCCGCCTTGTCCGCCAGGAACTCGAACATCGTCACGAACGAGTCCTTCACCGCTCGCGCCTGCGGCGACGCCGGGTCCTCGCCGAACGCGCCGATGATCCTCGTGGCCTCGGCCTCGAAGTCGGATTTCTCGATCCTGCCGTTTCCGTTGACGTCCCACTTCTCGAAACGCTTCTTGAGCCGGTCGTTCTTGATCGCCGTGGTCATTCGTGCACTCTCCTTTTCGCGAAAGATCGGAAGAACTGCGGTGTGCGGGCGGAACGTTCAGAGACGGACGACCTCCTTTCCGGGAACCTGTCCCGTCACGTCGAACAACAACCCGGCCGTCGAGGCCAGGCGGGCGTGGTCGTAGGCGCGATGCGCCACCAGCAGGACGGCGACATCCGAGGTGCGGAGCGCCGCGTCGAGATCGGCCACCGGCGGCCCCAGTTCGGGCACGGCCTCCGCCACCGGATCGTGGTAGGACACCGCCGCCCCGAGCGCCCGCAACCGAAGGGCGATCCGGATGGCGGCGGACTCGCGGGTGTCGGGCACGTCCGCCTTGTACGAGACACCGAGCAGCAGCACTTTCGCGCCACGCAACGGCTTTCCGTGTTCGGCGAGCAGCCGGGCAACGCGTCCGACCACATGCTCCGGCATCTGGTCGTCCACGAGACGGGCGGCGTGCACCACGCCGAGCAGTGCGCCCTCCCGTTCGGCCTTGTCCAGCAGGTATTTGGGGTCGACCGGGATGCAATGCCCGCCGACCCCCGGTCCCGGCGCGAACGGCGTGAAGCCGAACGGTTTGGTCGCCGCGCAGTGCATCACGTCCCACACGTCGACGCCGATCCGGTCGCAGAAGATCGCGATCTCGTTGACCAGCGCGATGTTCACGTACCGGTAGGTGTTCTCCAGCAGCTTGGCCATCTCCGCTTCCCTGGTGCCACGCGCGATCACCACCGTGTCGACGAAACGGTCGTAGAACTCCGCGCAACGCTTCGCGCAGGACGGGGTGTGCCCGCTGATCACCTTCGGCGTGTTCCCGATGCCGAACCGTCTGTTCCCGGGATCGACCCGCTCGGGTGAATAAGCGAGCGAGAAATCGGTTCCCGCCGTCAGGCCGTGCTTTTCCAGGATCGGCCGGATGATCTCGTCGGTGGTGCCGGGGAAGCTCGTCGATTCGATGATCACCATCATTCCCGGCGACAATCGCTCGGCGACCGTCGCCGCCGCGCAGCGCACGGCGGCCAGATCGGGTCCGCCCGCCGTGGTCAATCCGGTCGGCACGCACAGCACGATCGTCTCCGCGCCACCGAGGACGTCAGGATCGGTCGTCACCGTGAAACCGTTCTCTCGCATGGCCCGTAACCGGCTCGCGGACACGTCGGGGACATGCGGCCTGCCCGCGGCGACCTCGGCGGCCACCCGAGGCGAGGTGTCGTAGCCGATCACCGACAACCCCGCCCCGCCGATGGCCTCCGCCAGCGGTAGCCCGACGTAGCCGACTCCCACAACGACAACGTCGACAGACACGTAAGCCTTCTCAGTCTCTTTGTCGCACGAAACGATCAACGGTTGACCGAGAAGGAGCCGCTGCCCGGTGCCACGTGGGAGCCGAACCCCTGGTTGACCGTCAATCCCGGGGTCAGGCAGAACGGATCCCCGTGAACGACCACTTCCGCCGAGCTCAGGTTGACCAAAACGTGTGCGGCGATGGGAAGTTTGTTACAGCCTTCGGGATTCCGGTAGGTGTCCAGGCGCTCGAATTCGGTTGAAAAGACCACCACATTGCCCGCCGCCGCCTGAGCTGGCGGACTCGGCACGATCAGCAGTGCTCCCACGGATGCCGCGCTCAACACCGCGGCGACAAGACGCTTCATCGCATGCCTCCACTTCCAAGATCACGACTTCTCTCCGCACGCTAACAGTCACTCCGTGTCAAACTCGGCCCACGGCGGATCTTCACGCGCGCAGGTTGCGGGCCGGCGGGGAGGGTCATCCGGATGGTGGCGTCAGGCGCTCCCTGTGTGACGGCCGGGGACGGGTCGTTCACATGAAGGAGTGGCGGGTGTGGTCGTCAGGACGAACCGGGACTACTCAGTCCCGCGCCCGATTGGACACTGGCGCAGACGAGAAATCGAAGCCCGTCCGTGAAGGCCTCCTTGAGGGACTCTGGGTCCCTCAAGGAGGCCTTCACGGACTTGCGGAACGCCACAACCCCATGCGCACCAGCTGTCACAGCAGCCGCGCGCGAAGGACCCCTACACCGCGCTGGACGCCAGAGTCCCGGCAAAGTCGAGATAGCGCAGGCCTGGTTCCGAACGTTGACAGGGCGGGCACGGGCATCGAGTGTCCACATAGGACGGATCTGGACGAGGCGGTGTCCTATTTGTGCACGATGTGCGGTTCTTCATGGGGTCGTGAGTGGTAAAGAGGGTTAGAACGACCTTAAACACTCACGACCCCCTCGCCAAGACGCAAACCGCCCGAATCGGGCACCGGCGTCTCGACTTGTGTCCCTTGTGGACAGTCAAGAGCCAGGTCTCACGACCCCGGTCTGCTCCGGAGAACGCCTCTGTGCCTCACGTACCGGCGCTGTGCCCTACCGGTGAGCGTCGACCACCTCGGCCAAGGTCGGCAGCGAGGGATGCGCCCCGTGCCGCGTCACCACGACAGCGGCCACTTTCGCCGCGAAACCGCAAGCCGCCACCACATCCGCGGTCGTCGGCTCACCGGGGATTTCCGCGAGGCGGGCGGCGACCGCGCCGACGAACGAATCTCCCGCGGCGGTGGTGTCCACCGCCCGTACCGCGACGGCCGGGACGTGCGTGGACGACGACGAGTCGAGGACGGCACAGCCCGCCGCCCCCAGCGTCACGATCACCCATCGGCATCCCGCGGCGAACAAGTCGGCACCGCCGCGCCGCAAACCGTTGCCGTCGAACGGATCCTGGCCGGTGAGCTGCCGGAACTCGATTTCGTTCGACACCACCACGTCGCTGACCGGCAGCAGCTTCCCGGCCGCGTCGCCGGCGGGCGCGGTGTTGAGCACGGTCAGCACGCCACGTGCGCGAGCGGCCGCGAAGGCGCGTTCCGTCGCATCCGGCGCGGCCTCCAGTTGGCCCGCGACGACCCGAAGCCCCGGCAGTTCGCCGATCGCCGCCTCGGCCGCCGCGGCCGGGATGTCGGCGTTCGCGCCGGGCACGACGACGATCGAGTTGACGCCCTCCGCGTCGACGGTGATCGCCGCCCGGCCGGTGGGCAGCGCGGATCGGCGCACGTGCGTCACGTCCGCACCTTCGGCGAGCAGGGCTTCCAGGTACTCGTCGCCGTCCTCGTCCTCGCCGACACAGCCGATCACGGCCACTTCCGCGCCGAGCCGGGCGGCGGCGACCGCTTGGTTGCCGCCTTTCCCGCCCAGCTCCCGGCTCGCCGAAAAGCCCATCAGGGTCTCCCCCGGCTCCGGGATACGCGGCGCCCGGACGATGTGATCGACGTTGAGCGACGCGACCACCGCTATCGCGCGGCTCATGCGGTCAGCCACCGGGCCGGGACGTCCCGCATCAGCCGGGCCACGGCTTCGGCGGGCACTCCTTCGGCTTCGAGCAGATCGGCGAAGATCGTCGGCACGAAGACGAGCCCGTTGCCGCCGTTGTGCGTCCACATCTGCTTCAGGAACAGGTCGTGCGACAGCATGATCTGGTCACCGAAGCCCTCGTGCACCCACCTCGCCACGGCGCGAGCGGTCTGGGAAACCGTCGGCGCGACACCTTCGCCGGGGAACGAGATGTCGAGGCCGATCATGTCGAATTCCAGCAGCACGCCGCGGTCGAGAAGCCCGCGCTGGTATCCCGGGTCATCACCGGACGGATCGCTGTGCGCCAGCGCCACCTTGGCCGGGAGCGCACCGCATTCCCCCAGTACGAGGTCGAGCACTTCGTGCCCGCGGCGCTGCCAGCCGGGCATGTGGATGTTCAGCCCCACGGACGGCCGCGCCGCCTGCGCGAGCGCCGCGGCCCGCAAGGAGGCCCGCTCCCCGTCGGTGAAGAGCGGCGAGACACCGACCTCGCCGATGACACCGGCCCGGATCCCCGTCTCGCCGACGCCCTCGTCCAGTTCGGCGAGGATGTGCTCGGTCTGCGCGTCGACGGTGACCGCGGTGATGCGCTCCCCCTCGAATTTCTCCAGGTACGCACCGGTGCCCATGACGATGGTGACCCCGGTGGCCTCGGCAACCGCCGCCAGGGCGAGCGGATCCCGGCCGATCGCCGCGCTGCCGGTCGCGTCGACCAGCGTGCCGCCGCCCGCCGCCGCGAACGCGGTCACCTCGCGCACGACGCTCGCCAGGTCCTTCGCCGCCACGTTGTCGGCGCAGCAGTAGGGGTCCTGACGGAGCAGGAACTGCAGGCCCGGCCCCACTTCCGCCTCGGCGAGCCGCCGGGTGGAGGAGTAAGCGGGTTCCGCGACCACGGAGGACAGATCGTTGAAGAGGTGTTCGTGCGGCAGCACCAGCCCGAGGTCCGCCGCGTCGACCGCGCCGAGAACGCCGCGCACCTCAGCCACGGCGCACCTCGGCGGGCTGGGCGAGGACCGCCGGTTCGGCCGTGTGCCGGGACGGGATCATCGCGATCGCCGCGGCCGCCAGGGCCACGAACGCGCCGACGACGGTGACCAGGTGCAGGCTGGACCCGGCCGCGGGAGCGACGAGTTCGAGCAGCAGCGAGCCGATGAGCTGACCGGCCGTCGAGGCCAGCCCCAGCAGCAGAAGTCCCAGCCCACGCACCAGCAAGGCCATCAACGCGATCGACATGAGACCAAGCGGGCCGCCGAAGTACATCCACCACGTTCCCGGCAGCGTGAAGTGGGCGCCCGAGACCGCCATCCGCACCACGTACACGAGGCCGAGCGCCACGAAGCCGATGAGGAAGTTCCAGGTGATGGAAACGAACATCGAGCCGGACAGCAGACCGACCTCGGAGTTGCCCGCGGGCTGCCAGCCGGCGAGCAGGCCGCCGACGAACGGCATGATCGCCAGCGCGATCATGTGCGGGGCCGACCAGTTCGGGGACACCACCAGCACGGTGGCGCAGATGGCCAGGATCGCCCCGGCCACGCGCGGCGCGCTCATCGCCTGTTTGAACGGGACGCCGACGCCGAGGCGGTCGCACACCACGCCGGAGATGACCATGCCGGAGATCAGCGAGGTCTGGAAGATCGCCACCCCGAGGAAACCCACCGTGACACCTTCGGAAAGCACGATCACCGCGCCGCACAGACCGGCGAAGAAGTTCCACCGCGGGATCTCCCCGCGCACCAGCTGACCGGGCAGCCGGAAGAACGCGTCGCGCGTCCGGGTGCGCGCCAGCACGATGATCAGCATCAGCACCAGGCCGGTGCCGAAGGACACCAGCGCGGCGGCGTGCCCGTCGGCGAGCGCGGTGCCGAGATGGCCGTTGACGAGCGACTGCAACGGGCCGAGCATTCCGGCGAAGACGGTCGCGATCGCCAACACGACGACCGAGGCCGCGCGGCCGGTGGGTGACGACGTACTCATCGAATCCTCCTTGATCCCGAGTGCGCGCGGCTCAGACTTCGCGTCCGGCGAGCCAGGACATCGCCTGCGCGAAGAGTTTGCGGTAGCCCTCCCAGTCCATGAACTCCTCCGGAGCCCAGTGCGGGGAGATGTCCGAGGTGAACGCGAGGGTGCGGCCGCGGCCGACCCGGCGCGCGGCCAGCATGACGTCGCCTTCGACGGTGGCGAGCAGCTCCGCGTCCGGCTTCAGCGTGGTGTGCTGGTAGCCCAGCAGGATCGGCCAGTCCTGGTCGAGCCCGGCGACCACCGGGTGCCCGGGCTGTACGACGTGGGCGCGGACGCCCTCCGGCGTCTCGACGCGGTCGTCGTACGGGTCGATGTCGACCGGGAGGATCTCCTCGATCGGCGTCCGGTGGTAGTTGGCCTTGCCCTCGAAGCCCTGGAAGCTCAGGTAGCCGCCGGCCATCATCAGGCCGCCGCCGTTCGTGACCCACTCGCGCAGCAGCTTGAGCCGGTTGGGCGTCGGACGGCCGCGGGTGAACGTGTCCGGGTGCAGCAGCAGCGTGTTGGAGCCGACGTCGGAGAGCAGGACGACGTCGTAGGCGTCGAGTTCCTCCAGCGTCTGCGGGAATTTCTCGGCCACGTCGTGCGAACGCAGGTGAGTCACCTCGACCCCTTCCGCCGCCAGCGCCGCCAGCAGCCGCTCGCACCCGATCTCCACCTGGGTGTGCGCGAACGGGTCGTATCCCTTGTGGTCGATCGTCGCACTGACCCACGACTCCCCGGCTAGCAGGACCTTGACCATCGACGACTCCTTCGGGCGAACGTGCGTTGCTTGTGTTGCGCAACATAGCGCAACGGCGCCAATATAAGATGCGGTCGCAGTCGCCGTCAACGCTCAACGGGGAGGAGCCGGATGTCGCTGGCGAAGGTGGCCCGAGAGGCCGGAGTGGCCGTCTCGACGGTGTCGAGGTACGTCAAGGGGGAGCTCAACGTCGCCTCCGAGACGGCCCGGCGCATCGACGCCGCGCTGTCGGCCGAAGGGCATCCGCCCGTGCGAAAACCCGTGACCGGCCTCAGCCTCGGCCTGGTGGTCCCGTCGCTGGACAACCCGTACTTCTCCACGCTGGCGGACGCGGTGGTCGACGCAGCCGCGACGGACGGCGTCGACGTGCTCACCGCGCTCACCGGGTCTTCGCCGTCACGGGAGCGTGCCGCCGTCGAGCGGCTGATGCGGGTGCCGGATGTGGGCGGGCTGATCTACCTGGGGATGAACACCACCAACGAAGCCTTCACGAGCCGGACGGCAGGCGATTTCCCGGTGGTCTTCCTCGACGAGTACGTCGAAGCCACCGGGCCGCGGATCGCGCGGGTCACCGCGAACGGTTTCGGCGGCGCCTTCCAGGCGACCACCCACCTGATCTCCCAGGGCCACCGGCGGATCGCCCATGTCGGCGGACCGGCCGGGCTGCGCACGGCCGACCAGCGCGAAGCCGGCTACCGGGCCGCACTGAAGACGCACGGGATCGAGGCGGACGAAGCGATGATCGTGCGCGGCGCCTTCAGCTCGGCGTTCGGCATGAACTTCTTCGCCCATATGGCGCGGACCGGTGCGGAGCCGACGGCCGTGTTCGCCGCCAGCGACATCGCCGCGGTCGGCCTGCTCGAAGCGGCCCGCCGCGCCGGGGTCTCGGTGCCGGAAGACCTTTCGGTGATCGGCTGCGACGGAATCACCCTCGGCGAATGGACGTCGCCGCGGCTGACCACCGTCGCGCAGCCGACGGAGCAGATGGCCCGCAAGGCGGTCGACGAGATCACCCGTCTCGCGGCCGGCCGTGACGCGGGCGATCACGTGCTCTCCATGCGGCTCGTCGTCCGCGAATCGACCAAGGAGTACCCCGCATGACCGACGAAGCCCTCGCATTGCTGCGCGATCTGGTGCGCCACGACACCACCTCCGGCGACAGCGCCGCACAGGCCGCCGCGCAGGAGCTGGCCGTCTCGTACGCCACCGCCGCTCCGGGCGTACGCGTGCTGCGACGCTCCACCGCCGGACGACCGTGGGTACTGGTCGGCACCGATTCCGGCGAAGGGCCGTTGTTCGTGTGCCACATCGACACCGTTCCCGTCGGCTCCCCCGCGCTGTGGGAACGCGCCCCGTTCTCCGCGGACGTCGACGAGGAGTTCCTGCACGGCCGCGGCAGCGTCGACATGAAGGGCGGGCTGGTCGCCGCGTTGGCCGCGTTGCGCAACGCCGCGGAAGCCGGTGCGGGCGCGCAGGTGCTGATCACCAGCGACGAAGAGATCGGCTGCCGGGGCGCGACCGAGGCTTCCGCCTCGCTGGAGCTGACGCCGCGGATCGTCGTGGTGCCGGAGGCGACCCGGAACCGCGTCTCACTCGGACACCGCGGCGCCACCTGGCTGCGGCTGGCCGCGAAAGGGCTCGCGGCCCACGGCTCCACGCCCAGGCTCGGCCGCAACGCGATCCGGTTGCTCGCCGACCGTGCCCTCGGCGCGCTCGATTCCCTCCCGCTGGCCGCCGACGACTATCTGGGCGAGGAAACCGTCAACGTCGGCACCTTCGAGGGCGGGACCGCGACGAACATCGTGCCCGCGTCGGCCGTTCTGACGCTGGATGTGCGCACTGTGGACGGTGGAGCGCCGGCGATCGCCTGGGCTTCCTCGCTCGATCCGGACATCGGCGCGGAGGTGGACCTCGATCTGCCCGCCATCCGGACCGAGCGCCTGCCCGAGCTGCTCTCCGGCCAGGCGATCGCACCGGCCGCCACCTATTTCACCGACGCCTCGGCGTTGGCCGGGTCGGTCGGCGGTGCGCCGATCGTGATCTGGGGCCCGGGAAATCCCCGGCAGATGCACGCGGCGAACGAAAAGCTGGAACTGGAATCCTGGCGGCAGGCTTCGCGCGGCTACCTCGACCTGATCCTGTCCGCCGCACGCTGAAGGGTCAGCCCAGTTTGAGCCACCCCAGCGCCAATGCGACGACGAAGCCGCTCGCCAAGACGACGAGAACGCCGATGAGGACCAGCCACGCGACAGGCATCGCCTTCGACGGCATCGGTTGCGGGTGCGAGAGTCCGGACGTCTGAGCCGAGTCGGGCGGCGTGTCGCCCGGCGGGACACCACCGCCGGGTTCGCGGTGGGTTCGCTCGGGTTCCGGATCGGGCGGCTGGGCTGTCATCGCCGGTGCTCCTTCGGTCGGTCTTCCCGGTCGGGTACCCGAACGACGGCGTCGAAACCCTGTCAGCCCAGCTGGGGAACGTCGTCCGGGAATCCGATGGGCAGCTGGTACATCCCGCGGGCGGTGCGGCCGCCCCCGAGCCAGCCGTGGAAGTGGATGTGGCCGTCGACGACGTCGGCGCCACCGGGCGCGTCGACCTTGCCGCCGAGCAGCTCGGTGGACAGGAACGGCGTTCCGGCTTTCACGAACGGCCCGCTCAGGGCGGGCGCGGAGGCATATCCCGTGTGGTAGCCGGAGCTCTGGAACGTGTCGGCGGAGTAGAACAGCAAGTACCGGCTCGCGGTCTTCACCACCGACGGCGCCTCGACGACCGCGTTCTCCGAGGCGAGATCGGCGCGCAGGAGCTCTATCCGCGGGCCGGCGGGTGTCCGCCCGTCGGCGAGCAGTTTCTGGGACCAGATCGCGGCCGGCGGCCCGACCGCCGCGCCGTCGCTCTTGTAGAGCAGGTATCGCGAGCCGTCCGAGTCCACAAAGGACTGCGGGTCGATGTCACCGCCGTCGCCGGGGACACAGATCAGCGGCCCGTCCCCGGCGGGCGTGTACGGCCCTTCGGCCTTCGCGGCGGTCGCGACGCCGATGCACATCTCCCCGCCGGGAGCCACCGCCGCGGAGAAGTAGAGCACGAACGTACCGTCGGAAAGCCGGGTCACATCGGGGGCCCAGAACCCGCCGTCGGGTTTCGCCCACTTCGGTACGGCGGCGAGGGCGTCACCGGCCACCCGCCAGGGACCTTCCGGCGCCGGAGCGTGCGCGTAGGGCACTTTCACCGCACCGGTGCTCGTGGAGAAGGCGAAGTAACCGGAGCCGGCCTTGACGATGTCGGGGTCCGGGAAGTCCTGTCCGATGAGCAGCCTCGGCGTGCCGATCGCGAAGGCGGGAGGCGAGGTGACGAGTGCCGTGGCCACGGCGATGGTCAGAAGACGGCGAATGAACCTCATGACCGATTCTGTCGACGGGACGGCGCGGCGGGCAGCGTCACCGGGGCCTTGCCACCGGGAAGCGTGGACTTGCTCGTTCACCCGGTCCCACAGGATTCATCCGCGCGTCTTCGGGTAGTCGCCGTGGCGCTCCTTGTGGTGACGGACCACGGCGACCGGACAGGGCGCGTGATGGACCATGGCGCGGCTGACCGAGCCCAGGAGAGCACGGCGCAGCAGCCCGCGGCCATGACTGCCGACGACGAGCAGCGCGGCACCCTCGGCCTGCTCCGCCAGCGCGTGAGCGGGCCGGTCGACCGCGATCACGCGGTGCACGGGGACGTCGGGATAACGTTCCCGATATCCGGCCAGCGCTTCGTCGAGCAGGGGCTTCCCCCGTTCCTCGATGAGTTCCCTGTCGTGTTCGGTTGGCGTCACCGCCATCGCTTCGAGCGGGAGATCGGACCAGACGTGCAGGGCCACCAGCGCGTGGTCGTGCCGGTCGGCGAAGTCGTAGGCGAACCCGATGGCTTCCCTGCTGGTCTCGGATCCGTCGACGCCGACCACGACCTTCCGGTCGCCGTCCGCCGCCGGTTCCTCGCCGTCGCGCACGACCACGATGGGCCGGTGGTAGTCGTGCAGGAGCTGGTTGGCCGTCGAGCCGACCAGGAGCCTCGGCAGCGCGGTGAGCCCCGACGACCCGATGACCAGCAGATCCGCGTTCTCCGCGGCGCGGGCCAGCTCGTCGGGGGCGCGGCCGGACAACAGCCGCGTCGATACGGCCAGCTCCGGCCAGGTCCGGCGGCATTCCTGCGCGATGTCCCCGAGCATGGCCTCGGCGTGCCGTTGCGCCGTTTCCTGACCCGCTTCGAGGAACCCCGGCCGAGGCCAAGCCCCGCCGCCCGGGACGGCTTCGGGCACCGGCGGGAACCCGACGACATGGGCGACGACCAACCCGCGCCCGCGGGCGGCGGCCTCCCCCGCGGCCCAGCGCACGGCCTTCCGCGCCTCTTCGGAGCCGTCATAGCCCGCGACGACGGCTCCCTTGTCCATTGTGGATTCCGTTGACGACATCACTGCTCACGTCCGGTCATGGCGTCGCTCCCGAACTGACACGGCTGGAGTACCACGCGCGGTGGTCACCGAAACCCGAGCAGCGCGACGACTTCCTCGTCGCTGGTCGGCGAGAAGTCCTCGTACCAGCGGCCGACCGCGCCGAACTGCTCCGGTTCGATCAGGCAGAAGACGTCGTCCGCCTCGTCGCGCAGCATCTCGGGTGCCCGCACGGCGCACACCGGAGTGGCGAACACCAACCGGCGCGGCTCCTCCCGGCGCAGGGACCGCAGTGCGGCTGTCGCCGTCACACCGGTGGCGAGCCCGTCGTCCACCAGCAGCACGTCCCGGCCCCGCGTCGCGATCGGCGTACGACCGCCGAGATAGCGACGGAGACGGCGGCGCGCCTCCGCCCGCTCGGCTTCGCACGTTCGCTCCAGGTCGGCCGGACTCAGCCCGAGCCTGCGCATCGTGTACCTGTCGTAATAGGGCGGCGCGTCCGCCGTCACCGCGCCCACGCCGAACTCCGGGTGGCCGGGCGCGCCGATCTTGCGGGACACGGCCACGTCCAGCGGCGCACCGAATTCGGCGGCGACCTCCGCGGCGACCGGCACACCACCTCTCGCCAGACCGAGCACCACCGGATCCGGCCAATCCGGCCGCCCGATCAGGCGAGCCAACCGCCGCCCGGCCATGCGCCGGTCGGCGAACGCGCGATACGTGACCGACATGACTCCGGCGTACCCGCGGACGGGCCGGGCAAACACGCCCGCGCGGCCCTCGTCAGGTGAGTGCCGCGATCAGCCCGATCGCCAGTGCCGTCCGTTCCGGGACATGCCGCACGAGGATGTGCTCGTCGCGTGCGTGGGCGCCGCCTCCGACGGCACCGAGGCCGTCGAGCACCGGGCGGCCCAGCGCCGACACGAAGTTGCCGTCGCTCGCCCCGCCCACCGCGGTCTCCTCCAGCTCCCAGCCCGCTTCGGCGGCCACCTTCCGCGCGGTCGCGAACAGTGCCCGCGACGGGTCGTTCGGGGTCATCGGCGGTCGATTCCACTCCCCTTCGACCGCGATCGTCACGCGGGGGTCGGCGGCTTCCAGACCGGCGAACACCTTGTCGATCCGGTCCATTTCGGACGGTTCGGCGACCCGGACGTCGACGCCGCAGCCCGCGCGGCCCGCGGTCACGTTCCGGCCGGTACCGCCGGAGACGGTACCGACGTTGACCGTGGTCCCGAGCTCGCGCGAGCCCGCGGACGCCAGCTGCCCGACGATCCCGGCGAGGGCGTGGATCGCGCTCGCTCCCGCGTACGGGTCCAGGCCCGCGTGCGCCTCGACGCCGGTGGCGGTCACGTCGAACAGGCCGACCCCCTTGCGCGCGGTCTTCAGCTTGCCGTCCAGCGACGCCTCGAAGACGAGGGTGGCCAGCGCGCCTTCACTGGCCGCTTCGATGTACGGCCGTGAGTGGGGGCTGCCGATCTCCTCGTCGCCGTTGAAGAGGAACTTGACCGACGGATGCGGAAGGCCGAGTTCGCGGAGGCCCCGCAGGGCCCAGACCGATTGCACCAGGCCGAGTTTCATGTCGAACGCGCCCGGCCCGGTGACACGGCCGTCCTCGTCGGTGTACGGCCAGCCGTCGAGCGTGCCCGTCGGCCAGACGGTGTCGTAGTGACTCAGCAGCAGTACCGTTCCCGGCGCCGTCCCCGCGTAGCCCAGTTCGAGCACGTCGCCGCGGACCGGGTCGGTGTGGCGGGCCTCGGTATCGGGTGCGCCGAGCCGGTCGAAGACCCAGGCCCGGATGGTGTCGAGGCCTTTGTCCAGCATCGGCTTGTCGTAGCTGTGCGTCTCCAGCTCGACGATGCTCCGGAGATCGTCGAGCATGGCAGGCAGAGCCTGGCGGGACCAATCCGTGTGTGACAAGAGAATCCTTTCTACCGAACGGGGGCGCCAGGGCCGAGCGGGATGCCGAACGCCCAGAACACGAAGAACAGCAACGTCCACACCACCAGCAGGGCGAACGAGAGCGGGACCGTCATCGAGAACAGCGTGCCGATACCGGCCGAACGCCGGTAACGCTGCAGGAAACCCAGCGCCATCACGAAGTACGGGCTCATCGGGGTGATCGCGTTCGTGCACGAGTCCGCGATGCGGTACAGCGCCTGCGTGGTCTCCGGCGGGATGTCCAGCAGCATCAGCATCGGCACGAACACCGGGCCGATCAGCGCCCACTGGGCGGAGCCGCTGGTGACGATCAGGTTCACCAGGGTCACCACGACGAGGATGCCCAGCATGATGACCGGTCCGGAGACGCCGGCGGATTTGAGCAGACCGGCGCCGTCGATCGCGGTGATCTCACCGATGCCGGTCCATTTGAAGTAGGCCAGGAACTGGGAGATGGCGAAGAACAGCACCAGGATCGGCGCCATCTCGCGGAAGCCGTGTGCCATGAACCCCGGGATGTCGCGGCTGCTGGTCACCGTCCCGGCGACCTTCCCGTAGGCCCAGCCCGCGGCCAGGAAACCGAGCGCGAGGAAGATCGAGATCGAGGTCAGCAACGGCGACTCGATGATGCTTCCGCCCTTGCCGCGCAAGGGAGACGACGCGGGCAGCACGGCAAGCACCAGTGCGGCCACGAAGACGGCCAGCGCGATGAGCGCGGCGAGCAGGCCCCGTCGTTCCTGCCGGCTGAGCTGAAGCGAGCCGAGATCGTCCTCCTCGGCGTCGTCGTCGACGGGCATCGCCTCGGCGCGCCGCGCCAGGACCTTCTCCGTCACGAGCGTGATCACGGCGGCCAGCACGATCGACGAGGCGAGCGAGAAGAAGTAGTTGGCCAGCGGGGTGACCGAATAGGCCGGATCGATCGTCTGGGCCGCCGCCGTGGTCAGCCCGGACAGGATGGCGTCGGTCGGCGTGATCAGCGGGCTCGCGTCGTATCCGGCCGAGATGGACACGAACGCGACCACGATACCCAGGATCGGGCTCCGCCCCACCGCGCGGAAAGCCAAGGCCCCCAACGGGATCAGCACCACATAGGCCGCGTCGGACGCGACGTGGGACACCATTCCGGTGAACGCCAGCGCGAAGGTCACCCATCGCGGCGAAACCTTCGAAACACCGGACCGGAGCACGGCCGCGAGCAGACCGGACCGCTCGGCGACCGCCACGCCGAGCATCACCACGAGGATCGTGCCCAGCGGCGGGAACGACGTGTAGCTCTTGACCGCGTCGGTCACCATCATCCGCACACCGTCGGCGGACAACAGGTTCTTCGCCTCGACCGTCTTGCCCGTGGCGGGGTTCACCGCCGACACCCCGGCCGCGCTGAGCCCCCAGCTGGCCAGTGCCAGCACTCCGCTCAGGATGACGAACAGCCAGAACGGATGCGGCAGCCTGTTGCCGAGCCGCTCGACGCCGTCGAGCGCGCGCAGCAGGAGGTTCATCGGACGTGAGGTCGTGCTGGCCTGGCTGGAACTCACCGGCGCGGCTCCTTCCTGATCGGAGGCCCATTACAAACTCAAGCGAACGAATAGTGCAACCCTGAACCGAATTCCGCACGGATCAGTCACGTGACAACCTCAGATGACTGATACATTCACCCGATGCTGACCGAACCCGACCTCGACCTGATCGCGGCGCTGCAGATCGCCCCGCGCGCCTCGGTCGCCACGCTCGCCGAGGCGCTCGACGTCTCCGCCAGCACGGTGGGCAGGCGGCTGGTCCGCCTCGAAGAGCAGCGGATCCTCCGGGTGATCGGCCAGGTCGAGTGGACGGCGAGGGCTCGCGGGAATCCGCGCCATGTCTGGGTCACCACCGAACCGGGCGCGTCCGGTTCGGCGGCGAAGGCGCTCGCACGGTTTCCCGAGGTCCAGCTCGCGGCGGAGACGGCGGGCCGGTCGGACGTCTACCTCGCCGTGCACGTTCCGGACCGCGCCGGGGCACGCGAACTGCTCGCCGAGCGCATCCCCGGGGTGCCGGGCGTGGCGGGAACCCATTCGGAGCTGGTGCTGCGGGCGCTGACCAGGGCCGACTCCTGGCGTCTGCACCGGCTGAGCGACGAGCAGCAGAAGATCTTGTCGCGCGAACAGGTGGTCCCGGCCGGATTCGACGCCGACGAAGTGGGTCCGCACGAGCGGCGTCTCATCGGGTTGCTGGCCGGGAACGGGCGGATCACCGCGGCCGAAGCGGGCCGGAGCCTCGACCTCAGCCAGTCCACCGCCTACCGGCTGATCCAGTCGACGTTGCGGCGCGGCCTGGTCCGGCCACGCGTCGAGGTGGAACCCGCGCAGCTCGGCTACGAACTGGAGGCGGTCATCGCGCTGACCATCGCCCCCGGTGCCATCGAGGCCGTGGCCGGGGAGCTGGCGCGCCATCCGTCGGCGCGGTACGTGTCGATCGTCGCCGGCACCGCTTCGGTCATCCACCAGGGCGTGTTCCGGAACGAGGACGAGATGGCCGACTTCCTCACCAGGGACCTCGCTCCCTTGCCGGGGATCACCGCACTGCAGGTCTCCGTGGTGTTGCGCATGCTGCGCCGGTACTGGCTGTACCGGGAGGACGGCAGATTCGCCCCGGACCGCACCTGACGGCTACCAGTACCGCACGGAACAGATCGAGCACGGTGGCGTGGTCTCGTCGTGTTCGCACAGGACGCGGCGGGCGGCCTGCGAACGGCGGAAGTCCTTCAGCCGTCCGCACAGCCATTCGAGCACGGTCAGCCGCCGGTAGCCGGGAAACCCCTGGGGAACGGCGTCGCGTTCGCGCTGAGACCACATCTCGGTCGCCCATCCTGGTGTCCGCCCCCGGAACTGATCGGCAATTTCACGTCGGTCGGGTGGCCGACACCGTACCCCGGGCCTCGCCGGTCAGCAGAAGCCCGCACGAGCCTTCTCACGGTCCGGCGCCACCCCGAATTCAGCGGGCTGGCAGGTGGTTTCGAGCACCGACATCCACAGGTCGCCGTCGGGGTCGACCTGGTTGCGGCGGCTGGTCATCAGGGAGAACGGGACGTGCACGAAGCGACGGCGCCAGCGCGCGACCGCGGCTTCGGTACGACCGGCCATGGCGGCGTGCACCGCGGCGTGGGCGAGCCGAAGGCAGTAGACGCTGTCGTAGGCGTTCGCCGCGATGCTGCGCACCGCGTAGCTCGGGTCGATGTAGCGCATCGTGGGGGTCAGGCCTGCCGCGGTCAGGTGTCCGGCGATGCTGGCTTTGAGCAGTTCGCCGATGTTGCCGAGCCGGACGTTGCCCGAGGCGTCGGTGCCGTGCCCGTTGTGCTCGGGCAGGCCGTGTTCCGCGAGGAGGTCTTGGCCCGCGCCCTCCGCCAGGACGATCACCACGTGACCCTTGGTCCGCACGTGCTGCTCGACGTGGGCGAGCAGGCCGTCCGCTCCCCCGAGGCTGAACGGGATCTCGGGGATCAGGACGATGTCCGCGGCGTTCGCGGCCAGCGCGGCGTAGCTGGCGATGAACCCGGAATGACGGCCCATCAGCTTCACGATCCCGACGCCGTTCGGGCTGGCCGCGGCTTCGACGGAGACCGCGGAGATGAAGTCGGTGGCCCGCGCGAACGCGCTCTGGAAGCCGAACGACTGGTCGGTGAAGGGCAGGTCGTTGTCGATCGTCTTCGGCACGCCGATGACGGCGATGTCGAGGCCGCGCGCCCTGATCGCCTTGCCGAGGAACGTCGCGGCGCGCATCCCTCCGTCGCCGCCGATGACGAACATGACGTCGATGCCGCGTTCGACGAGGCTGTCGACCATTTCGTCGGCGTCCTGGCCGCCGCGGGAGCTGCCGAGGATGGTGCCGCCGGCGTTGTGGATGTCGCGGACCCGCTCGGGTGTCAGTTCGACGGTGTCGTGGCGGTTTTCCGCCGTCAGCCCCTGGAGACCGTTCCGGAAACCCAGGATCCGCTCGACCTTGTAGTGCACGGCGAGCTCCTGGACGAGACCGCGGATGACGTTGTTGAGGCCGGGACACAGTCCGCCGCAGGTGACGATGCCCGCGGTCACGCGCGCCGGGTCGAAATAGATCTTGCGGCGCGGTCCGGCGGCTTCGAAGCTCGGGACCGCGCCGGACGGGAGGTCGTGGCCCGCCAGCATGGACACGGTGTCCTCGAGCAGGACCCGGTCGCCCTCCGCGACGTAATGCGGTGAGGTCTGCTTGGTGGAGAGCATCTCGGAGAACGGCGAATCGAAACGGCACTCGCCGAGGCGGCGAACGCGGAGGTCGTCCAGGTGCAACGTCACCGAATCTCCTTGATCGTAGGTGCTTTCCGGGTATCTATCCGAAGATCGTGTGCGTGACGTGCCGGACCTGGCCCCTGGAGATCAGGAGTGATTCGACGATGGTCCCGCCGTCGCCTTTTCTCGGCCGTCCGACGAGTGGCCCGCCACTGACGCCAGTGGCGACGAAGAAGGCGTCGCCCGCCACGAGCTCGTCACGTTCGTAGACTCGGTCGACGGACATGCCCGCCGCGCGGATCGCCGCCGCCTCCTCTTCCCGCTGAGGGACAAGGCGGCCCAGCATGCCGCCGCCCAGCGCGCGGACCGCCGCGGCGGTCATCACCCCTTCCGGGGTACCGCCGACGCCGAGGAGCAGGTCGACGTCGAGACCCGGTAGGAGCACCGCCAGGCTCCCCCCGACATCGCCCCCGGCCGGGGTCTGCACCGCCGCGCCCGCGTCGACCACCCGGGCGATCAGGTCCTTGTGCCGGGGCTTGTCCATGATGACGACGCGGAGCTCCGAGACCTTCTTGCCGAGCGCGCGGGCGACCTTGCTCAAGGTGCGCTCGGGAGAGTCGTCGAGATCGATGACGTCCTTCGCCGGGGGCGGCACCACGATCTTGTCCATGTAGAACCCCGGTCCCGGCGACCACAAGGTGCCGGCCTCGCCGAACGCGATCGTCGCCAGGGAACCGGGAAGATCCTTGGCGCAGAAGGAGGTTCCTTCGAGCGGGTCCACCGCGATGTCGAAGTCCGGTCCCCGGCCGTCGCCAACGATCTCCCCGTTGAACAACATCGGGGCGTCGTCCTTCTCCCCCTCCCCGATGACGACGGTCCCCCGGCCGGGCGCGTCGGCCAGCGCTTCCCGCATGGCCGTGGTCGCCGCCGCGTCCGCGGCCTTCTGATCGTGCCGTCCCACCCAGGCGTAGCTGGCCACCGCGGCGCGGCAGGTGGCGGCCAGCGCCACCGCCTCCAGGGTGTGGATGTCGGCGGTGTCCCGCGGTGCGATCTCGTTCCGGCGCTGCATCTTGGACTCCTCTACTCGGACGTGGCATCAGGACGAGATCGCGGTACCGGTCACTCGAGATTCGCGTGCAGGCGCCACAGTTCGCGGGCCTGGGTACCGCCGGACTTCCAGAGCGTGTGGAACAGCGCGTCGGTGATCAGTAGCACGGACTGCTCGAACAGGCTGCCCGCGTACTGGACGGACGCGGTTCCGTCGAAGTCCTGCTTGTCCGCGGCCGGGACGACGAGGACCTCGGTCGCGATCTTCGCCAGCGGCGAGTCGGCCGCCGTGGTCAGCGCGATCACGTCCGCGCCCTGGTCGCGTGCGGTCTGCGCGGCCCGGACCACCCGTGCCGTCGTCCCCGAACCCGACGCCGCCACCAGCACGTCACGTGCGCCGATCGCCGGCGCGGTCACCTCACCGACGACGTGGGTGGGGAGCCCGAGGTGCATGAAGCGCATCGCCGCCATCTGGAGAGCCAGACCGCTTCGCCCGGTACCGATCGTGAACACCTTCGGCGCCTTGAGCAACAACGCTCCGGCACGGGTCCAGGCCGGGAAGTGCACCCCGGCGCTCACCCTGTCCACTTCCCCGACGACGGCACGCGTCGCGTCCGAGAAACGGCCGGGATCGAGATTCTTCGAAATCGATTGCGTCACCGAGATCTTCCTCCATTTCGAGGGAATCGCTTCATTGCGGAAAAATGATTGCCCACCGGGGCCGCGTCCCTCAAGACGTCCGGCATTGGGAACCGCTATCCCCTGATCACGAAAACGAATGAACATCGAGCACAGCACGAGGCAGGCGGCCCCGGCTTTCCCGCCGGGGCCGCCGAAACAGGCGGGTGCCCGTCAGCCCTGCCGCGCGGACTTCACGCTTCGCAGCGCCGCTTCGACCACGGCCTCGGTGGTGATGCCGAACTGCCGGAAAAGCGTCTTGTAGTCCGCCGAAGCACCGAAATGCTCCAGCGACACGATTTCGCCCGCGTCACCGGCGAACCGGTGCCACGGCTGCGCCACACCCGCCTCGACGATCACCCTGGCGCGCACCGAGGCGGGCAGCACTTCGTCCCGATAGGACCGATCCTGCCGGTCGAACCACTCCACGCACGGCATGGACACCACCCGGGTGGCCAAGCCTTGCGATTCCAGGATCTTCCTGGCCTCCACGGCCAGCTGGACCTCGGAACCGGTGCCGACGAGCACCACGTCGGGTTTGCCGGAGGACGCCTCGGCGAGGACATAGCCGCCGCGCGACACCCCCTCGGCCGACGTGCCTTCCAGTGTCGGCACGTCCTGGCGGGTGAGCGCCAGCCCGGCCGGGCCACCGATGTCCTCCAGCACGGCTTTCCAGGCGTGCGCCGTCTCGTTCGCGTCCGCCGGGCGCACGACCGACAGCCCGGGGATGGCGCGCAGAGACGCCAGCTGCTCCACGGGCTGGTGGGTCGGTCCGTCCTCACCGAGTCCGATCGAGTCGTGCGTCCACACGTAGACGACGGGCAGCCGCATCAGCGCGGCCAGGCGCACCGCCGGGCGCATGTAATCGCTGAAGATGAGGAAAGTGCCGCCGTACGGCCGGGTTCCGCCGTGCAGCGCGATGCCGTTGAGGATCGAGCCCATCGCGTGCTCACGGATACCGAAATGCAGCGTGCGACCGTAGGGCTGAGCCGTCCAGGCGTCGGTGGAGATCTCGGCCGGGCCGAACGAGTCCGCGCCCTTGATCGTGGTGTTGTTGCTCTCGGCCAGATCCGCCGAACCGCCCCAGAGCTCCGGCAGCACCTCGCCGAGCTTGGCCAGCACCGCGGCCGACGCCTTGCGCGTGGCGACGCCCTTTTCGGACGGTTCCCAGCCGGGGAGGTCACCGTCCCATCCGGCGGGCAGCTCACGGCGGGACAGGCGGTCCAGCAATGCCTTGCGCTCCGGATTGGCCTGTGCCCAGGCATCGAACTCGAGCTGCCACTTCTCGTGGTCCGCCCGGCCGCGGCCCGCCACTTCGCGGGCATGGTTCAGGACCTCGTCGTCGACCTGGAAGCCGCGCAGCGGGTCGAGGCCGACGGCACGCTTGACGGCGGCGAGTTCCTCGGCGCCGAGCGCGGCGCCGTGCACCTTGCCGGTGTTCATCTTGGTCGGCGCCGGATAGCCGATCACGGTGCGCAGCACGATCAGGGTGGGACGCGCGGTCTCCGCCCTCGCCTGCTCGACGGCGTCCAGGAAACCCGCCACGTCCTCGCCACCGTGGACCGTGAGAACCTGCCAGCCATAGGCCTCGTAGCGTTTGGCGGTGTCCTCGGAGAAGGCGATGCGGGTGTCGTCCTCGATGGAGATCTCGTTGCTGTCGTAGATCACCGTGAGGTTGCCGAGCTGCTGGGTTCCGGCCAGCGACGAGGCCTCGGAGGTGACCCCCTCCTCGATGTCGCCGTCCGAGGCGATCACGTAGACCTGGTGGTCGAACACGCTCCGGCCCGGCTCGGCGTCCGGGTCGAACAGTCCCCGCTCACGACGGGCGGCCATCGCCATGCCGACCGCGTTCGCCAGACCCTGGCCGAGTGGGCCGGTGGTGGTCTCCACCCCCACCGTGTGCCCGTACTCGGGATGCCCCGGCGTCAGCGAATCCCACTTGCGCAGGGCCTTCAGATCGTCGAGTTCCAGGCCGTAGCCGGAGAGGAACAGCTGGATGTACAGGGTGAGGCTCGAATGCCCGGCCGAGAGCACGAACCGGTCCCGCCCGATCCAGCGCGCGTCGCCGGGGTCGTGCCGCATGACCCGCTGAAACAGCGCGTAAGCGACGGGAGCGAGGCTCATGGCCGTGCCTGGGTGCCCGCTCCCGCAGTGTTCGACCGCGTCCGCGGCCAGCACGCGCGCGGTGTCCACCGCGCGCTCGTCCAGCTCCGTCCAGTCTTCGGGGAGCCGCTTGGTGGTCAAGCGAGCAAGCTCGCCGATCGATTCGTTTGCTGCCATGAACGCGCTCTCCTGATTCGCCGCGTGCCGGATCGGTGGGGGGGTGTTATCGGGTGGCGCGGTGTTTGAGTTCTTTGGCGGCGGCGGTGGGGTCGGTGGCGTTGTAGATCGCGCCGCCCGCGACGGCGACGACCGCG